>NZ_JEMA01000822.1 GCF_001589285.1 Sorangium cellulosum | reverse complement strand
GCCGACGGCCGCGTCGAGGTGGAGGTGTTCCCCGCGCGTCTTCGCGACAGCGCGCTCCACGGGCCCGTCCGCGCGCGCGCGCTGATGCTGCCCGGCGCGACCCCCGCCGGCGTCCGCGAAGGGCAAGCGCGCTTCTACCAGCAGCGCGATCCCGAGGGGGGCGTCGCGCTGGTGCTCGGCGCGGACGACGTCGCGAGCGTCCCCCTCCGGGACGCCCTCCACAAGCTGTTCGTCGACGGGCGGGTCGTGGCGCTCGCGATGAGCCCCCGCAGCGCGCCCCTCGGCGCCCTCCTCGAGCGCGCCCTCGCGCCGCTCGTCGCGCGCGGGCTCCTCCGCTTCGTGTACGGCGGCGCCGACGCGGGCGCCTACCTCGCAGGCCACCCCGCCGTCGCCGAGGTCCACGTCGCCGGCTCGGCGGCCGCGCACGACGCGCTCGTCTGGGGGCCGCCGGGCCCCTCGCAGGCGCTCCGGCGGGCATCGGGAGAGCGGCTGCTCGGCAAGCCGATCTCCTCCACGCTCGGCGGCGTCACCCCGGTCGTCGTGACGCCGTGGCTCTACGGCGAGGACGAGCTCTGGTTCCAGGCCAGGCTCCTCGCGAGCCAGGTCGTGAGCAACGCCTCGCTCGCCGCCCACGAGGCGCAGGTCCTCGTGCTGCCCAGGGGCTTCGTGCAGCGAGCGCTGCTCCTCCGGATGCTCCACCGCGCGCTCGCCGCCGTCCCCCCGCGGCGCCCCGCCCACCCCCAGGCCGGGGCGCGGCACGCCGCGCTCACGGCCGGGCGCGCGCCGCTCGAGCGCGAGCGCCTCGAGGGCTCCGCCGACGCGCCGCTGCCGCGCGGGGTCGTGCGCATCGGCGAGCCCGGGCCCGGCGAGCTCCCGTGGACGCTGATCACGGGCCTCTCCGGATCGGACGCCGACGAGCCGCTCTTCTCGACCGAGCCGCGCTGCGGCGTCCTCTCGATCGTCGAGGTCGGCTCGAGCGACCCGGTGGAGTTCCTGGAGGCGGCGACGCGCTTCTGCAACGACAGGCTCCAGGGCACCCTGAGCGCGTCGATCGTGGCGCACCCGATCAGCGAGGAGGACCCGGCCGTCGCCGCCGCGCTCGACCGCGCCCTGCTCGAGCTCCGCTACGGCGTGATCGCGGTGAACCAGGCGCCCGCCGCGGCGCACGCGGCCGTCGTCCCGCCGTGGGGCGCTCATCCGAGCGCCACGCTCGCCGGCATCCAGAGCGGGCTCGGCTTCGTCCACAACACGGCGATGCTCGCGCAGGTCGAGAAGACGATCCTGCGCGCGCCGCTCACGACCTTCCCGCGGCCGCCCGGCTTCCTCGATCACCGGCGCTCCCACGTGGTGGGGGAGCGGCTCGCGGCCTGCGCCGCGGATCCCCGGTGGGGCAACGTCGCGCGCGCCGTTTCCGCGGCGCTGCGCGGGTGATCCATCGCCGGCCGCGCGACGGGGCGCCGGAGCGGCCGGCGGCGCCGCGCCCCAGGCAAGGCCACAAAACAAGGCTGGCGGTGATCACCAGCGCTCCAGCAGGGGCCCTGATGAACGCCGCCAGCGGCGCCGCTCACGCGGAGAAGCGCGCTTCGATCCAGGCGATCAGGAGGGGAGCGACGAGCGGAACTCCTTCACCTTCTCCAGGATGTCGCGCAGCGCGTTCCGCGAGGTCTCCGAGACGTCCTCGGCCAGCTTCTCGGCGTCGAGGAGCGTGGGCTCCAGCTTCCCCCAGGCGTCCTTCGCCTCCATGCCAGCAAGGTGGAGCCTGACCCGGATCTCGTCGCGCAGGGTCTGAAGCGACTCCAGGCTCTTGGTCAGATCGCTCTTCAGGTCGGACGTGATGTTGCTCATTCTTTTTCCTCCCGTAGGTACGAGGTGTTTGTAGCTCCGCGTGTTCCGGCCTGATGCATCTGCCGCGCCAGTCGGCGCGCTTCGACGCAGCGCGCGACGTCCGCGCGTCCCGGCCGGAGCCGAGCACAGCAATCCTGGGAGCAACGACCGCGGTTTACCCCGCCGGAGGTGTGGCGAAATTGCTCGCCCACGTGCGTTTTTGCCCCGCGCGGCGGACGAGCGCCTCAGGCAAGCTGCTTCTGCGCGTAGAGGATCCCGTCGTGATCGGCATAGACGAATCCACCGGGAACATAGGTGATCCCGGCGAACGTCACGGGCACATCGCGGTCGCCCGTGCCTTTTTTACCGCTCTTTCGCGGGTGCGTCGCGAGGGCCTTCACGCCGATCGAGAGTCGGGCGAGCGCCTCCGCGTCGCGAACGCAGCCGTACACGACCAGCCCGGCCCAGCCGTTCTGGAGGGCGATGTCGGCGAGGTTGTCGCCGAGGAGCGCGCAGCGGAGGGACCCGCCTCCATCGACGACAAGCACCCGCCCTTCGCCCGGCTCCTCCAGCGTCTTGCGGACGAGCACGTTGTCCTCGTGGACCTTGACCGTGGCGACGCGCCCGTGGAACAGGCGCGCTCTGCCGTAGTCCCGGAAGATGGGGTCGGCGACGAGGACGTCCGGGTGCTCATCGCAGAGATCCGTGGTTCGATGCCCGATTCCTGAGCTCATGGAGGCTCCTTCGCATGGTTCACTGCAACAGCCCACCGTCCTCCGCGCTGCGGAGGCCCGGTGACCCGGTGAGTCGATAAAAGGACGAGGCGTCCACTCAGGACGGCTCGCGGCGGCCAGCGTCCTCGTCGGAGGGCTCCTCGTCCTTGCGCGTGCGCGCGCCAGCGAACGACGCCGCGTCGAGGCCGTTGCGGACGAGCCAGCGGCGGAGCTGGTTCCTGTGTATTCCGAGCGAGCGGGCCGCGCGCGAGACGTTCCCCTGCTCGCGCCGCAGCGCCATCTCGATGGCGACCCGCCGCATCTCCACCGGCGCCGGCGTGCGCCGCGCGACCTCCGTGATGTCGAGGCCCGCGGACGGCGCTAGATCCGACGCCTCCACCGCGGCGCGCCCCGCCTCGCGCGCCGAGAGGCCCGCCTGCCGCACCTCGCGGAGCAACTCCCGCACGTTGCCGGGCCACGCGCGCAGGGCGCAGGCCTCCAGGAACGCGGCGCTCTGCGCGAGCCGCGCGCCGTCGCGCCGGAGCTCCGCCGCGACAAGCCACGGCAGCTCCTCGATCCGCTCCGACAGCGCCGGGATCCGCACCTCGGGCCGGCCGATGCGGTAGTAGAGGTCCTCCCGGAAGCGCCGCGCCGCGACCTCGGCCTGGAGCTCCTTCAGGGTGGCCGCGCAGAGCCGGAACTCCACCTTGCGCGGGCGCGTGTCGCCGAGCGCGATCACCTCGCGCGTCTCGAGCACGCGGAGCAGCTTGGGCTGGACCGACGGGTCGAGCTCCGCGACCTCGTCGAGGAACAGCGTGCCGCCGTGCGCGGCCTGCACGTAGCCCTCGGCGTCGGCGTTCGCGTCCGAGTACGCCCCGCGCCGCGCCCCGAAGAACAGCCGCTCCGCGAGGCCCTCGGGGATCGCGGCGCAGTTCACGGCCACGAAGGGGCCGCCGCTCCCGGTCGCCGCGTGGAAGGCGCGCGCCGCGAGCTCCTTGCCCGAGCCGCTCGGTCCGGTGAGCAGCAGCGTGTCGCCGCGCGTCCCCGCGCGCTGGATCTTCTCGCGCGTCTGCCGGAGCGTGGGGCCGACCAGCCCGTCCTCGTGCTCCAGGACGCCGCCCCGCTGGAACGGCGCGATGTCCGCGGTGAAGCGCAGCAGCGTGCTCCCGACGCGGAGCACGCGCGGGAGCGCCGGGTAGACCTGGCTCTCTACCTTCTTGCCGTCGACGAAGGTGCCGTTCCTGCTGCCGAGATCGGTGACCTCGATGCCCTGGGCCAGGAGGGAGACGCGGACGTGCCGGCGCGACACCTGGTCGTCCTCGACGACCACGATGTCGTCCGCCGGCGCGCGACCGAGCGCGACAGCGCCGCCGCCGAGCGGGATCGGCGTGCAAGCAGGCTGCCCGCGGGTGAAGATGACCACGAGACCAGGCGTCGCCGTCTCCGCCGGCGCCCGCACCGCGTCGTGCGCCCTGATCGTCGACTGGTCGTCAACTCCCACACCGCAGGCATACATGATCGCACGGCGGCCCTGAAGGACCGAGCAGATCACGGCGCGTGGGTGGAAAATTCAGACAAGGCGCGACGCGCCATGCGCTCGTCGTCGCGAGCGCGGCGCGAGCGCGAGGCGGTCGGTCCTCAGTAGCGAGGCACCGAGGGATCGACCTTGTGCGACCAGGCCTCGATCCCGCCCTCGAGGTTGTAGAGGTTCTTGAAGCCCTTCGCGAGGTAGTGCTCGGCGGCGGCCTGGCTGCGCCCGCCGTGGTGGCAGTGGAAGACGATCCGCGCGTCCCTCGGGAGCGCGTCGATGTACCGCTGCCCCTCCTGGTCGAGGTGGCGAGCCCCCTCGATCTTCGCGATCGCGCGCTCCTGCGCGGTGCGGACGTCGAAGAGCTCGACGGGCTCGCCGCTGTCGAGCATCGCCTTGAGCGCGGCGGGCGAGAGCTGCTTGACCCGGGGCGTCTCGTTCGGGCTCTCCAGCTTGAAGCCGCCGGAGGGGCCGTCCACGAAGTCGATCGACAGCCCCTCGGCGCGCCGCGCGCTCGCGCGGTCGAGGAGGAACACCACCCCGCCCGCCTCGACCTCGACGTCGCCGGCCTGCCGCGGGCCGAAGTAGAGGCCGTAGGTGTAGGAGGGGTCGATCTCGATGTGCACGAAGTCGGCGTCGGACTCCCGCGCGGACTGGAACGCGGCGGCGGCCGCGGGGGTCACGCGCAGCGAGGGCGGCGCCTGCGGCGCGCCCTGCGCGAGCCCGAGCGTCTTCACGAGCTCCCCGGTCGCGTGCAGCTCCTTCACGATGTCGCAGCCGCCGACGAACTCGCCGCGGATGTAGAGCTGCGGGATCGTCGGCCAGCTCGAGAACTCCTTGATGCCGTCGCGCAGCGCGGCGTCCGAGAGGACGTCCACGGTCTGGTACTCGGGCAGGTGCTCATCGAGGATGCTCACCACGGTGGCGGAGAAGCCGCATTGCGGCATCGACCGTGTCCCCTTCATGAACAGGACGACGTCGTTCTCGCGGATGATGGTGGCGATCCTGGCCCGCAAGGGCTCGCTGAGGCTCATGTGCTTGCTCTCCGTCCGCGGCCGTGGCGGCGCGGTCGACGTCCGCGCGCTTCCGCGGGCCTCTCGCTAGCATGGGCAACGCACGGCAGCGAGGCCCG
>NZ_JEMA01000821.1:3054-8270 GCF_001589285.1 Sorangium cellulosum | reverse complement strand
CCCGGCGGGCCCCATGGGCGCAGCGCCCGGCCCGGCCAAGGGGCGCGCGATCGCGGGCTTCACGTCGGCCCAGACGCGGGTGTCGTCGACGACCGCGGTGACCGAGGAGGTGCCCGTGGTCAAGCTCCCGGCGGCCAGCGCGCGCGCGGGCCGGGGGCCGGGGCAGGGCGCAGCGCTCAAGGGCGCGAGCGACGAGCAGCACGCGACGGAGGTGGATCCGCCGGCGGACCAGCGCGAGACGGTGCCGACGAACATCGTGGGGGCGCCCGGGCGGCTGCCGCTCGTCGGCGCGGCCTCGTCGCAGGAGGCGACGGAGCGGCGGCCGCGGCTCTGGCCCGAGGGCGACGACGAGGGCACCACGCGCCGCCCGCTGACCGCGCAGGAGCAGCGGGTGCTCATGGAGCACCGGATCGAGGACCTCGACGAGGAGACGCCGATGCTCGGCCTGGAGCAGATGGCGAGCGAGGGCGAGGAGTCCACCGACGCTCCGCGGGACGCGCGGGCGGAGGCCGACGGGACCGACGATCGCGGCTGGACCGAGGCCGAGCCGGATGACGACGACGGCGCCGCTGCAGATCAGCAGGCGGAGTCGACCCTGACGAACGGGGAGCGCGCGGGGGCGAAGCCGGCCAAGGGCGTCGACGGGGAGGCGGCCTGGGGGCGCGCCGCGGGCAGCGACGACCGCGGGGCCGGCGGGGTGGATGGCTCGTGGAGCGATGCGCCTTACGAGGGGGAATGGCAAGCGCCGCCGCCGAGGCTGCCGGCGTCGCAGATCGAGCCGCTGCCGGCGCTGCGGGTCGCGGTGATCGGCATCTCCAGCACGGGGGAGCTGAGGCTCGTTCCGATGGACGGGAGGAACGCTCCGCCGCGGGGCGCGGCGCTCGGGATCCTCGTTCCTTTGAGCCCCGGGGATGGCGAGACGATCGCGCGGCTGCTCCAGCTCCGAGGCTGATCCGCCGCAGGGATGCGGCGCAGGTTCGGCAAGAAGTGGGGCAATCCGCGCATCGGCGGTAGCCTCGAGGAATGCATGACGATCGGACGGCGCCGAAGCGCATCCGTGTGACGGGACTGCAGGAGGCCCAGCTGCCGACGCTCGTCGCGCTGGAGCAGGCCTGCACGGCGATGTACCAGGAGAGCGGCTTCGACGCGGCGGACGTCCCGGCGCGGGCGCTCGCCGAGATCATCGCGCTGACGCGGCGGCACGAGGTGCGCGTCGCGGAGGCGGACGACGAGGTGGCGGGCTACCTGGCGTGGCGTGACGAGGCGCCCGGGGTCGCGTACCTGGAGGAGCTCTCGGTGCACCCGGACCACCAGCGGCGCGGCATCGCCACGCGGCTGCTCGAGGAGCTCCTGGAGCGGGCGAGGGAGCTCGGGATGGAGCAGGTGGTGCTGCGCTCCAACGCGAAGGCGATCTGGGCGCAGGCGTTCTTCAGGAAGGCGGGGTTCGCGCCGCTCGGCGACGACGCGCCGGAGAAGGTGCGCGCGTGGCGCAGCGAGCAGGAGGCGTCCGGGAAGCCGCTGGTGCGAGACGGCGAGGTCGTCCTGTGGGCGGCAATTCCGTCGAGGGCGCACGACGAACCGAGCGATAGCGACGACGGCGAGCGCAGCGGTAGCTGAGCCCGGGGAAGCCGGCCGGGAGCCGGGGGGGCAGGCCGGCGGCCGGGAGCGGGCGCGCGACTGGGGGGTGGCGCTGACCGGGGTGACGTCGGANCGCGACTGGGGGGTGGCGCTGACCGGGGTGACGTCGGACCGACCGAGGTTGAACCGACAGGGGTTGGGCGACCGACCGAGGTTGGGCTGAGCTGAGCCGACCGAGGTTGAACCGACAGGGGTTGGACTGAGCCGAGGTTGAGCCGACCGAGGTTGAGCCATGGGCCAGCCCTGAGCCGAAGGCCCTGAACACCCCGGGAGCTTAGTTGACATAATGTTTCTTATGCGATCCGAACCCGGTCCTGGGGCAGGGGGGCACGATCCCGGATTCAGTAGCAAATCCGAGTACATGGCGTCGCTTTGCCGGGCTCCGAGCCAGGCGCCGTCGCCTGGCGCGCCGCCAACCTGGGTCGGGTCCGCCTGGCTCGTTGCGCGTGAACCCAGGTCAGCCTCCGCGCCGCAACCCGGGTCCGCTTGGCGCTCCCCCGACGAGACCGACCGCGATCGCCCTCCCAGGCTCTCACGACGACCATCCGGCCCCTTCGCCTCTGCGAACGCCGCTACGCGCCCTCTGCCCGGGCTTCCTGGCGCGCCCCCGCGCCCTCCTCAGCCCGCTGGCCTCGGAGCGTCGCCCGACTTGGAACGCGTGTTCAGCCCTTCGGAACCGGCGGCGTCTCGACGTCCAGGCTGAGCAGCGCGCCGCCGTTGGTCATGACGAACGCGCGCCGGCCGTAGGCGGCCGGCGTCATCGCGATGCCGCCGCCTGTCTCGATGCCGTCAATCACGGCCCCGTCCAGCGGCGAGAACAGGAAGATCCCGTAGCGCGTGGTCGTCACCAGCAGCGCCCCGGCGAACGGCACCGGGGCCGAGATGCCGCCGTCGGGCAGCTCCCGGCGCCAGATCGTGCGGCCATCCTCGGGATCGATGGCCCACAGGCCGGTCATGCCGGACGACGCGAGGAGCACCTTCCGCTCGGGCACGACCGGGCCGCCGCCGCTCCGCGGCTGGTGCGCCGGCTGGTGCCACAGCGCGAGCTCGGTCACGCCGACCGCCGCCTCGTTCACCCAGGCCCGGGTCCCGTTCTCGGCGTCGAGCGCGAAGACCCCGCCCGCGTAGCCCGCCACGAAGACAACGTCGCCCGAGGCGATGCGGCCGAAGACCGGCGTCGTGTCCGTGTCGAGGTACTTCGGCGTCTGGCCGCCCGCGCTCTGCTCGGCCTCGGCCGCCAGATCGACGAGCGCCCACTGCTCGGACCCGTTCTTGAGGTCGTACGCCATCACGACCCCATCGGAGAACGCTGTGTAGACCTTGTCCCGCCCGAGCGCCGGGCCGGCGTACCCGGAGATCTCCATCCCGAACGCCGGCGTCCGGTGCTGGTGCCACCGCATCGCGCCCGTCTCGGCGTCGAGCGCGATCAGCGTGTCGTTCGCGTTCGTCACGTAGACCACGCCGTCGCGCAGCACCGGCCGGCGCGTGACCTCGGCGTTGGTCATGAAGCGGTAGAGCAGCTTGCCGTCCGAGGCGCGCACCTTGTAGAGCGCGCCGTCGTTCGAGCCGAAGTAGACCGTGTCCGACGCGGCGTCGTAGTGCGGCTCGCTCTGCACCGGGCCGAGCGTCTCGAAGCGCCAGAGGACGTCGCTCGTGTCGGCGCGCACCGCGTACAGGCCGTGGTCGCTCGATCCGACGAAGATGCGCCGGTGCTCCACGTCGATCTCGGGGCGGCCGCGCTCGTACGCCTCGCCGACCTTGCGCGTCTCGGCGGTGATGTCGCGGCGCAGCGTGATGCCGAGCGCGCTCCCCGGGTGGTGCAGCCAGAGCGGCGCGTCCGGCGCCGCGGCGACGCCCAGGTTGCCGCAGCCGCCGAGCGACGCGAGCCCCAGGAGCGCGAGGCCCGCGACCCGGCTAGCGCTGCGCATCGCCCGCCTTCTTCTCCGCGTTCTCACGCGCCCGGCGGATGAGCTGCTCGATCTCCTCCGGCGTCATCGACTGGCCCTTCGGGCCGCCGAACGCGGCGCGGGGCGGCGCGGCGGCCGGATCGATCTTGCGCAGCATCTCCTCGACGACCGCCTCGAGGAACTGGAACGGGACGCCTTCGGTCGACGGCGCCTGGAGCTTCTCGTGCGCGCTCTTGAGCAGCTCCTTCGCCTTGTCGCTCTCGCCCTTGGCCAGGTGGATCCGCGCCTGGTGGTACTGCGCGAGCTCCTTGTAGCCCCGCATGTCGATCGCCTCGAGCTCCTTGAAGGACGCGAGCGCGCCGTCGAGGTCGCCCTTGCCCTCCTTGGCGAAGCCGATGCCCTCGATGGCGCGCCCCTTCACGTCGGGATCGGCCCCGGCGAGGGGCGACGAGACCACCGCGCTGTACGCCTCGAGCGCGTGCGCGTAGTCCTTCTTGTCGAGCAAGACGCCGGCCTGACCGAGCTTCGCCAGGATCGCCGCCCCGGAGCCGCCGTGCTCGTCGATGACCTTGTTGTACGCGGCGAGCGCGGTGTCCGACCGCTCGTCCGCGGTCTTGAAGGTCCTCGTGACGTCGAGCTCCTTCTCCTCGTCGGTGCGCGAGTCCTCGGCGAGCACCCTGCCCCGGTCCGCGGCCACCGCGCTCGCGAGCGCCGCCGACGACACCGCGTCCTTCTTGTCGGCGCGCGAGAGGTAGAACAGCACGCCGCCGGTCGCGACGAGCGCCGCCAGCACGCCCCACTGGACGATGTGAAAGTTCTGCTTGATCCACCGGCCCGCGCCCGTGGACATGCGGCTGAGCGCGTCCTCGACCATCTCGCCCGGCAGGAGCTGGACCGGGCGGCGCCCGGCGGCCTGCTCCCTGCGGCGCGCGAGCAGCTCCTTCGCGCGGGCGTTCTTGTCCTTGGGCAGCTCCTCGCCCGTCGCCTTCTTCTTGCGACGGCGCGTGGTGGCCTCCTCGCGGCGGCGGGCCGCGCGGTTCGGCGGGGCCTCGACCGCGTCGTCGGCCGCCGCGTCCGCCGCGGCGGGCGCCTCGCCCTCCTCGGCGACGCCGAGCGCCTCGGCGACGCGCTGGGCAGCGTCATCGCCGCGCTCGTCGTCGGCTTCCTTCACCGGAGCGCCGCGAGGTGGCCGCGCCGGGGCCGCCTCCGCCGCCCCGTCGTCGTCGCCATCGCTCCGCGCGGCAGCGCCCTCGTCACCCCGCGCGAGATTCTCTTCGGCCTTCTCTCGGTCCTTGTCCGACACGCGGCGGACTCTAGTCTCGCGGCCTGCGGCGTCAATCTGGCCGGTGAGCCGCGGGCGCTTCATCGCCGGAGCGCGGCGGGGCGCCGGGGTCGCCCGCGTCGCCCGGGGACCAAGGCGCGGGCGGCGGGGGCGGGATCTCGTCGCTCAGCGGGACGACCGCGCACGCGAAGACCTCGACGTTCTGGGTCGCATAGACAACGAAATCGGCGTAGCTGCCCGGCTGGGCGCCCGTCGCGGGCGGCAGCGTCGCGAACGCCTCGGTCGGCTCGCTCCCCGGCGGGATGACGAGGGTGACCGCGCGCTCCGCGTCGAGCTCCGGCGCGCTGGCCGGGACGATCGACGCGCCGTCCCGCTTCGGCGGGCGCCCG
>NZ_JEMA01000821.1:0-3038 GCF_001589285.1 Sorangium cellulosum | reverse complement strand
GCGGGCGCCCGCCGCGCTTCGGGCTGCCGAAGCGCACCTCGCCGGGGCGGCCGTCGTCGCTCCGCGCGCGGCAGAGGACGCGCACGCCCTTGCCGTTGCCGGCCTTCGGGATCACCACGCCCAGGCCCACCCCGCTCTTCGCGAAGCGGCGCAGCCGGCCGAGATCGCGCTCACGCGGCCCGCCGAGCAGATCGAGGATGTCGGCCCGGAGCGCGAAGCCGAGCCCCCCGGGCAGCGGATCGGGCGTGCCCAGCATGCGCAGGAGCGGCGCCCGGAGCTCCGGGCCGGCGCCGAGCTTCACCAGGGCCTCGGCGATCGCGACGCGCGCGGTCTGGTACGGCTCCTGGCTCAGCCGCTCGGCGAGCGCCGGCCGCGCGGCGTCCTCGCCGATCGCGGCGAGCGCGGCCGCGGCGTGCGGGCGGAGCCGCACGTCGCCGAGCGCCGCGATGAGCGGCGGCAGCGCGGCCTTCACCCGGATCTTCGCGAGCGCCTCGACGATCTCGCGCGCCCGCTCGAACGGCGTCGCCTCGGCCGGATCGGCGGCGCCGCCGTCCTGCTCCGCGCCCCGGACCACCTGCCTGAGCCACGCCACGAGCACGTCGTCGCCGCGGCGATCGCCCGCCTCCGCCAGCGCGAGCGCCGCGAGGCGGCGCCACTTGCGATCGGGATCGACGACGAGATCGCGCGTGAGCGGCGCGCCCTCGCCGAGCCGCGTGAGCGAGAGCGCGGCCCAGCGCCGCACCTCGTCGTCCTCGTCGCGCACGAGCGCGAGCCGCAGCGACGGCGCCGCCTCGGCGCGGCGCAGATCGAACAGCACCTCGCCCGCCTTGCGGCGGATCGCGACGTCCGCGTCGTCGAGCAGCGCCGCCACCTCGACCACCGCGTCGGCGTCGCCAGCGATGCCGCGGCGGAGCGCGTCGGGCCAGCCCTTGCCCTCCTTCCGGAGGCCGCGGACCTCGTAGCGCCCGTGCGACGCCTCGACCGCGCGCAGCTCCGACCGCATCGCCCCGAGCTCGGCGGGGCGCAGCGCGGAGATGTCCTGCGCCTGGCGCGGATCGGTCGCCACGTCGTAGAGCGCGCAGGCGCCGATCTTGCGCGCGCAGACGAGCCGCAGCGTGCCCTTGGCGAGCAGCGTCTGCGTGTCGGTCTCGGCGAACGCGAAGCCCGGGAGCGAGGGCGGCGCGCCCGGCGGCGCCGCCTGGCCCTGCTCCGCCGCCTCGTCGCCGCCCGCGAGCAGCGGGCCGAGATCGGCGCCGCGCACGCGCGCCGGCCGCGGGATGCCGAGCCCCGCGAGCACCGTCGGCAGGAGATCCACGAGCTGCACCGGCGCCTGCACCGCGCGCGGCGAGAGCAGGCCGGGCGCGCTCACGATGAGCGGGACGCGCGCCTGCTCCTCGTAGACAGTGGTCCCGTGGTAGCGCCCGCCGTGCTCGCCGAACTCCTCGCCGTGGTCGGCCGTGACGATCACGACCGCGTCCGGCCGGCCCTTGCGGATCTCGTCCACGATCGCGCCCACGCCCGCGTCCGCGACGGCGATCTCGGCGTCGTAGCGGTCGATGTCGCGATCGCCGAGCGGGTGCTCCGGGTGCGCCTCGTACGGCTCGTGCGGCTCGAAGAGGTGCACCCAGAGGAATGCGCGCTGGTCCGGATCGAGCCCGGAGACATAGCTCCGCACCTGCTCCACCCGGAGCTGCGCGCTCGCGAACTCGATCTTCTGGTACTCGAAATCGAGCGCCCGGTCGCGCAGGGCGCCGAAGCGTTCGCCGTCGATGAAGAACACCGCCGGCGGGTAGAAGCCCGCCGTCTTGTAGCCGTAGCGGCGCAGGTGCTGCGCGAACGTCTCGGAGTCCTCCCCGAGCCCCTGCAGCACGAGCGGGCGGATGTACTTGCCCGTCATGAGGGACGACACGGCGTACGACGTGTGCGGCGTCGGCGTGTAGGCCGCGTCGAAGCGCACGCCCTCGGCCGCGAGTCGGTCGAGGTTCGGCGTGATCTTCCGGCTGTAGCCGTACGCCCCCACGTGATCGGCGCGCAGGGCGTCGACGCTGATCAGCACGATGTCGCGCCCGCGCAGGTCGATCGCGTGCCCGCTCGCGCGCTCGTCGAGCGGCGCGGCGTCGAGCGGCTCGGGCGGCGAGAGCACGGCGGCGAGCTCGACAACGTGGCCGAGCAGCGGGCCGTGGGTCGCGTAGATCAGCCGGATGTTGTCCGCGAACGCGAGCCGGTCCGCCGCGCCGGGCGCGAGCGCCGCGCCGAACGCGAACAGGACGAGGGAGAGCGCCGCGCGCACCAGCCTGGGCGAGCGCCGCTCGCGTTGCTCGCGTCGCTCACGTTCGCCGCCGTCGCGCGCCGCGCGCACGGGCAGCGCCGGGGTCGCGAAGGTCGCCGCCGCGAGCGTGAGCGCCGCGAGCCCGAGGTGGAACGCGGCATAGAGCCGCGGCAGGACGCGCGCGTTCGCGACCTCGAGCAGGACGACCGCGCAGATCGCCGCGAGGAGGAGCCACCGGCCGGAGGCGACGACGCGCGCTCGCTTCAGGGCGCGGGCGACGCGCGGCGCCGCCGCGAAGGTCGCGCCGGCCGCGACGAGCGCCAGCGCCGCGACGAAGGGCGCCCGCCGGCCCCCCTCGAACATGCGGCCGGCCGAGACGCCGAAGCCCACCGCGCCGCCGAAGGCCCCGGCGAGCAACGCGGCCACGGCGCGGAACCCCGTGCGCTCGGCGCGCATGACGATCTCGAGCACGGCGCCGAGGAGGGCGGCGCACGGCGCCGCGGCGGCGAGCGCGAGCGGCAGGAGATCGCGCGCGGCGCGGCCGAGCTCGTAGGGCCCGACGAGCTCTCGCCACCGCAGGGCGCCGACGACCACGAGCTCGGCGAGCGCGAGCGCCGCGAGCGCGAGGTAGGCGTCCGCCATGCGCCACCCGATCTCGGTCTCCAGCTTCCGCGGCGGGGCCTCGGAGTTCCCGCTCGGGAACGTGGCCCGGCTCGGCGCCGGCGCCGGCGTGGACGGCCGCGACGGCCCGGCCTGCGGGCGCGGCGCC
>NZ_JEMA01000820.1 GCF_001589285.1 Sorangium cellulosum | reverse complement strand
CCTGGCCGCCGGCGGGGATCCGGAAGACCGGCGCCCCGCCGCGCGACGCGGCGATCGCGTCGCCGGCGCAGAGCTCGACGGACGGGGCGAGCTGGTAGTCGCCGAGGAACGGCGGCGGCGCCCCCGGCGGCGTCTTCAGCGCGACGAACGCGGAGGCGGCGGCGCGCTCGAGGCGGATCCGCCACGGCCCGACCGGCAGGTCGCCGAGCGGCACCGAGAAGCGCTCGCCCGCGAGCTCCACCACGCAGCCCTGCCCGGTCCCGGGCGCGATCGCACACGGCACCTCCCCGCCGAGCAGGATCTGCACCCCGCGGCCCACCGGCAGCGCCCCGGTGAGCCGCGCGCCCGCGAGCGTCGTGCCGTTGCGCGTCCCGAGATCCTCGACCTCGATGCCGGACGGGCCGCGCCGGATCCGCGCGTGCGTCCTGCTGACCGCGCGGGACGCGACAACGAGGGTCGCCTCGCCGCGGCCGATCGTGACCTCGTCGCCGAGCGCGCAGCGCAGGAGGGCGCCGCCGAGCTCGATCGTGAGGAGCGGCCCGGTGAGGAGCCGCGCGCGGATCGCGCGCAGCGCGTCCGTCACCCGCTCGCCGTCGCGGCTGCCCCCGAGCCACGCCTCGGCCACCGCGATCGCCTCGCGGCGCTCCGCCACCCGGTCGAGGTCCGCGATCTTCCGCAGCGCCGCCGCGAGCTCGCGCTGGTCCCGCTCGGCCGTCATCGAGACGCGGAGACGCTCCTCGAGCCGGTCGATCGCGCCCGCGGCGGCCAGGACGCGCGTCTCCGACTCGCTGTCGCCGACCAGGGCGTACGCGTCCGCCGCGCGCTCGAGCTCGCCCGCCGCCTCGAGCTCGCGCGCGACCGCCAGCACCTCGCTCCGCATGGCGCTCGCGCCCCGGGCGCGCACCAGGTCGAACGCGAGCAGCGCCTTGCGCCCGAGCGCCGCCCGCCGGAGCTCGGGGCTCTCCGCCGTCCGGGAAGCCGTGGCGCAGAAGGCGATCCGCTTCTCGACGCTCCGCTCGGCGTCGGCGCGGAGGAGGAGGACCCGGGCGGCGTCGTCGGGCATCCCCGCCTCGACGTACAGCTCCACTGCCCCCGCGAGGTCGCCGGCGAGCTCCTTGGCCTCTGCCGCCCTGCGTCGGCTGTCCCCCCGCCTGAGCCCGAACCACTCAAAGAGACTCACGCAGCGCCATCCTCGCCATCCGACATCCTACCCTTGATGCGCGTCCGCCCCAACCGCCAGCGTTGACTCTCCTCCTCGCCGCCCGCAGGATTTGCGGCCTCGATGTCGACAACCAACCGCCTCGGCGAGCTGCTCGTCCGCGAAAAGCTCATCAGCCTCCAGCAGCTCAGGCAAGCCCAAGAAGAGCAGCGCAAGACCGGTCAGAACCTCGGCTACGCGCTCGCCAAGCTCGGGTACATCTCCGACGGGGAGATCACGAGCTTCCTCTCGACGCAGTACCGCGTCCCGGCCGTCGCCCTCGACGAGTACGAGATCGACGCGGAGGTCTCGCGCCTCGTCTCGCGCGACGTCTGCGAGAAGCACAAGATCATCCCGATCTCCCGCTCGGGGACGGCGCTCGTCGTCGCGATGGCCGATCCGACGAACCTCCACGCCATCGACGACATCAAGTTCCTCACGGGGTTCAACGTCGAGCCCGTCGTCGCGTCGGAGACGGGCATCACCGAGGCGATCGAGCGCGCCTACAACGTCGGGCCCTCGTACGACGAGGTGCTGAGCGAGTTCGGCGAGGAGGAGGTCGGCTTCCAGGTCGAGGCCGACGATCTGAACGTCCTCGAGCTGGAGAAGGCCGCCGAGGGCGCGCCCGTGGTCCGGCTCGTCAACGCGATCCTCCTGAACGCGATCAAGAAGGGCGCGAGCGACATCCACGTCGAGCCGTACGAGAAGAAGCTCCGCGTGCGCTACCGCATCGACGGCGTGCTGATGGAGGAAATGCAGCCGCCGATCAAGCTGAAGAACGCGATCGCGAGCCGCCTCAAGATCATGAGCTCGCTCGACATCGCCGAGCGGCGGCTCCCGCAGGA
Source organism: Sorangium cellulosum (assembly GCF_001589285.1). Lineage (GTDB taxonomy): Bacteria > Myxococcota_A > Polyangia > Polyangiales > Polyangiaceae > Sorangium > Sorangium cellulosum_G. The sequence goes on along the minus strand of NZ_JEMA01000820.1, from coordinate 6,633 downwards.
CGGCCGCATCAAGCTGAAGATGGGCAGGGGCCGGGAGATGGACTTCCGCGTCTCCGTGCTGCCGACGATCTGGGGCGAGAAGATCGTCCTCCGCCTGCTCGACAAGTCGAACCTCCAGCTCGACATGGTGAAGCTCGGCTTCGACCCGAAGCCGCTCGCGGACTTCAAGTGGGCGATCGGCCAGCCGTGGGGCATGGTCCTCGTCACCGGCCCGACCGGATCCGGCAAGACGACGACGCTCTACTCGGCGCTGTCGGAGCTCAACCAGACCGGCTCGAACATCAGCACCGCCGAGGATCCCGTCGAGTACAACCTGCACGGCATCAACCAGGTGCAGATGCACGACGAGATCGGGCTGAACTTCGCGATGTCGCTGCGGTCCTTCCTCCGGCAGGACCCGGACATCATCATGGTCGGCGAGATCCGCGACTTCGAGACGGCCGAGATCGCCGTCAAGGCGGCGCTCACCGGTCACCTCGTGCTCTCGACGCTGCACACGAACGACGCGCCGTCGACGATCTCGCGCCTCCTCAACATGGGCGTGGAGCCGTTCCTCATCACGGCCAGCGTGAACCTCGTGCTCGCCCAGCGCCTCGCGCGCAAGATCTGCTCCGACTGCCGCGTCCCGCTGCGCGTGGACCCGAGGGTGCTCCTCGACTTCGGCTTCACCGAGCAGCAGGTGGCGCGCGCGGATCTCGTGCGCGGCGCGGGCTGCAAGACGTGCAACGGCTCGGGCTACAAGGGCCGCGTCGCGCTCTACGAGGTCATGCGCTTCACCGACGCGCTGAAGGAGATGGTCCTCCAGGGCGCGTCCACGGCCGAGCTCAAGGCCGCGGCCATCAAGGGCGGGATGCTGACCCTCCGGATGAGCGGGATCGAGAAGGTGCTCGCGGGCGTCACCACGACCGAGGAGGTCGGCCGCGTGACGATGGGGGACTGAGCGTATGACCACCGAGCTCGTCGGACAGCAGGAGGGCCTCCGGTACACGCTCCAGCAGCTCCTCCGCGCCATGGTGGAGAAGGGCGCGAGCGACATGCACATCACGAGCGGCACGCCGCCGCTCTTGCGCATCGACGGCACGGTGGTGCCGCTGAAGCTCCCGCCGCTCATGCCCGCCGACACGAGGCAGCTCTGCTACTCGGTGCTGAGCGAGGAGCAGGTCGCGCATTTCGAGCAGCGCAACGAGCTCGATCTGTCGTTCGGCATGAAGGGGCTCGCCCGCTTCCGCGCCAACATCTACATGCAGCGCGGCGCCGTGGCGGCCGCCTTCCGGCAGATCCCGTTCCGGATCATGAACTTCGACGAGCTCGGCCTGCCGCCGGTCGTGCTCGACATCACCGCCAAGCCCCGCGGCCTCGTGCTCGTGACAGGCCCGACCGGCTCGGGCAAGACGACAACGCTCGCGAGCATCATCGACAAGATCAACTCCGAGCAGCGGCTCCACATCCTCACGATCGAGGATCCGATCGAGTACCTGCACCCGCACAAGCTCTCGCTGGTGAACCAGCGCGAGATCGGCTCCGACACGGCGTCGTTCAAGGACGCCCTGCGCTACGCCCTGCGCCAGGATCCGGACGTGGTGCTCGTCGGCGAGATGCGCGACCTCGAGACCGTCGAGTCGGCGCTGACGATCGCCGAGACCGGCCACCTCGTGTTCGCCACGCTCCACACGAACTCGGCGATCTCGACGATCAACCGCATCATCGACGTCTTCCCGCCGCACCAGCAGTCGCAGGTGCGCCAGCAGCTCTCGTTCACGCTCGTCGCCGTGATGACGCAGCTCCTGCTGCCGCGCGCGAACGGCCCGGGGCGCGTCATGGCGATGGAGGTCATGATCCCGAACGCGGCGATCCGGAACCTCATCCGCGAGGACAAGCTCCACCAGATCTACTCGCAGATGCAGATGGGCCAGGCCGGCAGCGGGATGCAGACGATGGCCCAGTCGCTCGTGTCGCTCTACCAGCGCCGGATGATCACGCTGGAGGAGGCGCTCGCCGCCGCCGCGGACGGAGACGAGATCCGGGCGATGCTCGAGCCCCGCCAGGCGATGAGCTCGCGGAGCAACCTCGCGAAGCAGCCCTGATCACGGCCCCCTGCCCTTCGGTTCACCCTGCACGCTCGACCCGCCCCGCGGCTCACCGCGCGGCGCTCCCCGAGAAGGCGCGAGCGCCCGCAGAGCCCGCCCAGGTGCCCGGAAAATCCTAGCGAAATCGGGCCTGTGGAGAGGGAGCTCCACACTTTTTTGACATCTACCCAACCGTTCAGTAGGTTCCGCCCGATGCAGGGGCTCACCGAGCGACAACAGCAGGTGCTTCACTATATCCGGCAGTCGATCAACGAGCGCGGCTACCCGCCGACGCTGCGTGAGATCGGCGCGCATATGGGGATCCGTTCGACGAACGGGGTCAACGATCACCTCCGGGCGCTCGAGCGCAAGGGCTACCTCACGCGCGAGGACATGAAGTCGCGCGCCCTCCGCCCGCGCGACCTGGACGGCGGCGGCGCGAACGGCGGCGCCGAGCTCCGCGGCGCGCTCGTGGGCGGCGGCAGCGAGGCCCCTGCGAACGACCAGGAGGACGACCTCGTCGAGATCGCTGTCGTCGGCCGCATCGCCGCGGGTCTGCCGATCCTGGCCGAGGAGCACGTCCTCGATACGGTCCGGATCGAGCGGACGCTCGTGCGCGGCGGGCGCGAGGTGTTCGGCCTGCGCGTCACGGGCGACTCGATGATCGAGGCGGGCATCTTCAGCGGCGACTACATCTTCGTGCGCCGGCAGCTGACCGCGCAGCGCGGCGACATCGTGGTGGCGCTGATCGGCGACGAGGCGACCGTGAAGTATTTCTTCCCCGAGAAGGACTACGTGCGCTTCCAGCCCGCGAACGCGGCGATGGCGCCCATCCTGGTCAGGGCGAGCGACTTCAAGCCGGCGATGCTCCTCGGCGTGGTCGTCGGCGTCTACCGGAAGCTCTAACCTCCGTTTCCCTTCCCCGAGCCGGTTGACGCGCGCCGAGCGCCCTTGGTAGCGTCGCGACGACCGGGCAGACGGTCCAAGGGGCCCGCTCCAGAAAGAACTGCGATCGTGACGACGCACGGGCGGCGATTCGGGACATTGATTTCATGCGCGGGCATGGTGCTCGCGGCGGCTCTCACGAGCGGCTGCGGCGGTGCCATCTACGCGTTCACCGCGAACTCGGCCTCGAGCAAGCTCGAGACGGCGGAGGCGCTCGGCGCGGCGAAGTATGCGCCGTACGAGTACTACACCGCGCGAGAGCACCTCTGGAAGGCGCGCGAAGAGGCCGCGGCCGCCGACTACGGCGACGCGATCGACTTCGCCGACATCGCGGAGGAGCACGCGGACAAGGCGATCACCCTGTCGAAACAGGCGCACGAGGGCGCGGGTCGATGAGCATTCGAATGACGCGCCGTTCCTCGCGCCGCGCTCGTCGCGCCGGCGTCGTCGCCGTCGTGGCGTTCGCGGGGTCCGCCCTCTCGTGCGCGCAGGTGCCGGTGATGCGCGGCGACATCGAGGCGCTGAGCACCATCGCGAAGCAGGCGGAGCGCAACGGCGCGCTCCGCTGCGCGCCGCGCGAGCTGGCGATGGCGAAGTCGCACCTCTCGTTCGCCACGGTCGAGCTCGACCAGGGCTTCTTCGCCCGCGCGAAGGAGCACCTCGACATCGCGAAGGCGAACACGCACGCCGCGTACGACCTGTCGCCGCCGCAGAAGTGCGCCGAGCGCGGGTTCATCGAGGAGGCGCCGCCGCCCAAGCCCGGCGACTGCGATGGCGACGGGCTGCTCGATCCGCAGGACAAGAAGTGCCCCTGCGACGCCGAGACATGGAACGGCTTCCAGGACGACGACGGCTGCCCGGACGACCCGGACACGGACGGCGACGGCATCACCGACAGCAAGGACAGCTGCGTGCTGCTGCCGGAGGACAAGGACGGCTACCTCGACGAGGACGGCTGCCCCGAGCTCGACAACGATCTCGATACAGTCCCGGACCTGAACGACAAGGACAGCACGGGCAAGAACTGCGCGAACGACCCGGAGGATCCGGACGGCTACGAGGACGCCGACGGCTGCCCCGAGCCGGACAACGACCAGGACACGGTGGTCGATCTCGAGGACCAGTGCCCGAACGAGCCGGGCGTGGTCGGCGGAGACAAGCCGGGCTGCCCGAAGAAGCCGAGCCTTGTCATCGTCACCGAGAAGGAGATCAAGATCACCCAGCAGATCCACTTCGAGTTCGACAGGGACAAGATCCGGCCCGAGAGCTTCCCGATCCTCGACGCCGTGGTGGAGGTCCTCCAGCAGAACCCGAAGATCAAGATCGAGATCCAGGGGCACACGGACAACAAGGGCGCCGCGGCGTACAACAAGAAGCTGTCGGATCGGCGCGCTGCGTCGGTGAAGAAGTACCTGGTGGCCAAGGGGATCGAAGAGTCCCGGCTGACGTCGGTCGGGTACGGGATGGAGCGGCCGATCGTGCCGAACACGTCCGATCAGAACCGCGCCCTGAACCGGCGCGTGCAGTTCGTCCGCACGGAGGCGGCCCCGCCTCCGCCGCAGTAGTCAGGCAGCCCCGAGCACGCCGCCCGGGCGTACCTCGGTACGCCCGATCTCGACCGCGCAGTCCTGGAGCCGCCCGCGGCTCCGCTCCTGAAAGCAAGAGCTCGTCCCCAGCACTTCCTGGAGGTCTGACCCCGTGTTGTTTCGTCGTTCACGCCGCGCTCGTCTCGCCTTCGCTCTGACGTCGCTGTTCGTCCTCGGCGCGCCGGCCGCGGCCGGCGCCGCCGGTGAAAGGGACGCGGAGGCGATGAAGTTGCACAACCAGGCGATGGACGACGACTATCTCTCTGTCGAGTTCGACAAGGCGGAGAAGAAGCTCAGAGACGCCCTGAAGCGGTGCGGGAAGAACGCGTGCACGAGGCCGGTGGTCGGCAAGCTGCACATCGCGCTCGGCACGGTCTACGGCGGCGGCGACAAGCTCGATCAGGCGAGATCGGAGTTCGTGCTGGCGCTCCAGGCCGACCCGAAGGCGGCGCTCATCGACGCGCTGACGACGACCGAGCTGGCCCAGGCGTTCAAGGAGGCCCAGAAAGACGTGCAGTCCGGCGCCGGGAAGCCGGCCGCGGAGGACGCGCCGGGCGCGAGCGGCGGGAAGCCGGCCAAGCAGGCGGCGGGCGACGTCCCGCACACGCCGGTGGCCGAGCAGGCGGTCAACACGCCGGTGCCGGTCTACGTCGAGGTCCCGGAGGAGATCGACGCGGCCAAGGCAACGCTGCGGTACAGGCCGTTCGGCTCGCCGAAGTGGAAGTCGCTGGAGATGCCGCGCCTCGGGGACGGCTTCGGCGCCGAGATCCCGTGCGAGGACGTCACGACGACCGGCGACATCCGGTATTTCGTGATCCTGAGGGACGAGGCGGGCGATCCGGTGGGCACGGCCGGCTCGATGCAGGCGCCGCACCGGGTGCCGATCAAGAACGAGATCGAGACGGAGCCCTCGTTGCCCGGCCAGGAGCCGCCGCAGCGGTGCGCCGCGAAGGAGGACTGCCCGCCTGGCCTGCCGGGCTGCCCCGAGGCCGGCGGCAAGCGCGGGGACAAGGCCTGGGGCTCGACCTGCGAGGAGACGGTGGAGTGCCAGTCCGGGCTTGTCTGCCTGAACGGGACCTGCGAGCAGGGCGACGAGGGCGGCGGCGACTCGGCCGGGTCGGGCAAGGGCAATCGCAACGTGATCGGCCTCTGGGGGGGGCTCGACCTGCTCCTCGTGCGCGGCACGGATTACGTGTGCTCTGGCAGCGACGCCGCCTACGCCTGCTTCTATCCGGGCACCAACGGCAAGCAGTTCTACGGCGAGCCGGCTGATCTCCCGGGCACGAATGGGGTCAAGGGGGGTCTGAGCCCCGCGGGCGGTCGCGTGATGCTGTCGTACGATCGTCAGATCTTCGCGGATCTGCCGTTCCTCGTGGGAGCACGGCTCGGGTTCGCCTTCGGCGGCTCACCTTCGTCCACGAACGAGCCGCCGGCGTGGACGGGAGACGAGAAGCAGAACCCGCATCTCCAGGCGCTCAGCTTCCTGCCGCTCCACGGGGAGCTTCGCGCCACGTATTTCTTCCTGGGAGATCGCATTGTCGAGAAAGGCGGATTTCGTCCCTATGCCTTCCTGTCACCGATCGGCCTTGCCCAGGTGAACGCCTCGGTGCCGGTGGACGTGTGCGATCGCCGCAACGAGGATGGATCGCTGCAGAACGGCAACGGCAGCAACCGGTGCCCGACGGACACGCGTTTCGTCGAGGATCTCGACGCCTTTCAGATCACGGGTCGGAACTTCTCGGGCGTCGGCGCTGGTGTGGTCTACGGCATCACCCCGAACCTGGGTGTGTCTGCCGAGGTGAAGGTCATGCTGATGTGGCCAACCCTGGGCCTCGTCTTCGCACCGACGATCGGCCCCGTCTTCGCCCTCTAGCCCCCGCCGCCCCCCTCCCAGCACGCCCGTCTCTGTCCGACCCCGCTCCCGCGGCGGCCCGACGCGCCCCCGCGCAGGCGACGGGCCCCCTTCCGCGTTCTCGCCGCGCATCGCCGTCGAACACGCCCGTCCCCCATCTCCTCCCCGCCGCCCTCCCTCCCCC
>NZ_JEMA01000819.1 GCF_001589285.1 Sorangium cellulosum | reverse complement strand
GGGAGCGGGCGCCGGGGGCGCTGCAGCGGGAGCGGTGGGCGGCGGCGGAGCGGGGCGACGGACCTGCGCTTCTTCCTGAGCGGCGCGCTCGGGCGGAGAAATGGGAGCCGGCGCAGCCGCGGGCCGAGAAGGCGCCGGCTCGGGAGCCGCGCGCACGGGCACCTCGGCCGGCTCGGGCTCAGCCCCGGGCCGCGCGCGGCGCTTGACGACCGTCGGGCGGATCCGCTCCTCCACCACCTCAGGCGACTTCTGCCGCTCGAGGTGCCGCTTGACCCGCTCGACGACGTCGGATTCGACGGCGCTCATGTGATTGCGCACGTCGCCTATACCCATGGATTGGAAGAGCGCGACCAGCGTCTTCTGGTCCATGTTCAGCTGCTTGGCGACCTCGTAGACCCGGACTTTGCTCATGCACCTCGCTCCACGTTAACCAATCCGCCTCACCCATCCGCGCGGGGGATAATTTGCGGCCACTCTGTCCACCGTCGAGGCGCGTCCGGCGGAACCGGACACACCCCCCCTGCCCCCGACCGCGCCGCCTTCCCCGGTCCCCGGCGCAGTTGCAAGAAGCCGACCGACCCCACTATCTGGCGTCGGCGGCTCCTCGCCGCTAGCAGGCCGCGCGCCCTGCTCCGACCGCGTGGACGCATGCCGCGCCGGCCGACCCCGTCGACCGGCTCGGCCGCGCCCACCCGCTGCTTCGTCTTCGCCCCGCTCGATCCGGGCGCAAGTATCCACCACGTGAACTGCTGTCGCGACGGCGGCGGCGATCGACGCCGACGAGAGGGCCATCACGGCCACGCCGAGCTCGCGCGCGCCGCCAGCGAGGGCGCCGAGCGCCTGCTTGCTGCCCCACGCGACGGCGCGCCCCTCGGCGATCGCCCGCCGGACCTCCGGCAGATCTGCGCCCCCCGCCGCGTCGCACGCGACCAGCACGAGCGCGGCCTCGCCCCGCTCGCACGACGCCACGACAGCATCCGCCCCGATCGCCGCGCTCTGCGAGCGCACCGCGGAACGGAGGAGCCCCTGGATGCGGCGCTCCGTCGCCTCGCGGATCGCCCGCGCCAGCGAGACGGTCGTGAGCGGCTCCGCGCCCGGCGCGACCTGAGCGCCGGCGCCCTCCACGTCCCGGCCTGCGCTCCCCACGATCGCGTGGACACGCCCCTTGGCGGCGCGCGCCAGGCCCCGGGCCACCGCCCCCGCCAGGCAGTCCTTCCGCGGGTGGACGTGCGCGCCGCGCCCGAAGCCTCCGTCGCCCGGATCGACAGCGATCACGCCGCCGGGGCCGAGGATGAGCCGGACGAGCGGACGGGCGCCGCGGGCGTCATCGACGCCGACGCGCTCCCCGCAGCCGACGCACGTGCGCACGCGCCCCTTCTCGGGGGCCTCGCGCTCACCTGCGCCGATCTGTCTGCTCACCGCGGATTCCATCCTCGATCCTCTCGACCCCCAGCCTACGCGTGCCTCGCCTCCGCGGCGCGACGAACATCCGCCCGCGCCGCATCGAGCACCTTCTGCTCGCTTTCAACGAAATCCCGCGCGCCCTGCTTGATCGCGCGCGCCTTCTTGATGCCGAGCCCCGTCCGGATCGCCAGCCGATCCTCGTCCTCCCGCAGCACGTCCTCCACGCTGCGGTACCCGGCCTCCTCCAGCAGAACCACCGTCCGGTCGCCCACGCCGCGGATGAACATCAGCCGCTCGCGATCGGTGAGCGGCTCGGTGCGCGAGCTCGCGGAGCGGATGCGCTCCTGCCGGAGCCGCTCCATCGTCGTGTCCGCCTGCGCCTTGATCCGCTCGGCGGCCTCGGCGCCGCCGAGGCCCGGGATGGCGGCGAGCTCCTCGACGGACGCCTCGCTCACCTCTTCCAGCGCGCGGAAGCCGAGCCGGTACATGGACTTCGCGATCTGCTCCGTCACGACGTCCATCTGCTGGAGGGCGGAGATCGCCTCCTCCTCCATCTGCTTGAACTTCGTCTCGCTGATGATGTCGAGCTTCCAGTTCGTGAGCTGCGCGGCGAGCCGCACGTTCTGGCCCTTGCGCCCGATCGCGAGCGACAGCTTCTCGTCGGGGACCACGAGCTCCATGCGCCCGTCCGCCTCGTCGACGATCACCTTGTGCACCTCGGCCGGCTGGATCGCGGCGATGACGTAGCGCGCCGGATCGCGGTCGAACGGCACGATGTCGATCTTCTCGCCGCGGAGCTCCTGGACCACCGCCTGCACGCGCGAGCCCTTCATGCCGACGCACGCGCCCACCGGGTCGACGTCCGCGTCGCGGCTCGTCACGGCGATCTTCGAGCGGGCGCCCGGCTCGCGGGCGACCGACACGATCCGCACGATGCCCTCGTAGATCTCGGGGACCTCGGCCTCGAAGAGCTTCTCGACGAGGCGCGGGTCGGAGCGGGAGAGGATGACCTGCGGGCCGCGCGCCTCGCGATCGATGTCCTTCACGTACGCGACGATGCGGTCCCCGGGCCGGTACGTCTCGCGCGGCGTCTGCTCGCGGAACGTGAGCACGCCCTCGGTGCGGCCGATGTCGACGATGATGTTGTTGCCCTTCTCGAACCGGCGCACGATGCCGCGGATGAGCTCGCCCTTGCGATCCTTGTACTCGTTGAAGATGAGATCGCGCTCGGCGTCGCGCACGCGCTGGAGCAAGACCTGCTTCGCCGTCTGCGCGGCGATGCGCCCGAAGGTCGTGCGGCCGTGCTTGAGCTTCAGGATGTCGCCGTACTCCTTGTCCTGATCGCGCGCCTTCTCCGCGTCCTCGGGGCGCCAGAAGACCTGGAAGCCGAGCTCCTCGCCCAGGGTCGCGTCCAGCTTGAGCTTGTCCACGTCAGTGATGGAGATCTCGCGCTCCGGCTCCGTCACGGCCTCGACCACCGTCATGTACTGGAAGAGGTCGATCTGCCCGGTGTCCTCGTTGAAGCGCGCCTCGAGCTCGCGGGTGGGGCCGAAGACGCTCTGCGCGGCCTTCAAGATCGCGGCCTCGATCGTCTCGACGAGGATCTTCTTGTCGATCCCCTTCTCCTTCGCGACCTGATCGAGGATGCTGCCGAGGCTCGTCTCCGAGGTCGGCATCGCTGCCATCGTTGCCATGACGTCCCTGTCTCCTGATCTTTCTTCTCTCTACTTGCGCTTCTCGGAGCCGCGCTCGCTCCGCTGCGAAGCCGGCCGCGGAGCCGGCCCCTTGGCGGCGTCCTTGCCCTGCCGCTGCCCCTTCTTGGGCTTGGGCTGCGACGCGAGCTCGAAGACGAGGCGCGCCTCCACGACATCCGAAAACGGGACCTCGATCCGCTTGCCGTCGACCAGGACCGCGACCCGCCCCTCCGAGGACTCCAGGAGCTCGCCCCGGAGCAGCCGCTGGCCGTCCGGCGCGGGGCGCGACAGCTTCACCTTCGCCGTCCGACCGCGGAAGCGGGCGAACTCGGCCTCCGTGCGCAGCCGCCGATCGAGGCCTGGAGAGCTGACCTCGAGGTTGTAATGATTGGGTATGAGATCCTCGACGTCGAGGACCGATGAGACGTCGCGCGACACGTCCACGCAGTCCTCCAGGGTGACGCCGCCGCCCGCATCCGCCGACCCCTCGCGCTCGATCGTGAGCCGTAGCGTCCAGCCCGCCCGCTCGGTGGTCCACTCGAGATCGACGAGCGTGACCCCGTGCGAGGCGAGCACCGGCGCGATCGCGTCGCGGACGCGACCAAGATCGAACACGGCTCTGGTCGTAGGCTCCATCGGTTCCGGCATGTGAGAGACGTCAGCCCTGGGGATCCGGGACTTTTCAGCGCCATGGGCCCCGGGCGACGGTGCCCGGCGCCCCTGCGCCAAAAAAAAAGAGCCGATTCCCGAACTGGGAATCCGGCTCAGCGGATCCGCCTAGTTGTCGGCCGACAAGCTAGTCGAATGCGGGCCTTCATGCAAGGGGGGATACGGGCAAACCGCCCCTGCGCGGCCGGGGATCTCCCGGCCGGCTCGTCCGTACGTGCCCCCACGCCGCGCCGCGCCGGAGGGCGACGGCGCGGCGCTTCACGGCGGCTACGCCAGGGTCACCCGGTCACGTGTCACGCGAGGTTGGGCAGCGCGACGATATCCACATGCAGGACCTCCTCGAACGCCGCGATCTCCTTCAGGCAGGCTTCGCTCGGCCGGCCGGAGACCCGCATCTTCGTGCAGGTGGCAGTGGCCCCCTCGAAGACGGTGTTTGATATCTCCTCGATGTTGATCCCGTGCCGCTTCATGACGCTGAGCGTGTTCGCGAGGACACCGACCTTGTCCAGCATCCGGACGACGACCGCGTAGCGGGCGGGCGAGGTCGCGCAGATGTTGACCACGTTGGGGAGCTCCTCCTCCGTCATGAAGGCGCGGATGATCCGGGCCGTCTCCAGGGCGACGGCGCGCTGCGCCTGCTCCGTCTGCGCGCCGATGTGCGGCGTCCCGTAGACGAGCCCTCGGGCGAGGAGGTGCGACTCGAACGGCGCCGAGGGCCTGTCGGGCTCGCTGGCGAAGACGTCGAGGCCGACCCGCAGCCCCTTGCGCGGGATGAGCTCCTCGAGCGCCGCGTAGTCCAGCACCTCGGGGCGCGCGGCGTTGACGACGATGGCGCCGTCGGGGAGCGCCTCGAGGACGCTCCGGCTCACGATGCCGCGCGTCTGCGGGGTCGCCGTGAGGTGAATGGCGAAGATGTCCGAGCGGGCGGCCAGATCCTCCAGCGTCCGGGCGTAGCTGACGTCCAGCTTGGCGGCGCGACCAGGCGTCAGGGAGCGCGACCAGGCGTGCGGCTCGAGGCCGAACGCGCGGGCGCGCAGCAGCACCTCGCGGCCGATCGCGCCGAGCCCCGCGATCCCGATGCGCCGGCCGAACAGGCCTCGGGCCACCGAGTACTTCGCCTTTTCCCAGCGGCCGGCCCGGAGCTCGGATGTCGCGTCGACCAGGCGGCGGTCGAGCGCGAGGATGAACCCCATCGTCAGCTCAGCGACCGCTGTCGCGTTCTTGCCGGGACAGTTCGCCACGTACACGCCGCGCGCGCTCGCGGCCGCGACGTCGATCGTGCCCACGCCGACCCCGGCCCTCACGATCAGGTTGAGCTGCCGTCCCGCCTCGATCGCCTTCGCCGTGACCTCCGTCGAACGAACGACGAGGATGCCGATTCCGTCCAGGGCTGCCGGAAGCGTGTCCTTGGTCAGCTCCGGCCGGGACTCGATCTGGATCCCGAGTACCTTGAGCTCTTCCAGAGCCGAGAGATCCATTTTATCGGCGACTAGCAGGCGCATGCGGACGGGAACGGTAACAGAAAAGCTCACGCTGACGATGGGCGTTCTGCTCCTCTCCTGCGCCAGCGATCATCAGGTTTCTCCCTGGGGCGCCGCGCGCAGGCCGCCCCTCGGCGCGTACGTCGCGCCCCCGGACCTCGATGCGCATCTGCGCGCCATCGACGTGGAGGCCGACGAGCTCGGGCTCGAGCTGGAGGTCGAGCTCCGCGGCGCGCTCCCGCGCGGCGGCGGCGAGGTGGTGCTGCGCGGCTATGCCAGCACCGACGCGCTCGGGCGCCGCACATCGGCCGTGCGCGTGGCGACGCCGCGGGGCGTGGTCATGGCGGCCGGGCCCCTCGACAGCGGGCGCGTGGACCGGAGCCAGGCGACCCGGCTCGTTCCTTCGCTCCTGCCAGGCGCGGCGCCGGACGCCGCGGAGCCGCTCGGGATGTTCCGCTCCGGGAGCGATCTCAACCGCGACGGCGCTCCGGACATCGTGCTCAGCAACGAGGCAGGCGAGCTGGAAATCTGGGCCGTGCAGCCGCTCGGCGCCGCGCGGTACGCCGTCGAGCTCGCGACGCCGCCGCGGTTTGCACTGGATGTTGATCGGGACGGAACGTTGGAGCTCGCCGGACGCGTGCCGGTGAAGGGAGGGGATCCCATCGCGCCGGATCTCCTCGACGTCGCGGGCTTCGAGGGCGGCCGCTACACGCACAGGGGCGACGCAGCGCGCGCGTTCCACGAGGCGCGCGCGAGGGCGGACGACAACGGTCCGGGGGGCAAGCGGCAGGAGCCGCCGAAGGACGATGCGGCGCGCCTGCGGCGCGCGCTCGAGCAGGCCTGGCACGCGGCGCTCGCGGGGAGGCCGGAGAAGGAGACGCTCGCGGCGCTCGATCGGGAGCCGGTGCCGCCCGGCCTGCAGCCTGCATTCGCGGCGCACCGCGCCCGGGTGGCGCGCGTGGCCGCGACCGACGCGGCGGGCAAGGAGGGACCGCGCGGCGCGGGCGACGCGCCTACTCGTCCGCAGGGAGCATCGGAAACGCCTGACCGAAGGTGACGACGATGTCGCCCGGGAGGGCGTCGGGCTCCTTGTAGCCGCGCGTGAGCGGGAAGCCCCAGTCGGCGCGCATGACAACGCGGTTGAGCTGCGGGAAGAGGGCCCGTACCCCGAAGCCGGCCGACTGCTTGAGGCGCAGGTCGCCGTAGCCGTGGAAGGCGTCGCCGGCGTCGAAGAAGGCGGCGCCGGCGATCTGGCACGACCAGATCTCGAGCGGACGCGTCCGGAACTCCAGGTTCGCGGAGAGCACGTCCTCGCCGATGAACGCCGCCGACGGATAGCCGCGCAGGCGCGTGTCGCCGCCGAGCAGCAGCCGCCGGTTGAGGTAGTTCCGGTAACGGTCGAACAGCCGCACGTCGAACACGAGCCGCCCGACGCCGAAGCTCGGCGTGTGCACGCGCGCGCGCGCCTCGATCGATGCGTCGAAAATCTGCGATCGATCGAGCTCGGTGACCGTCTCGACCACCGCGCGCGCGAGGCCGTCGCCGAGCGCGACCGTGTACGCCGCCGCGGCGGAGACGCCGAGGAAGCTCCGGGTCGAGTTGAGCGCTGTCGTGACCGGGTAGATCGCGATCGAGAGCTCGTGGCCGAGCCGGTAGTCCTCCTGCAGCGCGAGCGTGTTGAAGTCGAGCACGCGGGAGAAGCGGGTCGAGTACGTGGAGTACTTGAGCACCGGCGCGACGCGGGTGTCGCTCACGGGCATCTCCTGCTCCTCGAACTCGGCGACCGCCGACGGGGCGAAGTCCGCGCGCTCGTCCACGCGGTAGACCTTGCGGCTCGCCTCGATGCCCACCGAGAGGTCGTGCTTCACGCCCGACGACCTCCCCGCGCCGCGGCCGCCGAAGCTGCGCGTGACCGTGTAGCCGCCGACCAGGAGGTCGCTCCGGTAGCGGTAAGGGATGCGGTCGTCCCCGGGCGTCACCGCGGCGTCGAAGGTGGCGAGCCGCGTGCCGATGAAGCGGCGGGTCACCTCGTCGCGCCAGGTGACCTCGGCCTCCCAGGCCCACTCCGCCTCCGTCGCGTAGAGCGGCTGCCCGTACACGAACGTCCCGCTGGAGCCCTCGAGCGCGCCGGTCTCGCGATCGACGATCGCGTTCAGCTCGGTCCGCAGCCGCACGCGGCTGCCCCCGACCCGCGGCATCGCGTAGGCGACGCCGAGCGAGAGCGCGCCCGGATCGAGCGCGAGCTGCGCCGCGATGGTGTGGTGGACGCCGAACAGGTTCGTCTCGGCGGGCTGCAGGAACAGGTACTCGAGCTCCCCGCCGGCGAAGCGGTAGTTCGAGTTGAGGCGCAGGCTCCAGACGTCCTTGGTGGCGACGGCGACCCGCACCCGGTCCGGCGCGCTGCCGCGCACGGCGAAGACGAGGACGAGCGAGAGCTGGCTCAGGCCGCGCAGGATGCGCGCCGACTCGTCGGCGAGCGCCTGCTCGTAGGGGCGCCCGACAGAGAGCAGCACCTCGCGCCGGATGACGTACGGCCTCGAGAGGACGTGGAACCAGTTCAGGAAGCCGGGCGCCGGATCGCGGTCCTCGATCACCTCGAACGGGACCACGTCGATCGCCTCGACGATCTTGCCCTCGGGGGCAGGATCGAGGGGCGCGCCGACGCGCGCGAGGGCGCGCTCGATCGTGGCGCTCTCGTAGCTCGAGTAGCCCGCGTGCTCAGCGGGCGCGGCCGGCGCGCGCTGCTGTGCGTGCGCCGCGGCCGCGAGGAGCGCTCCGGAGAGCGAGAGCGCGCAGCGCACCAGCACGATCGATGCGCGACGCAAGGCCCGCTCGCCTCAGAACGACTCGCTGGCCGGGTAGGTCGCCATGACGTTGACCTTGTACTTCACGTACTGGTGCGGGATCGTCCCCCAGTCGGGCGTCGGCATCGCCCGCTTCACGCAGCGGAGCAGCTCCTTCGTCCTCGTCCGGCTCACCGTCGTCGACTTGCCAACGTAGAGGTTGGTCCGCTTGCGCCGGAAGTCCATCTCGAGGACGAAGCTCACCGTGATGCTCGCCTTGCCGGTCGGCGCGCACTGGACGTTGTCGCGGATCGCGCGCGAGAGCGCGTCCTCGAAGAACGTGACGTGATCGCAGCGGTCGGGCGGCGTGCTGCCCGGGCCGGGGTTCTCGCAGCGGATCGTGGTGAACGGCGACAGCGTGACGCCCTCCGGCAGCCCGGCGCCCGCGTCCGCGAGCGCCCCCGCGTCCCACGCGGAGGCGCCGGCGTCCGCCGTGGCGGCGTCCGCGGACGGGATCGACTCGGGCCGCGGGCGGCGCCACAGGTAGAGCGGCACCGCCACCACGATGAGGCCCGCGACGAGCGCGATGATGATCTGCAGCCGCACGGGGCGCTCGCCGCCGCCGCGACCGAGGTAGCGGTACGGCGAGGGCTGAGACGGCGGGCTGGACGGGAACGGAGGCCGGCTGTTCATCGGACGCGTTCGGGTTCAGTCGATGAGCGTCCGCGCCGGGCGCCCGGGCTCGCCCTTCACCAGCGTCGCGCCGAGCTCGAGCGTCTCGGGGAGCATCCCCTGCACCTGCGCGACCACCTGCTCAACCACGTGGCGCGCCTCGTCGATGCTCGGACCGACGATCGACACAACGAACTTGAGCGGCCCCGTCCGGCCCGCGACGGCGGGCGTGAGGCTCAGGAGGAGCATCTCGGTCAGATCGATCACCCGCTGCGCCGCCTTCCGCAGGGCGAGCATCTCGAGGATCGTCGGGCGCTCGCTCACCTGGCGGTTCGGCCCGCGCAGCTCGTAGCGCGCGACCTGCATCGGGACCTCGGCCCAGTCGGCGAACAGGCCGTCCTCGTCGATCGCCTTCATCAGGTGCTCGCGCACGAGAAGGCCGGTGAGGCCGTCGCGCTTCGCGAGGTACTGCTTCGCGCGCCGGTGCTGCGGGGAGTCCGGGCCGAACGTCACGAGCTTCATCCGGCACTCGCCGACCTGCACCTCGCCGCCGTGCAGCAGCGAGACCTGCGACTTGCGCTCGTAGTTGAAGTCCGCGTAGGTGCCGTTCGTGCTGCCCTGATCCTCGATGAGCCACGAGCCCGTCTGCCACTTCAGGATCGCGTGCGCCCCCGAGACGGTCGCCTCGGGCACGCACAGGCTCTGATCGCTGCGGCGGCCGAGCGCGAGCTTCGTGTCGTGCAGCGGGAGCAGCGAGCCCACGATCTCGGGCGCGTTCGTCGCGTACGTCACGAGCAGCGACTGCGCCCCGGGGGTGAAGTTCAGCTTGAGCGCGCCGCCGGGCGGCGGGCCGGGATCGAGGCGCTCGCGCGGGAGCTGGATCGGGCTCGTCGTGAGCTGCGACGGGTTGAAGAAGCGCATGTGCCGCGCCTGCGGCCGCATCGACGGGTCCTCGTTGAGGCCGCGGAAGATCTGCCGCACCTCGTCGATCGACAGGCCCGCCGGCACGTCGAACATGATCTGCTGCTTCATCGTCTTGAGCCGCGGCTTGTAGCCGGGCTCCGGGACGCGGCAGGTCCACATCTCCCAGAGCGTGAGCGCCATGGCGTACACGTCGTCCTCGGGGCTCGCGCCGCCGTTGCGCAGCCGCTCGGGAGACATGTAGTTCGGCGTGCCGCCGTCGGGCGGCGCGCCGGGGCGGCGCGCCGAGGCGCGCGCGCGCTCCTGCGCGAAGCCGAAGTCGAGGATGACCGCCCGCCCCTCGGAGACCATCACGTTGCCGGGCTTGAGGTCGCCGTGCACGAGGCCCTGCGCGTGGATCGCCGCGAGCCCGTTGCAGACCTCGCTCGCGATCTTGCGGAACTCGTCCGCCGTGTAGCCGCCCTGGGCCTTGCGCTTGCGGATGTGCGTGTGGAGCGTCTGCCCGGGGATCTGCTCCATCACGAGGATGGGGCCCCACGGGCTCGGCGCGAGGTCGTGCACGCGGCAGACGTTCGGGTGGCCCACCGAGCGCGCGAGGAGGAGCTCCTGGCGGAGCGCCTCGTCGTCGCCTGGCATGCGCGACTCTTCGCGGACCACCTTGAGAGCCACGGTCTGCTGCGTGGAGCGATCGAAGGCCAGGAAGACCTCGCCCATGCCGCCTTTACCGAGGCTCTGACGGATGTCGTAACGATCGTTGATGACCGTTCCGGCAGTGATGGGAGGGGGGGGTGTCTTGGTCACGGCCCGCGGTGGATAAAAAGGAGCGCGAACCGGAGCGTGCCCGACACCGGCTGCGGCGCAAAGCGTCGTCCATCTGAACGTGGAGCGCAACGGTCGTTCTGGGGGACAGGCCGGACAGAGGGCGGCACCGGCCGCCCCGCCGCTGGTTTGGGCCGAGATCGTCCCCGCGAACGTCCCGGACGCCGGGATCTCTTGACGATGGCCGATGATTTGTTTACGCGGCTCGGCCAGCCCGGCGCTGACGGCCGCGCGCGCCGGCGCTGGCGCCGCGAGGTCCGCCGGGCCAGCGAGCCGGTGAAGCCCCGCGCGGCGTGGCCTCCGCGGGTCCGGAGCGCACGACGGGCGCGATGACCGGACCGCAGCGCCGCGGCTCCTCGGAGGCAACGATGCGCTGGGACGGCTGGATCCAACAGGGAAGAACGAACCTCGCCGCGGCGGCGCTCTGCGCGGCGACGGCGCTCGCGGCGGGCTGCGGCGACGACGCGGATGGGAACGCTGGAGCGTCGTCGGGCGGCGGCGGCCACGACGGCGCCGGGTGCCTGGACGCGGGCTCGCACGACGCGCTCTTCTCGCTGGTCGATCCGGCGTGGTGCGCCGTCGCGGTCTACCAGACCGACGAGGACATCGGCTTCGCCTCGGTGACGTGGGGGCGGCACGGCGGGCCGATGTTCGTGCGGAGCGACGCCGGGGGCGCGGCGGAGATCGTGCGGCTCACGCCGCCCGACGGGGCCACCGGGGATCTCACGGCGACGCGGGAGGAGGTCGACGCGGGCGTCCCCGCCGACGCCTTCCTCGGCGGCCAGGCCGTGGACCTGCCGTTCTTCGGATGGACGGCGATCTCGTGGACGAGCGCGTTCCCCGAGACGCTCGGGGAGCTGATCCTGATCGAGGACCGCGCTGTCGCGCAGCGCTACGAGGTGAACGGCTTCTTCATGGCCGCCGCCGTCGAGGGGCGCCTGCTCTACACCGGGCTCTCGCCGCTCGGCGATCCCACCGCGGGGTCGAGCGGCCTCTATGCGGCGGAGAGCTGCGGCGCGGCGGGGCAGGACGCCCGGCTCGTGCCGGAAGGCGACGCGAGCTGCGCGGCGCCCGCCGCCGTCGCCACGTGGGGCGACAACGCCGGCCCCGTCACCGCCGATCGGCGCGGCAACGTGTTCGCCGTGCTCCCGTCCGCCGACGGATCGCAGCAGGCGCGCGGCTTCGCGGCCGGCACGATCGCGCGCGGCGCCGGGCCGACGGAGGGCGACGCCGTCTTCACGCTGCCAGGCGGCGGCATGGGCCTGGCGGCCCTCGCGCCCGAGCAGGGCGCGCCCGGCCTCCTCGTCTTCCAGCCGACCGACCCGGCGACCTACGAGGCCCTCGCGCCGGTCGCCGTCGCCTTCAGAGACGACGGCGGTCGCGTGCAGGCCGACGGCGACCCGGCGCCGCTGCTCGATCTCGCGACAGCGGGCACGTCGATCTCGCTCGTCGCCGACGAGGCAAACCGCCTCTGGATCGGCGGCCCCCTGCCGGGCGGAGGCACCCTGTTCGCGATCGCCGTCCGCCGCTGAGCCGTCCGGGCGAGCTCCTCCACCGCCGCGGCACCAGCGCGTCCGTCCACGATCCAAACGCAGCGCGACGCAGCTCACCCCAACTGAGCGCGTTGCGCTGTGTTTCACGTCGGTCACGCGACAGCCACATTCGTCCTCGGACGCCGGCGCTCAGCGCCGCGCAGCTGTCGCCGCGCTCACCGACCGTGCGGACGGCAGCGCACCAGACTCCACGCATTTCATGCGCGTATCGCGGCACTGCAGATTGACACCTCAGAGTCGCCTCAGTCACACTGCTCCTGAGGCGGCTGCTGTGCGTCCAATCTTCACCTCCTCACGCTGCCCGAGGAGAGGCACGACATGCCTGATGGCCGACAGGGAGAGGTAACCGGCAGCTCGAGGACATCGAAGGCTGCCGCGCCGGACCCGCTGCTAGGGCGTGTCATCAACGGCCGCTTCAAGGTCGTCAGCGTCATCGCGCGCGGCGGCATGGGGAAGGTCTACAGGGCAGAGCAGGCGCCGCTCGGCCGCATCTGCGCGCTCAAGGTGCTGAGCCCGAAGTACGACGGCGACCACGATCCCGAGTTCCACCGTCGCTTCTTCCTCGAGGCGTCGACCGCGGCGAAGCTCACGCACCCGAACACGGTGACCGTGTTCGACTACGGCCAAAGCGACGACGATATCTATTACATCGCGATGGAGTACATCGAGGGGAAGACCCTCCACCGCGTGCTCCGCGAGGAAGGGCCGTTCCCCGAGGCGCGCGCCGCGCACATCGCCCGCCAGATCTGCCGGTCGCTCCGCGAGGCGCACGGGCTCGGCGTCGTGCACCGCGACCTCAAGCCGGGCAACGTGCTGCTCGTCGATCACGAGGACGAGCACGACCACGTGAAGGTGCTCGACTTCGGCCTCGTCAAGGACATCGAGAGCGGCGAGAACCTCACGCAACAGGGCCTGTTCATGGGCTCGCCGAAGTACATGGCGCCCGAGCAGATATCCGGCAGCGACGTGTCCCCGCGCACCGATATCTACGCGCTCGGCGTGATGATGTACGAGATGCTGACGGGCCACGTGCCGTTCGACAAGGGCGCGAGCGTCGGGACGCTCATGTCGCACGTCAACGACCCGGTCCCGCCCATGCAGACGTACAACCCGCAGATCTCCATCTCTCAGACGATGGAGGGCACCGTCCATCGCTGCCTCGAGAAGGACCCGGCGCAGCGCTTCTCGTCCATGAACGAGCTGGTCGCCGCGCTCAAGTTCACCGCGGGTGGCATCTCCATGCGCGACACGGGCGAGACGCTGCCCGTGCGGACCGGTATGGCGAGCCACCGCCCGTCGGCGCCGTCGTACCCGTCGTACCCGTCAGTTCCGTCGGTTCCGTCAGTTCCGTCGTACCCGTCGGTTCCGTCGTCCTCGACGCTGACGGGCGATTTCCCGGGCCTCTCGACGCCGAACTCATCGCCTCCCACGAGCTCGCCCCCGACGATCACGGGCCCGTTCGCCACGGACAGCGCGCTCAAGGCGCCGGCGGCGCCCACCTTCGTCGCGCCCTCGATCACGGACTCGATGGGGCCGCGCCCGGCGCCGCCCGTGGAGGGGCTCTCCGCGACCCAGCCCGGCGCGGGCCCGGGGCGGAGGCTGGTCCCGTGGGCGATCGCCGCGGTCCTCGCCGCCGGGGTCGGCGTCGCGGCCGTGGTGACGTCGCGCGCGCCGGTCGCGCAGATGGACGCGCCGGCGCGCGAGCCCGGCGCGGGGAGCACGCCGCCCGCGGAGACGGCGCCCGCCGCGCCGGTCGCGCCCGCCGCGCGCACGCTGCACGTCGAGAGCGCGCCGCCCGGGGCGGCCGTCAGGGAAGGCAACAAGGAGCTCTGCGCCGAGACGCCGTGCGAGATCGTGTGGCGAGGGTCGGCGGCCGCGCTCGCGTCGGAGCACGAGCTCGTCTTCGAGAAGCAGGGCTACAAGCCCGCGACAGTGCGCGTCTCCAGCGCCGAGGAGCGGGTGCGCGCGAAGCTCGACCCGGCCGCGACCGGAGCGCCGGGGACCCCGGGCAAGCCCAGGTCGAACGTCGCGAACGTCGCGAACGGCGCGAGCGGTCAAAAGAGCGCGCCGTACAAGAGCAACCCCTACTGACGAGCGCGGACGCGCGCCGGGCAACTCTGGTAGAGTCGGCGGCGCTCTCGCGCTTGCAATCCCGTGACATCGCCGCAGTGGCTTCGCGCTCGCGCGAGGGGCGTACCGGGCGCCCCGCGCACGGAGGACGTGTTCGATGTGATGTGGGGAGCAGCTCCGTGGATGCTCCCGAGCTCCTGCCGGGATCGCCGTCGCGCCCCGGCCCATGTCGCCGGAGGATCGCCGTCATCCCCGGCCCCGCTGAGGACAGGGCGAACCCATGTCGTCTCCCGATTCCTGCTCGCACGGCCGCCGCGACGCCGGCCCGGCGCTCCCCCCGACGAACGACGCTCGCGCCGCGCTGCCGCGCGGAAGGGCGGCGCTCGCGCGCAGGCTCTGCGCCTGCGCCGCCCTCGTCGGCGCGATGGCCGCCGCGCGCGGCGCGCGCGCCGACGCCCGCACCGAGGCGCGCCTCCACTTCCGGGCCGGCATGGAGCTCATCGCGCAGAAGCAGTACGACGAGGGCATCCGGCAGCTCCAGAAGGCCAACGAGATCCTCCCGCACCCGAACGTCGTCTTCAACATCGCGCGCGCGCACGCCGAGGCCGGCAGGATCGAGCAGGCGCTCGCCGCCTACCGCGAGTACATCGCGAGCGACCCCCCGGACCGCGAGCAGGTGACCCGCATCGTGGCGCAGCTCGAGCAGCGCC
>NZ_JEMA01000818.1 GCF_001589285.1 Sorangium cellulosum | reverse complement strand
GCCGCCGGTGCCGCCGGCGCCGCTCGTGGGCCCGCCCCCCGCGCTGCCGCTCGTGTCGCCCTCGTCGAAGTACGCGCCGCAGGCCGGTCCGACGACCAGCCCGTCGCGCGCCGCGAGCGCGAGCGCATAGACGCCCGCGCCGAACCCGATCATCGGCGCGTTGAACTTGTAGGCGCCGCTCGTCTCGTCGTAGGTCTCCGCGATGGCGAGGTAGTTCGCCGCCGACTGGTCGAGCACCCACCGGAGCAGCCGGTCCGAGCGCGCGTCGTCCCCCATGAGCCGCGCGGCGACAGCGCCGCGCAGATCGGTCACGACCCACTCGGCGCTGTCGTACTCGCTGCCCCAGGGGCTCAGGTCGTCCGCGCCGGCGTGATCGGTGCGATCGTCGTTCCGCGACCACCCCGCGCCCGCGGGGGCGCGCAGGTGCTCGTCGAGCCCGGCCAGCGTGGCGGCGGCGATGCGCCCCCGCGGATCGAACAGGCCCATCGCGATCCCGTCGAGCACCGCCGCGTCCCAGTAGCCCGCGCCGGCCTCGACCTCCTCCAGGCTCGCGCCGAGCGCGCCCGAGGCGTCCGTGAGCCGCGCGGCGATCGCGGCGCGCAGCTGGTTCGCGGCGCCGCGGTACCCGGCGGCCCGGTCGGCCTCCCCGCGGCGCTCCGCGATGTCCGCCGCGTCGCACAGCCCGCGCGCCGCGGTGATGCTCGTGTACGCGAACGAGCGCTCGCGCCCGTTCCAGTGCGTCTCCCAGATCGACGAGTCCTTCCGGATGAGGCCCGTCTCCGGATCGATCAGCGCGACGAGGGCGTCCGCGACCTTCCCCGACGCCGTGGCCCAGTGCTCGTCGACGAACGCCGTGTCCCCGGTGAGCTCCTCGTACTGGCGCAGCGCCCAGAGGAAGAGGCCGAACCCATCGAACTCCAGGTTCGGGCCGAAGGCGTTGAAGTCGGTCTCCTCGACCCCGAAGCCGTGGTAGCGCACCAGGCTGATCTGGTACGGCGGCATGTCGTACGGCGCGAGCTCGTTCCAGTCCTGGAACCGCCCCGCCTCCGCGCCGAGGTAGTAGCCGAGCGCGTCGCGCGCCTCGGCCTTCATGCCGAGGGCGGCCATCGCCACGGTGGCGTAGGCGCCGTCGCGGATCCAGGCGACCGTCCACTCGCCGGGCGGGAGGCTCGCGAGGACGGCGCCGCGGCCGCGGTGGGCGACCGTCGCCGGCAGCGCGGCGGGCTGGCCGCCGAGCGTCGTGCCGAAGCGCGTGGCGCGCGGCTCGCCGTCCTGCGTCAGGTGCTCGCGCAGGAACGCGTGGCTCTCGCGGGCCTGCGCCATCCGGAGCATCACGGCCGACTGCCGGAGCAGGACCTCCTCCTCGACCGTCGTCGTGGGCGGCACCTGGATCGCGCCCTGGAACGCGCGGTACGCCGCGATCTCGTCCGCGACGACCTCGGCCGCGCCCTTCGCGCCGAGGTACGCGTCGAGGGCGCCCTGCACGCTCGGGTCCGCCGCGCCCGAGGGGTCGCCGTGGTGCGCGAACACGACGCCGACCCACCGCGCCTCGCCGGGGCCGATGCTACCGAGGTCCCACTGGAACGCGCTCACGGAGCCGTCCGCGGTGGGCGCGGCCCCGTCGAGGTCCGGCAGGTCGGCGACGGCGCCGGCCTCGACGATCCGGTAGACGTCGAGGTCCGGCGGGCTGCTCGCGCTCGAGGCGCCGTGGCGCGCGGCCGGCTCGAGCGCGCGCGCGACGACCACGCCCGCGAAGGCGCGCTCGAGGAAGTCGCGCCGGCCCTCGCCCTCGTCATAGGCGACGGTCTCGCCCGACTCGCCGATGTCGGCCATCACGCCCGGGCGCCCGAAGCCGAGGTGGAGGTTGTGCAGCGAGAAGGCCGCCACGTCCTCTGCCGCCACGTCGCCCCGGTTCTGGACCCGCATCGCCATCACGAAGCCGGCCTGCTCGAGGCCCTGCGGCGCGAAGAAGAACTGCGTGCACTCGAGGTTGCCGACCCGCTGTACCATCGTGACGACGCCGGTGCCGCCGCGCTGGCCCTCGGTCCAGCCGGCGTAGCCGCTCGCGTCGAGGTCGACGGGGACCTCGGTCAGCCACCGCTGCTTCCCCTCGGAGCGCAGCCCGAAGTACGCGTCGTAGAGCAGATCGCGCGTGGGCACGACCTGCGGCTGGTTGCCGACCCAGACCTCATCGCCGCGCTCGTCGAGGCGCGGCTCCTCGGTGCCGAACAGGTGCTCGCGGAAGTGGGTGAGCCGCGCCTGGCCGAGGTCGAGGAGCACCGCGCCGAACCCGTTCGACGACGGCAGCTTGAAGAACGTGCGCTTCACCGGCACCTCGGCCCGCGCCGCGGCGGGCGCGGCGAGCGCGACCGTCGCCGCCGCGACGCCGAGCAAGAGGACCGCGGCGCCCCGGATTCCCGGGGCGCGAGGCCGCTCAGATCGTTGGTGGTCCAAATATTTCCGCGCGAGGTCCGGGCGATGCATCGCGGCACTTTACAGGAATGCTCAACAACCCGGCGCGCCGGCCCGCCAGCGCCCGCTCAAAATGCTGCAACGCGCTCCGCGGCGTGGTAACGGCATGCCCATGACAAAACTGCCTGCGTTGATCCTCGTGGTCTTGGCGCCGCTCGCAGCGCTGGCGGCCGGCTGTGGCTCCGATCCGCAGCCGCCGCCGAACGTCGGCGGCGATGTCGCGCCTCCCCCGCCGGCGCCGCCCGCGCCTGCCCCGAAGCAGGACACAGCGAAGCCGACGAGCGGGTCGATCCGTATCGATGACAAGATCCTGAAGGCCTGCGGCGATCTGCCGACCGCCCGCTTCGCGTTCGACTCGACGCAGATCGAGGGCGAGGCGGCGAGCGCGCTCGACGCGCTCGCGCGCTGCTTCGCCTCGGGTCCGCTCAAGGGCAAGGGGATGAAGCTCATCGGTCACGCCGATCCCCGGGGTGAGACGGAGTACAACCTGGGCCTCGGCCAGAAGCGCGCCGGCAGCGTCGCGGAGTACCTCAGCACGAAGGGCGTCGAGCAGGGCCGCATCGCGACCTCGTCGAAGGGCGAGTTCGAGGCGACCGGCACGGACGAAGAGGGCTGGGCGCGCGACCGAAAAGTCGACATCCTGCTGGCGGAGTGAGCCCGGCGCGGCCCGCGCGATCGACGCGGCGCTGCCTCCCGCGCGTGGCCCGCGCGGCGTTGACGACGTGAAGAGAGGGCCGCGGCCGGTCCCCCGGGCGACGGAGGGGGCCGCTGCCGCAAACCGCACTGAACGGGGCCGCCTGCGGATCCCCTGACGAGCCGATTCCCTGACCGAAGAGATCGATATGGCCTTCCAGCAAAGCGTCCCCGAGGCGGCGACGGCGGTCCCGATCAAGCTCGATCCCGTCTCCCTGATCCTCCACGCTTCCGGTCCCGTCTTCCTGGTCGTCTGGCTGCTGATCTTCGCGGCCATCCTCGTGTGGGTGATCGCCGTCCTCAAGGTCCTCCAGCTCGCCCGGCTGTCCTCGCAGCAGGCGCGGTTCGAGCAGGAGTCGGCCCAGGCCCACTCGCCCGATCAGCTCTTCGCGCTCGCGCAGCGGCACGCCGACGCGCCGGGCGCCCGCGTGGTGCTGGAGCTCAGCCGCCGCGTCGGGACCAGCAAGCTGCTCGACTCCATCGCGAAGCGCGCGATCGTGACCGAGACGCAGCGGGCGAGCTCGCTCATGCCGACGCTCTCCTCGATCGCGGCCGCGTCGCCGTTCATCGGCCTGTTCGGCACCGTCTACGGGATCATGGACGCGTTCCTCCGCATCGGGCAGCAGAAGAGCGCGTCGCTGCCCGTCGTCGCCCCGGCCATCGGCGAGGCGCTCATCGCGACAGCGATCGGGCTGTTCGCCGCGATCCCCGCGGTCATCGCCTACAACGCGATCAACAAGCGCATCGACGACCTGCTCTCCGCGCTGGAGGCCTCGAGCGAGGGCTGGGTGGAGATCGCGTCGATCTCCGCCGTCGCGCGGGGGATGCAGGAGTCCATCCCGCTGGCGCTCCAGCGGTCGAGCGACCGGCCCACGCCGGTGATGCCGAAGAGCTGAGGGGCAGGGCCGATCATGGCGATGTCGGGCGGAGGGGGGCGCAGGCGGCGCGGCGGCGGCTTCAGCGAGATCAACGTCACGCCGCTCGTGGACGTGATGCTCGTGCTCCTCGTGGTGTTCATGGTGACCGCCCCGCTGCTCACGGCCGGGCTCCGGGTCGAGCTGCCGAACGTCTCCGCCGAGGAGGCGCCGACCAAGGACACGAAGCTCGTCGTGACCATCACGAAGGAAGAGAAGATCCTCTTCGGCGAGGACGACGCGACCGCCGACATCGAGGGCGTGCTCGCCTCGAACGGCCGCGTGCAGAAGGAGAAGGAGCTCTACATCCGCGCCGACAAGGACGCCCGCTACGGCGCCGTGGCGCGGGTCGTCGCCGCTGCCCGGGCCGCCGGGGTCGAGGGGCTGAACCTCCTCGTCCAGCCGGAGCTCGAGCCCGAGGGCGCGTCGCCGCCGCAGCCCGGCGGGGCGGCGACGGGCAACGCCAAGGGGGCGGCGCGGCCGGGCGGGGCGACGCCGTGAGCACGGCCGCGGCGCGCGCGCCAGGACCGAGGATGCCGTCAGGGCAGCGCCGGCCGAGGAGCGACTTCCGCCCGCGGGACATCGCGATCGCGGTCGCTGTCGCGGTCGCCGTGCAGGCGGGCGCGGCCGTCGCGATCAGCCTGGCGGATCTCTCGCAGACCGCTGTCGCGCCCGAGATCGACAAGGGGCCGAGCGTCCCGGTGAAGGTCGTCCCGGTGCTCGACATGGACACGCCGCTGCTCAAGCTGGGCGGCAAGCGGGACCGGATGAAGCTGCCGGACCGGTGGGTGCGCCAGACGCCCAAGCCGCGCGTCGAGCAGAAGGCGTTCGTGTCGCCGGACGCGGGCAAGACCGAGAAGGACATCCCGCCCCCGGAGGTCAAGGTCGCCGACGCGGGCACCGCGCCGCCGCCGCCCGACGCCGAGATCGCCAAGCAGGTCGACATCGAGCTCGATCCGAAGACCGACGCGGGGGAGGCCCCCAACGTCGACCAGGAGGGGCATGCGGACGGCGTGAAGGAGGGGACGGAGACCGACCCCCTCAAGGCGCGCGCGGTGGACCTGTACCTGGCCCGCATCGCGGGCTGGTTCTCGAGCAGGTTCCGCGTGAGCGGCTCGGGGCTCCCGCCCGAGGAGCTCACGAAGCACCGGCCGCGCGCGGTGATCGTCCTGTCGGACGGGCAGATGGTGAGCTACACGCTGACGCCGAGCGGGAATCCCGTGTTCGACGCGGCCGCGCAGGCGACGCTCGAGGGGGCGAAGGGGCAGGCGTTGCCGCCGCCGCCGGAGAACTATCCCGATCTCGGGCAGAAGCAGGTGAGCGTCACGTTCGTCTGTAGGGAGAACACATGCGACTAGCTCGATACGCCCTCGGCGCCCTGGCGCTCGCCGCCGCCGCGCTCGCTGCCCCCCCTGCTCCAGCCCAGGCGCCTGCTCCGACGCAGGCGCCCTCTCCCGCGCAGGCGCCGGCCTCGACGGCCCCGCCCAACCCGG
The DNA here is from genome assembly GCF_001589285.1 of Sorangium cellulosum. GTDB lineage: Bacteria > Myxococcota_A > Polyangia > Polyangiales > Polyangiaceae > Sorangium > Sorangium cellulosum_G. The sequence goes on along the minus strand of NZ_JEMA01000818.1, from coordinate 15,431 downwards.
ACGAGCTGCTCGGCCACATCACTGTCGTGGCCGGCGCGTCGCGCCCGCTCCCGAAGATCGGCGTCCTGCCGTCGCTCGTCTCCGATCCCGAGGACGTCACGCTCCACAGCGTGGTCCGGCGCGACCTCGAGCTGTGCGGCGAGTTCGAGGTGCTGCCCGACAGCGCCGCGCCGGACGGCCTCTACCTCTCCGACAGCCCGGTGGACGTGAAGGCGTGGTCCGCGAAGGGGGTCGAGGCGGTCGTGAGCGTGCGTGGCAAGAAGGTCGGCCCCGACAAGGCCGAGCTCGTCGGCCAGGCGTTCCTCGTGAACCGCGGGCAGGCCCCGGTGTTCGACAAGAGGTTCATCGTGCCCCTCCGCGACGTGCGCTTCGAGTCGCACCGGGTGGCGGACCAGCTCATCGGCGCCCTCACCGGCCAGAACGGCGGCTTCGCCAGCCACATGACGTTCGCCTCGGGCTCCGGCTCGCTGCGCCGCGTCTTCACCATCGACGCCGACGGCCACGACGCCAGGGCCATCTCGCCGCCCGATCAGACAGCCATCGCCCCCGTGTTCGGGAAGAACGAGCAGCTGCATTACGCGGCGAGCGTGAAGGGCGACGAGTACAAGATCTTCACGACGGCGGGCGGGCCGATCTCGCTGCCCGTGAAGGGCTCGGTCTATGGCATCGCGTTCTCGAAGGACCGGTCCCAGGTGGCGCTCAGCATCGGGGTGGGGTCGACGATCAAGCTGTTCTCGGGCCCCGATTTCCAGAGCATCAAGCCGGCGTCCGACGTGGGGATGGCGCTCCACCCGGCGTTCTCGCCGACCGGCAAGCTCGCCTTCTCCGGCGAGGGCAGGTACGGACAGCGCATCTACGTGGGCGGCAAGGCGATCTCGCCGGACGGGCTCTTCGCGTCGGCGCCGACGTTCTGCAACCATCCCGACGGGGTGAAGGCGGTCTACGCCGTGGGCGTCGGAAAGAACACCGACCTCGTCGTTTCGGGGGAGATGGGCGGCGGCCTCGCGCGGCTGACCCAGAATCAGGGCCGGAACGGATACCCGGCCTGCAGCCCCGACGGGCGACTTGTGGCGTTTTTCTCCACGCGCACATCCGGGGAGGGGCCAGGTCTCTACATCATGCGCGTCGACGGGCAGCGCCCGAAGCGGATCTCCAACCTGCTCGGCGACTCGCTCCGCTGGGACCCGCTGCCGCCCGGCAAGGCCGTCGAAGCGAAGAACTGACCCGACCGGCGGCGCTGTCCGTGGCCGCCGCGGCCGCCTACCGACGTCGAGCCCCCGGCGGTGCGCAGGCGCGGCGCACGGCGCGCCGCCGCTGCACGCCGCATCAAGGCGTCCGGCACGCTCGATCTGCCGAGCGCTCCTGTTCCTCGGAAACCACGTCGGCCGAGAGGCGAGGCGTGGACATCCGGCGCGCTCCGCGCCGGTGAGCGCCCGCACCACTGGCGCCGCGGCGGTCTCGTTTCTCAGCAACTTCTTCTGCCTGGACACGTCTTCAAGGTGGGCAGTTCCTGCGCGCTCCGGCGGGTCGGTGCGGAGCGCGACGCGAGGCGATGCCGCGACCGCCATTCCGCTTCTTTGGCCCGCTGCGTCGGTCGCGGTTAGCCTCCGGACTGCTCACGGGAGAGTTGGCTGGAAAATTGCAGCAAGCCGCCCCGGTCAGCGAGCGAAACAGAAATGGAGGAGAGCATGGTGTCGAGCCGCATCTGGACCGCCCTTGCGATCGCGGGAGCTTGCTGCGTTGGTGGCTGCAGCTCGGCAGCGGCGGTTCAAGAAACCAGGATCAGCGAGCAGGGGGGCTTCCGGGACCCGGGGCTCCGGCTCGCCTCGGCGGAGGACGGGGGCTATTGCGGCGCCGAGGTGCTGCGCTGGCAATACGACGAGGCCGCTTCGACGCTGCGGCTCGCGGATTCCCGGCTGATGCTCGATTGCTGCGGCAAACGCGCGATCCACGTCGAGAGGATCGACAGCCTCTACGAGGTCACCGAGCGCGACGAGCCGGACGGCGCCGAGGGGCGCTGCCAGGAGCAGTGCGCATTCGACCTCTCGGTTGGCGTGCAGGACGTCCCGCGGGGCGAGGTCTACGTGAAGCTGCTGCGCGACGTCGTCGATCAGCAGGGCGGCCCCGCCGTTGTCTGGAGCGGCTCTCTCGATCTCGACGTGGCCGCGGGCGCGGTGGTCCTCGACGACTTCCCCGCCGATGCCGGCTGTCAGGAGCAGATCCCGCCGCGCCGCCGCCCCACGACCGTCGCCGCACGGTGACCGCGGCTCCCGCGTCCCTCGTCAGGTCCCGAGTCCGACACGACAGGCAAGGGGTCGTGGGCTGAGCTGCCGACACCGACGAGCGGTGGGATGACCGGGCAGGTCAACCGACCATGACGTTGATGGTCGGAGAACCGCTCGCACTCTACCACGAGTGCCTGGACAGTCGGAAGAGAAACGAGTACAACCCATGCGCATGTGCGTGCGGCTGCTCCGGGGTGCGGTGCGCGGGCGGCCCATGCGTTCGCTGACCTGAGGCTGCGTCCGAGGCATCGCTGCGGAGAGCGCGCCGGACGTCCTTATTTAAAAGCCCTTGGAATTCATTTTGGGCGTATTTTGACAGTGTGGCAGGACAGCAAGGAAGTCTGGGCATGAGCTACGTGGGGGTCTGTACGGCGCTTGCAACGGTGGGATCGCTGCTTCTTCTCGGCGCGTGCCTGGAGACGGAGCCCGCCCGGGTGGGGGTCGTGAGCGAGGCCGGCGGATTCGTCGATCCGGAGCGCAGGCTCGCGGTCGAGGGGGATGAGAGCTACTGCAGCAGCGAGGTGCTGCGCTGGCGCTACGACCGGTCGAGCGGAGCCCTGACGATCGCGGACAGCCGCTTGCTCCTCAACTGCTGCGGCCAGCGCGCGATGCACGTCGAGCGGATCGACAGCATCTACGAGATCACCGAGCGGGACGAGCCCGACGCGGCGAACCCGCGATGCGACGCTGTCTGCGCGTTCGACTTCACGGTGGCGATTCCGGAGGTCGCCCCGGGGAAGGTCTTCGTGCGGCTGCTGCGCGACGTGGTCGACGCGCAGGGCAGCGCGGAGCTCATCTGGCAGGGGGAGATCGACGTCCGGAAGTCGGTCGGCCAGGTGGTGCTCGAGCGCGCCGCCGCATCGAGCGACGCCTGCGGCGGATCGTCCCAGTAGGCGCGCTTCCGCTCCGGCGTGGGAGCGGTCCCTTGCGGTGAGCGCTCGCGCGACCGCGCGGCGGCTCAGCGCGAGAGGCCGCGCAGCGTGAGGGCCCCCGCGCTGCGCGGCAGGCCCTCAGTCGATCAGCGTGCGGGCGGGGCGGCCGGGCTCGCACTTCACGAGCGTCGCGGTCAGCTCGAGCGTCTCGGGCAGCGTGCCTTGCACCTGCGCGACGACCTGCTCGACAACGTGCTGCGCCTCGTCGAGGTTGGGCCCCACGATGGAGACGACGAACGTGAGCGGGCCGGTGCGGCCGGCCGCGGCCGGCGTCAGGCTGAGCAGCAGCGTCTGCGTCAGATCGACGACCTGGAGCGCGGCCTTGCGCAGCGCGAGCATCTCGAGGATCGTCGGCCGCAGGCTCACGAGGCCGTTCTGGCCGCGGAGCTCGAAGCGCGCGATCTGCATCGGCACCTCGGCCCACTCGGCGAAGAAGCCGTCCTCATCGATGGCCTTCATCAGGTGCTCGCGCACGAGCAGCCCCGTGAGGCCGTCGCGCCGCGCGAGGTAGCGCTTCGCCTTGTCGTGGTGCGGGGAGTCCGGTCCGAACGTGACCACCATGAGGCGGCACTCGCCGAGCTGCACCTCGGCCCCGTGGAGCAGCGACACCTGCGCCTTGCGCTCGAAGGGGAAGTCCGCGTACGTGCCGTTCGTGCTGTTCAGGTCCTCGACAAGCCAGGAGCCCGTCTGCCACCGGAGCAGCGCGTGCGACCCGGAGACGGTCGCCTCGGCCAGGACGAGATCCTGATCGCTGCGCCGGCCGATCGAGAGCACCGGCTTCTGCAGGGGGAACAGGATCGAGACGCTGTCGGGCGCGTTCGTGGCGTACGTGATGAGCAGCGACTGCGCGCCGGGGGTGAACTGCGTCTTGATGGCCCGGCCGGGCGCGGGGCCGGGGTCGATGCGCTCGCGCGGGAGCTGGATCGGCGCGGTCGTTGTCTGCGTCGGGTTGAAGAACCGCATGTGCCGCGCCTGCGGGCGCATCTGCGGATCCGGGTTCAGCGCGCGGAAGATCTGCCTGATCTCGTCGTTGGTGAGCGCGGCAGGCACGTCGAAGGTGATCTGCTGCTTCATCGTCTTGAGCCGCGGCTTGTAGCCGGGCTCGGGGACGCGGCAGGTCCACATCTCCCAGAGCGTCAGCGCCGCGGCGTAGACGTCGTCCTCGGGGCTCGCGCCGCCGTTGCGCAGCCGCTCCGGCGACATGTAGTGAGGCGTGCCGCCGTCCGGCGGCGCCCCCGGCTTGCGCACGGCCGCGCGCGCGCGCTCCTTCGCGAAGCCGAAGTCCAGGATGACGGCGCGATCGTCGGCGACCATCACGTTGCCGGGCTTCAGATCGCCGTGCACGAGCCCCTGCTGGTGGATGGCGGCGAGCCCCGCGCAGACGTCGGTCGAGATCTTCCGGAACTCGTCGGCGCTGAACCCGCCGGCCGCCTTGCGCTTGCGGATGTGGTTGTGGAGCGTCTGCCCGGGGATGTACTCCATCACGAGGATGGGCCCCCACGGGCTCGGCGCGAGGTCGTGCACGCGGCAGACGTTCGGGTGGCGAGCCTTCTGCGCGAGGATCACCTCCTGCCGCAGGGCCTCGTCGTCGCCCGGCATGGCGGAGGCCTCGGGCACCACCTTGAGCGCAACCTGCTGCTGCGTCAGGCGATCGAAGGCCAAGAACACCTCGCCCATGCCGCCTTTGCCGATGCTCTTCAGGACCTCGTACCGGTCGTTGATGACCGTGCCGACGTCGATGGGAGGGAGGGGATCTTTGGTCACGGCCACGGGCGCACAAAGGGTGAGGAAGAGCTCCGCGCCGGCGCCGAAGCTGAGGCGCCGGCACGCCGATACGGACTGCGCGCAGGGTCGTCCATTCGAGCCCCGGGCGCAACGAGTCGTTGCACGGACGCTGCGGCTGGCCCGTCCGGCGCGCCGCGGGGACGCCGCGCGGGCGGCGCGGGAGGCGCGGGAGGCGCGGGGAAGCGCGCGCGGCTCGGGCCTCGAGGGGCCGCGCGGCGCGGTCCTCCACAGAGGCGTGGGGCTCGCCGCGCCGTGTTCAGGAGAACGGCCGCACCGTGTGGGCGTGGTTCAGCGGGCCGTGGCCGTGGCCGAGCCCGGGGGCGGCGTGCATCGCCTCACGGAGGTAGCGGCGCGCGCGCGCGATCGCGGGCACGAGGGCGAGGCCCTGGGCCAGGCCGGCCGCGATGGCCGAGGCGAGCGTGCAGCCCGTGCCGTGGGTGGCCCGCGTCTCGATACGCGCGTCCTCGAACAGCCGCTCGCCCGCCGTGGCCCCGAGCGCGCCGGGCTCCGGCGCGGTCTGGAGGACGTCGACGACCGTCGCGCCCGGGAGGTGGCCGCCCTTGAGCAGCACGGCGCGCGGGCCCATGGCGAGCAGCTGCGCGGCGGCGCGGCGCATCGCGTCCACGCTGTCGATGACCGTGCCGGTCAGCGCCTCGGCCTCGGGGATGTTCGGCGTGAGCAGCGCGGCGAGCGGCAGGAGGCGGCGGCGCAGGGCGCCCTCCGCCTGGGGCTCCAGCAGCCGCGCGCCCCCCTTGGCGACCATCACGGGGTCGACAACGAGCGGCGCGCCGCGGCCGAGGCGCTCGTAGACGCGCGCGACCTCGTCGATGACCTCGGCCGAGTGGAGCATGCCGGTCTTGATCGCGTCCGCGCCGATGTCGTCGAGCACGAGCTCCATCTGGCGGCCGATGAAGTCGGGCGGGACCGGGAACACGGCGGCGACGCCGCGGGTGTTCTGGGCGGTGAGCGCGGTGATCGCCGTGGCGCCGTACGCGTCGAGCGCGGTGACCGCCTTGAGGTCCGCCTGGATGCCGGCGCCGCCGCCCGAGTCGGACCCGGCGACGATGAGCACGCGACCCTTCATGGAGCCCGTCGGCCGCAGGCGGTCGCCGGCGAGGTGTGGATGTCGATCATCTGCTGCTCGGCGTCAGTAGTGCTTGTCGAGGACCGCAGGATCGATGGTCGTCGAGAAGACCGTGTCACAGCGCCGGCATCTGTACTTCACCCTGGTCGGGCGGGCCGAGATCCCGAAGGCGAGCTGGATGTAGCCGAGGACGCGATACTCCGCCTCGGCGCTCACCATGTAGTGATCACGGCCGTGTCCGCAGGGACACTGGGCCCGCTCCGTCGTGGTGCGATTGCGGTAGGGCATGGAAGAGGTGCTCGGATCCATGAGGGCTCGACGGGTAGTGTAGGGAGTCCGCGGCGCGAGTCGAGCAGCGCGTGCGGAGAAGCGGCCGCCCGGAGGACACGGCCGGCCGGCGTGATCAGGGGCGGCGCGCCGGGGCGCTCCTCCGAGGTCCGGCGGACGATGGCGGAACCAGCGCTTTGCGCGCTGCTGCGGACCGGATAGGACATGCCGCCATGCGCGCCGCACTCCTCGCCGAGCGTCTGGTGAAGCGGTTCGGCGACTTCACGGCCGTGGACGGGATCGACCTCGCCGTGCGCCCCGGGGAGGTCGTCGGCCTCCTGGGGCCGAACGGCGCGGGCAAGACGACGACGCTGCGGATGCTCGCCGGCATCCTGTCGCCGACCGCGGGGCGCGTCCTCATCGGCGGCGTCGACCTCGCGGCGACGCCGCTCGAGGCGAAGCAGCGCATCGGCTTTCTGTCCGGCGACACCCAGCTCTACCAGCGCCTCACGCCCCGCGAGGTGCTCCGCTACTTCGGCAGGCTGTACGGCATGAGCGAGGCAGCGCTCTCGCGCCGCATCGACGCGCTGGTGGCCGACCTCGAGATGGACGCGTTCGCCTCGCGGCCGTGCAGCACGCTGTCCGCGGGGCAGAAGCAGCGCGCCAACATCGCGCGCGCCTTTCTCCACGAGCCGGAGGTGCTCATCCTCGACGAGCCGACGACCGCGCTCGACGTCCTCAGCGGCCGCTTCATCGTCGAGTCGATCCGGCGCGAGCGCGCCGCGGGCAAGGCCGTCCTCTTCTCGACGCACATCATGGGCGAGGCCGAGTACCTCTGCGATCGCATCGCCCTCCTGCACGAGGGGCGCATCGCCGACACCGGCGCGCTGCCGGAGCTGCTCGAGCGCACGGCCACCACGAACCTGACCGACGCCTTTCTCCATCACGCGGCGCGGAGCCGCTCGCGCGGGGCGGGCGATGCGGCGGAGCGCGCCGGCGCGCCGGCCGGGGGAGGGGAGGCGCCGTGAGGCTCGCCATCGTCTGGACCATCCTGCGCAAGGAGCTCGTCGAGTCGCTCCGGGATCGACGCACGCTCGTGCGCCTGCTGGTCATCCCGGTCCTGCTCTACCCGCTGTTCGCGCTCGGGATGAGCAAGCTCATCGGCTCCGAGGTGGCGGCGCGCGAGGCGCGCTCGTCGCGGATCGCTGTGTGGGGAGAGCTCGCCGAGGACCTGCGCGAGCGGCTGGCGTCGGCGGGCAAGATCGAGCTCGCGCCGTGGGAGGGCGCGCCCGCCGACGTGCGCGAGGGGCTCGCCTCGGGGGCGCTCGCGCCGCCGGCGGATCCAGAGGCCGGAGCGGAGCCGGAGCCAGACAAGGAGGAGGGGGAGGACGAGCGGCCGCGGTGGACCGAGCCGGAGAACCCCGTGCTCGCCGCGGCGCGCGCCGCGGTCAGCGAGCGCAAGGTCGACGCGGTGCTCATCCCGTGGCCGACGCTGCGGGCCGAGCTGGAGCGCGGCGGGAAGGGCGCCGTCGCGATCTACTTCGACTCGGTCCGCGCCGACTCGGCCATGGCGGAGGCGCGCCTCGAGGGCGCGCTGCGGCGGGCGCGCAGGGCGATCGTCGCGGATCGCGAGGCGGCGCGCGGGCTGCCCGAGGGGTTCTCGAGCGCCTACGACGTCGTGCCGCGCGACGTCGCGCCGGACAGCCGCAAGGTCGGCCAGATCCTCGGCTCGATGATGCCGATGATGCTGATCCTGATGTCGCTCCTCGGCAGCTTCCTGCCGGCGATCGATCTCACGGCGGGCGAGAAGGAGCGCGGCACGATGCAGACGCTCCTGTGCGCGCCGGTGCGATCGATCGAGATCATCTCGGGCAAGTTCCTGGCCGTGTGGGTCATCTCCCTGCTCACGGCGCTCGGCAACGTGGTGAGCCTGTCGCTCACGGTCAGCCGGATGCTGCCCGACGTGATGGTCGTCGATCCCTGGATCTTCGCGCTGACGTTCGTGCTGCTCGTGCCGGTCACGCTCCTGTTCTCGGCGCTGTTCCTCGCGCTCGCCGTGTTCGCGAAGGACTTCAAGGACGGCCAGAACGCGCTCATGCCGGCGTACCTGCCGCTCTCGCTGCTCGCCGGCATCACGGCCCTGCCGATCGTCGAGCTCAACCCGTGGACCGCCTACGCGCCGGTGCTCAACATCGCGGTGCTGATCAAGGCGCTGTTCCTCGGGGAGGCGCCTGTCGATCTCCTCTTCGCGGCGCTCATCTCGTCGGCGCTCTACGCCTGCCTCGCGCTCCTCTTCGCCGCGCGCGTCTTCGCGCGCGAGAGCGTGCTCCTCGGGGGCCACGAGTCGGCGAGCGCGGTGCTGGGCCTCGGGCGCCGGGCTGGCGGGACGCCGACGGTCGGCTTCTCGCTCGCGGCGTTCGCGGGCGTGCAGGTGCTCTTCTTCTACGGCAGCCTGCTCATCGAGCGCGCCAGCGTGGCGGTCCAGCTCGCCGTCTCGCAGGTCGGCTTCTTCCTTCTGCCGACGCTCGCGCTGGTCGCGGGCTTCGGCTACGCGCCGCGGGCGACGCTCGGCCTCCGGCCGCCCTCGGTGCGGGGCCTCGCCGGGGCGCTGCTCCTCGGCGTGTCGGCGTGGATCGCGCTCGGCGGCACCGTCCTCCGGTGGTTCCCCGCGCCGGAGCGCTTCGCCCGCGAGCTCGGCGAGCTCGTGCTGCTCGGCGGGCAGCCGTACCTCGTCGTGCTGCTGCTCGTCGCCGTGACGCCGGCCGTCTGCGAGGAGCTCCTGTTCCGCGGCCTCGTCTACGCGGGGCTGCGCCGCGCCGGGCCCGCGGTGGCGATCGGGGTGTCGGCGCTCCTCTTCGGGCTCGCCCACGGCTCGGTGTACAGGCTCTTGCCGACGTTCTCGCTCGGGCTCGCGCTCGGCTACGCGCGCCACCGCACCGGCTCGGTGCTGGCCGGGGCGCTCCTCCACGCCCTGAACAACGGGATCGCCGTGACGCTGCTCTATTTCAAGCCGCCGTGGACGCAGGGCGTCATCGAGGAAGCGGTGCCGTGGAGCCTCACGGCCGGCGCGATCGTGGTGAGCCTCGCCGGGTTGCTCCTGCTGCGGGGGACGCGGACGCCGGACGAGCCGGGAGAAGAGCCGCGCGGCGGGGGCGAGGCGGCCGGAGGCGGCGCGACAGCGGCCTGACGCAGGTGAACCGGTGCGCTGTGTGAGCCACAACCCGGAGATGGGCAGATCGCTCGTCTTGCGCGGCTCGCCCTCCGAGGTACGGAGATCGGTGTGCACGCACGCTTGCTTCCGGGGCTCGCCGCGGCGGCGGTGATCTCGGTGATGTCCTGTTCCCACGGGAGCCCGACGCTCTCCGAGCTCGGTGGAGCCGCGCTGATCGCGCCCCCGGCGCCGGCCTTGCCTGGAGCGGCGTCCGCCCTCGCCGGCGGTGCGTCGGCCTCGCCGGCGCCCGCCGTCGCGGCGCCGCCGGTCGCCGGGGGAGAGCTTGCGCCGCCGGCGCCTGCGTCGTCCGGAGGGGCGGGCGCCTGGGTCGACCACCTCGCCGACGCCGCCGGCCTCCGCGAGCGGCCGCCGCGCGCGCAGCGGCAGTGGAACCACATCGCCGCGGCCGCGGGCGCGGAGTGCCGCGACGCGCTGAAGAGCACGGGCGCGCGGTTCCAGCCGATCCCCGACACCCAGAAGCCGAACAAGAAGGGGTGCGGCATCCCGCGCGGCGTGCTGCTGAGGCGCGGCCCGACAGGCGTCGTGTACTCGCCGCCGCTGCAGATCGACTGCTCGCTGGCCTTGCGGCTGGTCGATATCGAGCGCGTCATCCAGGAAGAGGCAGAAGCGCACCTGGGCTCGCCGATCACCCGCATCAGCACGCTGGGGAGCTATGCCTGCCGGGAAGTGGTCGGCAGGATGCGCAAGTGGAGCGAGGGTCTGAGCGAGCACTCGTTCGGCAATGCGTTCGATATCGCGCGCTTCACCCCGAAGCGCGGGCGCGCGATCAGCGTGCTCCGCGATTACGTGCTGTATGGCAAGGAGCCGAGCACCCGGGAGGGGCATTTCCTGAGGAGCGTGACCCGGCGGCTGCGCGCCGATGGGGCCGCGTCGCGCGTCCTCGGGCCGGACTTCGACGCGAGCCACCGGGACCACCTGCACGTCGATTGCGGGACGCCCCGCTGGTACTGAGCCGCTTACTGCGCGCGCAGCTCGAGGATCCGCACGTCGTACGGCGCGAGCTCGACCGTGTGGACCGGGGTCTCGCCGCCCCGCTCGACGAGGTGCCCCGAGGCCGCGGCCGGCTTGACCGAGAGCGGCTGATCCGACTGGCTCACCAGGAACACGAAGCGACGTCCGTCGCGGTGGCGCAGGGTGTCGGCCGCGACGCGCGGATCGTCCACGGTCACCGGCCGCCGCACGCCGGCGAGCGCGGCGAGCGCGTCGTACAGCCGGTAGGTCGGCTCCGGGTTGACCCGCGGGGTCGCCGCGGCGAAGTGCTCGACCGGATAGGTGCAGAGCACGATGCTGCCGCGACCGACCTGGCGCCGCAGCAGCGCCGGCCGGCCGCGCTGGTCGACAGCCACGACCTCCGCGCCTCGGGGACGCACCGGCAGGTAAGCGCGGCTGTGCTCGGTGCCGGCCACCGGGAACGTGAGCGTGGTGCCCTCCGCGATCGTGCCGAAAGGGCGCTGGAAGGTGAGCGTCGCCTGCGCGTCCTCGACCGGGTCGACCATCCCGTAGCGGAGCTGGTGCTCGACGCCGAACATCGCGTCGAGGTGCGCGTACCACGGACCGCGCTGCGAGCCGTGCGTGCCGTGGCAGTACGACGCGTAGACGACCGCGCCCTCCGAGGCGAGCCGCTCCAGGAGATGCCAGGTCGGCGCGGTGAGCTGCTTGGTGGACGGCAGGAGATACAGCCGGCAGTCCTCCGCGATCCCGTCCCGCTCCCGGGTCAGCCCGACCGGCAGGTCCGCCTCCTTCGCCGCGATGTAGGCCTGTCGCAGCATGGTGAACAGATAGCTGCGGTCCTCGGCCTCGGTGAACGGAAACGCGCCCTCCAGGTACGACGGGACGATCAGCGCCGCGTCGGCCGGCTCGCGCTCGCAGCCGAGGACGTCGATGTCGGCCAGCACCCTCGCGAAACGGGCCATCTCCACGAGCTGCGGCTTGGGGCGACCTTCGGTGGTCGTCAGCCCGAAATGGAGCTCGAAGGGGTGATGCCGATAAGGGTCCTGGTGGATGAGGTCGAAATCGGTGTTGTTCCAGCCGATCCAGCCGGTGGCGCCGGCCAGCAGCGTGTTGTGGAGGACCTGCCGGTAATAGTGCGCGGCGTTCTCGCCCGACACGAAGTCCGAGGAGACCCCGAACTCCTCCAGCACGACCGGCTTGCCCAGGAAGCCCGTGAGCTCGCAGATGAACGCGGCGCCGTAGTGCTGGCGGACCATGTCGTTCTCCATCCGGTACACGTGAGGACCGAGGAAATCGACGAGCGCGCCGAGATCGCGGACGGAGAACCCGTTGTCGTTGCCCGTGACCTCGATGCCCCACGCGCCGTCGCCGATCGAGATCGGCTGGCTCGCCCCGCCCGCCCGCAGCCCCTGCACGAGGAGGCTCGCCCAGCTCGTGACGGTCTCGCGCACGGACCGCTCCCGCTCGCCGTAGATCGGCATCTCGTTCGAGATGAGCCAGCCGGCCACCGCCGGGTGGCCCGAGAAGCGCCGCGCCATCTGCTCCGCGAACCACGCTTGCCGGGCGACCATCCACACGTCCCCATAGAGATCGCGCCCGCGCCGCCAGACAGGATCCCAGTTCTCGCCGGACATGTGGCCGACGAGGAGCGTCGGGATCGTGGTCAGCCCCGCCTCGGTGTGGGCCTCGAGGAAATCGTCGTACCGCGCGGCGCACTCCTCGTCGACCCGGTCCGGCTCGGGCATGAAGTGCGGCCAGTAGAAGAACGACCGGGTCATGGTGAGGCCGTGATCGGCGAGCACCCGGAGCTCCTCGCGGACGAGGGCCGGATCATAGCTCTTCCACATGAGCGGGCCGCCGCGCCTCGACCAGAAATTGGCCCCGAGCCAGGCGACCGCTCGATTGCGGACAGCGACTTTGGCGAAATTGCGGTGCATGCTCCCTCTCGTGCTGGTCTGGTCGCGCCCCTGCTGCGCGCGGCGAGAAGAGCACTTAATCGGTTCAGTGTCCACGGCCTCGAAGGAGGGCCGCGCCGCCTCGCGGGCGATGGGCTCGGGTCAGGGGGGCGCGGGCGGCGCGGTGCTGCCCCGCGTCGCGAGCGTCGGCGCGCTGCACTCGGCGTCGTCGATCGGCTCGCCGGCGACGAGGCGGAGGAGCAGCGCGGCGGCGCGCGAGCCGTGCTCGGCGATGTTGCGGCGCACGGCGGTCAGGGCGGGGTGCACGAGCTGGCACAGCGCCGAGTCGTCCCACGCCACGATCGAGAGGCGCTCGGGCACGGGGACGCGCATCTCGTGCGCGACCGCGAGCGCGGCCACGGCCATCACGTCGTTGTCATAGACGATGGCCGTCGGCGGCGTGGCCTGCGCGAGCAGCCGGCGCGTGGCCTGGCCGCCCGCCTCGCCCGTGTAATCGGCGTGGACCGTCTCCGCCCGCTCGAGGCGCCTCTGCCGGGCGGCGGCGTTGAACGCCTTCGTGCGGATCGCGGTGTGCAAGAACTCCGCGGGGCCGGCGACGCGCGCGATCGACCGGTGGCCGAGCGCGGCGAGGTAGTCGACCACCGCCTTCATGGCGCCGCCGTCGTCGCTCCACACGCCCGAGAGCTGCCCCTTGCCCGCCGGCCCGCCGATGACGACCGCGGGGAGCCGCAGCTCCTCGACAAGCTTCACGCGCGGATCGTCCTCGTGGAGGTCGACGAGGATCACCCCGTCCACCCGCCGCTCGGCCCACCAGCGGCGGTAGGTCTCCACCTCGGCCGCGCGATCCTCCGTCACCTTGAGCAGCAGCGCCTCCGCCTTCTCGGACAGCTCCGCCTCGATGCCCGAGATGAGCTGCATGAAGAACGGCTCGATGCCGAGCGTGTGCGCGGGCCGATCGATGACCAGGCCGACCGCGTTCGCGCGCCCGTCGGAGAGCGCCCGCGCCGCGTTGCTGGGCTGCCAGCCCATCTCGGCCGCGATGGCGAGGATGCGCTCGCGCGTCGGCTCCGACACGCCGGGCCTGCCGTTGAGCGCATAGGAGACCGCTCCCTTGGATACCCCTGCACGCCACGCGATGTCCGTGATCGTCGGACGCTTCACGCCTCACCTCCGCTGCCGGGCGGCGGATCGAGCCCGCCGGGTGAACCGGCTCCATCGCCAGGCCTCGTCTGGATAGCACGGCGGCCCCGAGGCGAGCCGACGCTCGCGCAGGCGCCGAGCGCCGCCGGAGACCGCCGGGTCTGCGCAGGCGCTCCCACATCCATCCCGGCGCCCGCGGGCGCCGCCGGCGACCGGCGCGGCCGGCGCGCCGGGAGCACCAGCCCATGGCCGACCGGCCAGCCGAGAACTTAATCGGTTAACTGCTGGTGCCCGGCGCGGCTGACGAGGGGCCGCGCTGCACTGGGTCAGGCGCCGCCCGCTCGGTCGCGGGGCGCTGTGTCGGCCGGACTCTGTTTCTTCGTCCCTGGTCGAGACTCGATGTCTCGCGCCGCTCACGCCACTTCCAGGAGCTCGCGCTCGGTGAGGCCGAGGAGGAAGAGGATGGCGTCGAGGCCGCTCGCGGACAGGGAGGTGTCCGCCGCTTCCCGGAGCTTGGGCTTCGCGCGGAACGCGACCCCGAGCCCGGCGCGCTGGAGCATGAGGAGGTCGTTGGCGCCGTCGCCCACGGCGATGGTCTGATCGAGGAGCACGCCCTCTGCCTGGGCGATTGTCTCGAGCAGCTCCGCCTTGCGTTGCGCGTTGACGATGGGGCCTGTGACCCGTCCGGTCAGCTTGCCGCCTTCGACCTCGAGGGCGTTCGAGTAGGCGTAGTCGATCCCGAGCCGGACCTTCAGCGCCTCTGCTGCGATCGAGAACCCGCCCGAGATCACCGCGGTCCGGTAGCCGAGCCGCTTCAGCACCCGGATGAGCGTCTCGGCGCCCTCGGTGATGGGGAGCTCTGCGGCGAGCTTCCGGAGCACGCCGATGTCCAGGCCGCGGAGCAGCGCGAGCCGCTGGCGGAGCGACTCGTCGTAATCCATCTCCCCCTGCATGGCCCGCTCGGTGATCTTCGCGACCTGCTCCACGACCCCTTTGGCCCGCGCGAGCTCGTCGATCACCTCGATGCGGATGAGGGTCGAGTCCATGTCCATGACCACGAGCCGCTTGCTCCGCCGGAAGAGCCCCTCGCGTTGCAGGGCGAGGTCGAAGCTGTTCTGCATCGCGAGCGCCAGCAGGGCCTGCTTGAGCGCGTCGGCCTCCTCCTCGCGCCGGAGCAGCACCTGGATCTCCACCGACGAGAGCCGCTCGACCGACAGCCGCGCGATCTTCTCGATGTTCGCGTCGTGCGCCGCGAGGGTCGCGGCGACGCCGTGGAGCTGCTTGGCGCCGAGCTCCCGCCCGATCGCCGTCACCACGTAGCGGCTCCCGGGCGCCCGCGCCGGGGCGCCCCCGTCGAGCGGCTTGAAGTCGAGCGCCACGCCGAGCTCCTTCGCGGCGAACAGCAGCTCCTTGAGCCCGCTGCGCGTCTCCGGGAAGAGCACGAGCAGCGCGAGGTTCAGGTTCCCGTGCACCACCACCTGCTCGATGTCGAGCAGCGTGGCGCCGATGTCGCTGAGGATACCGGTGAGCCGAGCGGTGATGCCAGGGGAGTCCCTGCCCGAGACGGTGATGAGAATAGGATCGGAGGGTACGGCCATCGCAGGCCCCTTAACAGGCCCGTGTCCCCGGGTCGACGCCGATCGCATCCACCGACAGCGCGAAAGAGGGCTGAAGCCGACTCGCCATCATGGGCCCCCGGCAGGGCTGTCTCGTGAGCTCGAGTGTCCGACGCCGATCCCTGATCGGCGCCCTGAGAGCCTCTGTCACGCGCTGCCGCTGAAGCCCTGTCCGCCCGCTTGCCCCGCGCGATCCATCGCTATCGGTAACGGCCGCGCCCGG
>NZ_JEMA01000817.1 GCF_001589285.1 Sorangium cellulosum | reverse complement strand
CCTTCCACGGAAGCAGGCCGATCGCCTCGGACCTCGGCACGGCCGCGTCGAGCGCGGCGAGCAGNCCTCGGACCTCGGCACGGCCGCGTCGAGCGCGGCGAGCAGCGCCCGCGCGCTCGCGGGGCGCGCCGCCGGCGCCTTGCGCAAGAGGCGCATCACGAGCGCCTCCAGCTCGCGCGGCGCGTCCGCGCCCGGAGCGCGCAGCCGCAGCGGCGGCGGCGCCGTCTCGCGCTGATCGCGGAACAGCTCGACGGGCAGGATCGAGTCGAACGGGTGCTTCCCCGCGAGCATCTCGTAGAGGATCAGCCCGAGGGCATACAGGTCGGAGCGCTCGTCGACGTGATCCATGCCCTGCGCCGCCTCCGGCGCCATGTACGCGAGCGTGCCGAAGACCATGCCGCTCAGCGTGATCGGGTCGGGCTCGGGCCGCGCCTCGCCGCTGTGCGCGTCGGTCGTGGAGAGGCGCTCCAGCGGGACCTTCGCGAACCCGAAATCGATGAGCTTCACGGCGTCCGTGCCGTGCTCGACCATGACGTTGCGCGGCTTGAGATCGCGGTGGATGACGCCGCGCTCGTGCGCCGCGGCGAGCGCGGCCGCGATCTGCCGCGCGATCTCGGCGGCGCGCGCGGCGGGCACCCGGCCCTTCTTGATGATGCGGTCGAGCGTCGTGCCGCGGACGTACTCCAGCACGAGGAACCGGGAGCCGTCGGGGAGGCTCCCGAAGTCGGTCGCCGACGCGATGTTCGGGTGCTGGATGTGCGCGCCCGCGATCGCCTCGCGCTCGAAGCGCGCGGCGAGCTCCGGGGAGCCCTTCGCCGCGGGCAGCAGGAGCTTCACCGCCAGCCACTTGCGCAGCAGCAGGTGCTCGGCCTTGTAGACCGCGCCCATCCCGCCTGTCGCGACGAGCTCGACGATCCGGTACCTGTCCGAGATGACCTTCCCCACCATCTGGGCCGCCGCGCTCTCCGCCGTCGCGTCGCTCGCGGCGGGCTGCGGGGGGCCGGGGGCAGGGGGCGGGGAGGCGCTCACGGGAAGGCGTGAACTGTCCGGCCTGGTGCGTTTTTTGTCAAAGGCGGAGAGAGGCGAGGAGGAGCCGGCGGCGCGGCGGCGCGGCGGCGGGAGCGCGCCGGCTTGCCTATTGAATTGGCCGCGTGCCCGGGCCAAGGATGCGCCATGGCCGATCCCGTCCACGCCCTCGCCCGCGCACTCCAGGCGGCGATCACCGCCGCGTTCGGCGCCGAGCACGCCGCCACCGATCCTTCCCTGCGCCGCTCGGCCCACGCCGACTACCAGGCGAACGCCGCCATGGCGCTCGGCAAGCGCCTCGGCAGGCCGCCGCGCGATGTCGCGGCCGCGATCGTGGCGCACCTGGAGGTCGGCGGGATCTGCCGCAAGGTCGAGATCGCCGGCCCCGGGTTCGTGAACCTGACGCTCGACGACGCCTACCTCACGGGCGAGCTCGCCGAGACGGCGGGCGGCGGGCGGCTCGGCGTCGCGCCCGCGGCCGAGCCCGAGACGGTCATCGTCGACTACTCGGGGCCGAACGCCGCGAAGGAGATGCACGTCGGCCACCTGCGCAGCACGATCATCGGCGACGCCCTCGCGCGCGTCCTCGAGGCGCTCGGCCACCGCGTGATCCGCCAGAACCACCTCGGCGACTGGGGCACGCCGTTCGGCATGCTGATCGAGCACATGCTCGATCTCGGCGAGGCCGCCGCGGCCGAGGAGCTCTCGGTCGGCGATCTCGACGCGTTCTACCGGCAGGCGCGCGCCAAGTTCGACGGCGATCCCGCGTTCGTCGAGCGCTCTCGCCTCCGGGTCGTGCGGCTCCAGGGCGGCGACGAGCCGACGCTCGCGCTCTGGCGCAAGCTCGTGCGCGAGTCGACGCGCTACTTCGGGTCGGTCTACCGCCGGCTCGGCGTGACCCTGACCGAGGCCGACTTCGCCGGCGAGAGCTTCTACAACCCGATGCTGGCCGACGTCATCGCCGAGCTCGCCGAGAAGGGGCTGGCGCGCGAGAGCGAGGGCGCCCTGTGCGTCTTCCCGGCCGGCTTCACCGGCAAGGGCGGCGAGCCGCTGCCGCTCATCATCCGCAAGCAGGACGGCGGCTACGGCTACGCCACGACCGACCTCGCGGCGATCCGCCACCGCCTCGCGACCGTCGGCGCGCAGCGGATCGTCTACGTCGTCGGCGCGCCGCAGAGCCAGCACTTCGCGATGGTCTTCACGACCGCGCGGGAGGCCGGCTGGCTCAGGCCGCCGGCGCGGGCCGAGCACGTGGCCTTCGGCTCGGTGCTCGGCGCCGACAAGAAGATGTTCAAGACGAGGGCCGGCGACACGGTGAAGCTCTCGAGCCTGCTCGACGAGGCCGTCGAGCGCGCGGCGAAGGTGGTGCGCGAGAAGAACCCGGAGCTCGACGCCGAGGCGGCCGGCGCTGTCGCGCGCGCCGTCGGCGTGGGCGCGGTGAAGTACGCCGATCTCTCGAGCGACCGCATCAAGGACTACGTGTTCGACTGGGACCGGATGCTGGCCTTCGAGGGGAACACGGCGCCTTATCTGATGTACGCGCACGCGCGCATCCGGTCGATCTTCCGCAAGGGCGGCGTCGAGCCCGCGCGCGGCGCCGGGTTCGCGCTGGGCGATCCGGCCGAGCGGGCGCTCGCGCTGGAGCTGCTCCGGTTCGGCGCCGTGCTCGAGGACGTGGCCGCCACGCTCGAGCCGCACCGCCTGTGCGGCTACCTCTTCGAGCTCGCCGGCTCGTTCACGACCTTCTACGAGCGCTGTCCGGTGCTCCGGGCGGAGAGCGACGAGGTGCGCCGCTCCCGCCTCGCGCTTTGCGATCTCACGGCGGAGGTGCTGGCGAAGGGCCTCGGCCTGCTCGGGATCGAGGCGCCCGAGCGGATGTAGCGCGCCGCCGGGGGGGCGCGCCGCGGCCCGAGGGGCGGGCGAGCCCATCGGATGCGAGCGCGCCGCCTGCGCTCGCCCGGGGTCTACGCGCGGGCTCGCGGCGGGCCTCGTGGCAAAGTACAGGGATGATGGAACGACGGTTTTCTGTTCCCGGCGTCGGCGTCGCGGCGCTGGGGGCGCTCGTCGCCGCGTTCGGGTGCTCGGCGGTGGGGGGCGCGCCCGCGCAGGGCGGCGCGGGCGATGAGCGCGGCACGGCGTCCTCGGGGGCCGGCGGCGACGAAGAAGGCCCCGGCGGGCTCGATGCGCCGGGCGGGCCGGGGCTGGGCGGCGGCGGCGCTGGCCCCGTCGCCGACCCCCACGCGGACGGCGACGGCGACGGGTTCACGCCCGCCGGCGGCGACTGCAACGATGCGGATGAAAATGTGAACCCCGGCGCGATCGAGGTCGAGGTCACGGAGCCTGACGCGAGCGGCCAGGTGCCTGCGCCTGCGGACGAGGACTGCGACGGCGCGATCGACAACGTGGCGCCGCCCTGCGACGAGGGGCTCGCGCTGGAGGACTTCGATCCGATGAACGGGGCGAGGGCGATCGACCTCTGCGCTGTCGCGTCCCGCGAGGACGGGCGGTGGGGCGTGCTGTCCGCCAGGTACGTCCGCGGGGACGGCTCGCCGGCGGCGCGCTCGCCGGCGGTCGGGCTCTTCGACGGGTTCGGGCCGAACGTGCACGTGCAGGGCGGCGCGCGCCTTCTCGCGCTCTCGACAGGGCGCGCCCGCCTGCCGGACCACCCGGACGCCTGCTGGACGGAGAGCTGCTCGAGCTACGGCCCTGGCGCCGCGCCGCCCGGGTTCCCCCAGGACAACCCGGACTGTCCTCCTTCCGATTTCATCAACGACGATATCGGCCTGGAGGTCGTCCTGCGCGCGCCCCGGAACGCGACCGGCTACGAGTTCCTCTTCAAGTTCTATACGTACGAGTATCCGGAGTGGGTCTGCGAGGACTTCAACGATCAGTTCGTCGCGCTGGCCACGCCCGCGCCGCCGGGATCGTACAACGGCAACCTCTCGTTCGACGAGGAGGGCAGGCCGGTCAGCGTCAATATCGCGTTCTTCGATGTCTGCGACGGATGCCCGCGCGGCTCTGGCGAGCTCGCGGGGACGGGGTTCAGCCCGCGCCACGACGGCGGCACCCGGTGGCTGAAGACGAGGGCGCCGGTGCGCGGCGGCGAGGAGATCACGCTCCGGTTCATCCTCTTCGACACCGGCGATGATCGCTTCGACTCCACCGCGCTCATCGACGGGTTCCGCTGGATCGCGACCGGCGGCACGGTGAGCCTGGAGACCGCGCCCGTCGTCGCTCCGCATTGAGCTGGCCGCGTCGCGCTGGCCTCATCGCGCCCGCCGCGTCACTTGCAGGTCCGGCACGCGCCACCGCAATCCACGTCGAGCTCGCTCCCGTTCAGGATCCCGTCATTGCAGGAAGGCTCCTGACAGACACGCTCCCTGCACACGCCGGACGCGCAGTTCTCCCCGGCGAGGCACCCTTCGCCCGCGGGGCAGAGCGGGCACGACCGGGTGCCGCAGTCGACGCCGGTCTCGAAGCCGTTCGCCACGCCGTCCACGCACGTCGGCGCCTGGCAAGCCCCCAGGCGACATACGCCGTCCTTGCAGTCGAGTCCCGTCTCGCACGCAGCGCCGAGGCGGCAAGGCGCGCACGAACCGCCGCAGTCGGTGTCGGTCTCCCCCTCGTGATCATCCATGACGCCATTGCTGCAGTGCGGGGGAATACAGGCGTCTTCCGTGCAGGTCCAGCCCTCGGGGCACTCGTCGCAACTCCAGATCATGATGGCCCCGTTCTCCCCGCACGAAAGGAAAAGAGGCGCGGTCAGCCCCAATGCAATGACGCGTCGAAGCATGGTGCTCGCTCTTCTTTAGTAGTTGATGGTCTGGTGACGACGACAGTACATCATGCACGGCGGTCGAGGGCGCCGATCTGGCCGTTTGCGCGCGGATTTGTGGCATTCCGGATTGTCGTTCCAGATTGCCAAATAATCGACATGAGGAGATCCGCCCGGGGGAAGCGACGCCCGGAGATGCCTGGATCGGACGCGCGGAGAGCGCGGATCCGGAGATCCGACGCGCGGAGATCGGACGTGCAGAGTGGGGAGAGGGGAGGGAGCTCGTCGACGCGAGAGGCGCTGCGGCGCCGGCCGTTCTCTACGGATTCGACAGGAGCGCGCCGCGCGCCGCCAGCGCGCGCGGCCGACTGGGCCGCTCGGCGCGCCGTGGCGGGGAGGTGATGGCGAAGAGGGGGGCTGTGAGGGCGCCCTGG
>NZ_JEMA01000816.1 GCF_001589285.1 Sorangium cellulosum | reverse complement strand
AGGCCGCCACCATCGCGCCGACGCTCGGGAATCGCTCCGGCGGGCTGATCGCGAAGGCGCGCGCGAACCACGCCTCCAGCGCGGGCGGCGCCCCCGGGCACACAGTGGTCAGCGGCGGTCGCGCGCCGACGAGGATGGAGGCGAGCACCGCGGCCAGGTTGCGGCCCGGGAACGGCTGCTGACCGGTGAGCGCCTCGTGCGCGACGACCGCGAGCGACCACATGTCGAGCTGCGGGCCCGCCTGCCCCNCCACATGTCGAGCTGCGGGCCCGCCTGCCCCTCGCACGTGTGCTCCGGGCTCAGGTAGGCCGGCGTGCCCAGCACCACGCCGTCCGCGGTCCGGCGGCGGAAGTCGGCCGGCCGATCCTCACCGACCCACTTCGCGATCCCGAAGTCGGTGATCTTGGCGCGCAGGTGCCCGTCGCTCCCCTCGACGAGCAGGATGTTCGACGGCTTGATGTCGCGGTGCACGACGCCGAGCCCGTGCGCCACGGAGAGCGCGTCTCCCAGCTGGCGGAGGAGCGGCGCGAGCTCGGCCGCCGGCACCGGGCCTCGCTCCTGCAGCCATTGCCGCAGCGACCGGCCGCGCACGTACTCCATGACGAGGTACGGGCCCGCCGCCGGATCCTCGCCGGCGTCGTACACGGCGACGACGCCGGCGGTCTTCTGCCCGAGCTGCGCCGCGACCCGGGCCTCGAGGCGGAACCGCTCGATCGCCTCGGTGTGCCGGCCGTTGCGCGCCACCACGAGGAACTTGAGCGCGACGTCGACATGCCGGACCGTATCGCGCGCGCGCCAGACCTCGCCCATCGCGCCGCGCCCGAGCGGCTGCTCGAGCTGATAACGGCCGTGCACGACGCGGCCTCGCTGCGGCCTCGCGCGGGAATCGTTCCGCCCGGCGCGGCGCGAGGACGCAGGGCGGGAGTCTGCCTGTCGCTCAGCGAGCGCGGCCGCGGCGAGCACCGCGGCGCGGACGCTGTCTTTTCTCTGGGATTCGGGCTGTGGATCGAACGAGGCTGGTTGGAACACGATCGAACACCTCCGTGCCGTCTCTGTGTTCCCGACGTGTCGACGTACCTCTCGCACGGCGCGCTGGGACCAGGGACCGGGGCATGTCTTGAGCGTATCGCGAACGCGGGATCCGGGGAATCCACGACAGCGCGTCTTCTTCGGAGAGCTCCTCGCGGACTCGCGCTCACAAGGTCGCATGACAGCGCCGATCGTCGCTGTTCGTGCCACGCGCGCTCCGCTTGGCGACGGGCTCGCCCGTGCTCGGCAGGATCCAGCGAGCTCATGACCGGCGCTGTGACGCGGAACGACGGCCGCCCCATGCCGGTCCTCTCGCGCGCGCCCTATACTCGCGACGTCGCCGCGCCCGACCTCGCGTTCCGCGGCGCCGGATCGCACCCTTGGGCGGCATTCGACGGCCAGGAGAGGAGGAGCACATGAAGGCATACGAGCTGCAGAGAACCGGGGGAGCGGACGCGTGGGTGCAGGTGGAGAGGGACGCGCCGGAGGCGGGACCCGGGCAGGCGCTCGTGCGGATGCGGGCCGTGTCGTTGAACTACCGTGATCTGCTGATCGCGAAGGGCGGCTACCTGCAGCCGGTGACGCGGCCGGTGATCCCGATCTCGGATGGGGCTGGCGAGGTCGTGGCGGTCGGGGAGGGGGTCACGCGGGTCAAGGTGGGGGACCGGGTGACGCCGACGTTCTTCCAGACGTGGACCGACGGCGAGGCGACGCGGGCTCAGCTCGGGGACAGGGCGCTGGGGGCCGGGAGCACGGATGGGGTGCTGGCGGAGCTCGTGGCGCTCGACGCCGAGGGGCTCGTGCCGCTGCCGGAGCACATGAGCTTCGAGGAGGGGGCGACGCTGCCGTGCGCGGCGGTGACGGCCTGGAACGCGCTGGTGCCGCAAGGGAGGCTGCAGGCGGGGCAATCGGTGCTGGTGCAGGGCACGGGCGGGGTGTCCATCTTCGCGCTGCAGCTCGCGCACGCGCTGAGAGCGCGGGTGATCGTCACGTCGAGCAAGGACGAGAAGCTGGCGCGGGCGCGCGAGCTCGGCGCGGACGAAGGGATCAATTACCGCAAGCACCCTGACTGGGAGGAGAAGGTGCTGGAGGTGACCGGAGGGCAGGGAGCGGACCACGTGATGGAGGTGGGCGGGGAGGAGACGCTGCCGAGGTCGATCCGAGCGACGCGAGAAGGGGGGCACATCGCGCTGATCGGGCTCCTGAGCGGGGCGTGGGGGGCGCCGGAGCCGAAGGCGATCGAGCAGAAGAGACTCCATGTGTTGCCTGTGTTCGTCGGCAGCCGGGTGATGTTCGAGGAGATGAACCGGGTGCTCGTGGCGCACCGGATCAAGCCGGTGATCGATCGGGTGTTCGGGTTTGACGAGGCGCGGCAGGCGATGAAATACCTGGAGTCGGGGGCGCACTTCGGGAAGGTGGTGATCCGCGTCTGAGCGGCCCGGGCCGGGCCGGCGCCGAGCGTTCGCCTCCCGGGGATCCGGCGCGCAGCGCGGCGAGGTCGTCGTCGCGTCGACGCCCGGGCCGAATGCCCTTGAACCGGCCCCGCGCACCCACAAGGGTACGCGGCCCGACATGGCAGACGACGTCCACGCCGTCACCCCCGCCGCGCCGTTCGAGACCCGCGAGGCCCTCGTCGCCTGGCTGGCGCGCCACGGCGTCGCGCACCTCGCGCGGCTGAACCTCGAGGCGGTGGCCTCGCGCGTCGATCCCGCCCTCTGGCCCGAGCTGCGGGCCCTCGGCGCGCGCCGGCGCCTCATCGACCTCGCGAGCGCGGACGAGCTCTCGCGCGCGTCCGAGTGGCTGCCGTCCCCGCGCCTGCGCGACGCGCTGCCGCCCGCGGTCTGGCGCTTCCTCGAGGACGAGCGCGCGGACGCGGCGCGGGCGCGCGCC
>NZ_JEMA01000815.1 GCF_001589285.1 Sorangium cellulosum | reverse complement strand
GAGCTCGCGGGCGCGATCCACGCGACCGCCGGCGCGCAGCGGCTCTGCGACATCCTCGCGCTCCAGCGCGAGCTCGACCTGGAGCTCGGCCCCCACGCGGCGCCGCGCGACGCCGCGTGGGTCATCGACGAGCCGGGGTTCGACGTCGCGCGCGAGCACGAGATCGAGTCGCTGCTCGCGATCGCCAACGGCTACCTCGGGTCGCGCGCGTCGCTCGCGGAGGGATCGAGCGTGTCGCGGCCGGCGACGTTCATCGCGGGCGCGTTCGAGCCCTCGGCCGACGTGAGCCGCGTCCCGGAGCTCGTGATCGCCCCCGACTGGGGCCGGCTGAGCGTCGTCATCGAGGGCGAGCCGTTCTCCGCCGAGACGAGCGGCGTGCTCCACCACCGGCGCGAGCTCGACATGCGGCGCGGCGTGCTGCTGCGCGACTGCCTGCGGTGCGGCGAAGGAGGCCACCTCGCGCGCCTGTACACGCTCCACGCCGCCTCGCTCGCGGACCGCCACGTCCTGATGGAGGCGGTCAGCGTCGCCCCGCTGAACTTCACCGGGACGATCCGCGTCGACGCGATCCTGAGCGGCGACGTGAAGAGCGCGAGCGGCGCGGCGCACTGGGAGCGCTTCGCGGCGGACGCGAGCGCGCGCAGCCTGATCCTCGTCGGGCGCACGCACGGCGGGCTCGTCACCGCGATGACGTCGCACCTGCGCGTGCTCCCGGACCAGGCCGCGGAGGGCGCGCCCCCGCCCGAGGACGCGGAGGGCGCGCGTTGCGCGCGCACGTCCGACGCGCGCTCGATCGCCGAGCGCTGCGAGGTGAGCGTCCTCGTCGCCGAGCGGCGCCGCCTCTTCCGCACGACCACGCTGCACACCTCGCGCGACACCCCCGCGCCGCGCCAGGCGGGGGAGGCGCTCCAGGCGGAGCTCTCGGCCCGCACCATGGACGACCTGCTCGGCGAGCACGCGCGGGCGTGGGCGGAGCGCTGGCGCCGCGCGGACGTCGAGATCGACGGCGCCCCGAAGATCGAGCGGGCGCTCCGGTTCGCCCTGTACCACCTCATCGGCGCCGCGAACCCCGACGATCCGCGCTGCTCCGTCGGCGCGCGCGGGCTCAGCGGCGAGGCGTACCGCGGCCATGTCTTCTGGGACACCGACATCTTCCTCCTCCCCTTCTACGCGCACTGCTACCCCGAGGCCGCGCGCGCGCTCGTCCTGTACCGGCACCGCACCCTGCCGGCCGCGCGCCGCAAGGCGCGGGCGCTCGGCTACGAGGGCGCGCTCTACGCGTGGGAGTCGGCGGACACGGGCGACGAGACGACGCCGCCGCTCGTCATCACGCCGTTCGGCGAGGTGATCCGGGTGCTCTCCGGCGAGCAGGAGCACCACATCAGCGCCGACGTGGCGTACGCGGCGCACGCCTACGGCCGCGCGACAGGCGACCTCGACTTCGCGCGCGGCGAGGGCGCCGAGATCCTGATCGAGACGGCGCGCTTCTGGGCGAGCCGCGCCGAGCTCGGGCCGGACGGCCGCGCCCACATCCGGCGGGTCATCGGGCCGGACGAGTACCACGAGGGCGTGGACGACAACGCCTTCACGAACTGGATGGCGCGGTACAACCTCCGCGTCGCCGCGGCGACGGTCCGGCGCGGCGGCGTTCGGGGCGACGTGCTCGCGCGGCTCGACCTCCGCCCCGAGGAGGTCGACCGCTGGGGCGACGTCGCGGACCGCATGGTCCTCGGGATCGACCCGCAGACGGGCCTCATCGAGCAGTTCGCGGGCTACTTCCGCCTCGCGCCGTTCTCGATCGCCGACCACGCCGTGCGCAGCGCGCCGATCGACATGCTGCTCGGGCGCGAGCGGACGCAGGCCTGCCAGGTCGTGAAGCAGGCCGACGTCGTGCAGCTCATCGCGCTCCTCTGGAGCGCGGTGCCCCCGCGCGCCCGGCGCGACAACTTCCTCTACTACGAGCCGCGCACCGCGCACGGAAGCTCGCTGAGCCCGGGCGCCCACGCGCTCGTCGCCGCCCGGCTCGACCTCCACGCCCTCGCCGAGCGCTACTTCGACCAGACCGCCGACATCGACCTCGGCAACACGATGGGCAACGCCGCGGGCGGCGTGCACATCGCCGCGATGGGCAGCCTCTGGCAGGCGGTCGCGTTCGGCGTCGCCGGCATCACGCGCGTGCCGCGCAGCGAGCGCCCGGACGGGTCGGCCCGCGCGCCGCTGCCCCCGGCCGACGACGAGGCGATCGGGATCGAGCCGCACCTCTTGCCTGGGTGGCGGCACCTCAAGATCCCGATCGCCTGGCGGGGCCGCGCGCTCGAGATCCACGTGGAGGACGACGCGGTGGAGGTCGCGCTCGAGGGCAGCGCGCCCCTGCCGATCTGCGCGCTCGACGCGGGCGCGCCCGCCTGCGCTGTGCTGGCCGAGCCGGGCCGCCGCTACGTGGCGCGGCGGGCCGGCGGCCGGCTCCACCCCTGGGAGGAGGTCACGACATGGTGAGCGCCGCGCGCAACGGGTCGCCCGGCAGACGCGGAGCGCTGTCCGGATCGGTCTCCGACAGCGGGCCGCCCCGCCCGGCGCCCGAGGACGACGAGCCCTCGCCGATGAGCGGCGTGCGGAACAGGAACGTCCTCGTCGCCCTCCACGGGCGCCGCGTCCACCTCGGCGCCGTCGAGCTCGGGCGGCTCATCGCCGGCGCGCTCCGGGCGCCGCTGCACGGGCTCGTCGTGTCGTCCGAGCCGATCGAGCCGAGCGACGTGCCCGCCCACCTCGGGGTCGACCCGGAGGCGCTGCGCGGCGTGGTGCTGCACGTCCACGCGAGCGACGATCTCCCCGGCGCGCTCGCGTCCGCCACGGAGCGCCGCGAGGCCGCCTTCGTCGTCGTGGCCTCCGAGCCGGAGGAGCTCACGGACAACCCCCTCGGCGTCGGCTGCCTCGCCGCGCGCGCCCTCGAGGCCGCCGCGTGCGGCGTCGTCGTGATCGGCCCCGCGCACCGGCCGGCGACCCGGCTCCGGCGCATCCTGCTCCCGCTCGACGGCACCCCCAGCACGGCCGCCGCGATCACCCCCGCCGGGGAGCTCGCCCGCAGCCTCGACGCCGAGCTCGACATCGTGATGGTCGGCGGCGCCTCGCCGCGCGACGACGCGGAGGACGCGGCGCCCGTCTCGACGCCGGCGCCCTCCGAGCCGGGCGCGATGGTGGCGCCCCTCTACGTCGACCAGCCCCAGCACGAGTGGCCGGCGTTCACCGAGGAGTTCCTGGGCCGGTTCCTGAGCGCGATCGGCCACTGCCCCCACGACGTCTCCACGCGGTTCTTCCTCGGCAGGGGCGCGCCGGCGGCGGAGATCCTGCGCCTCGCCGGCGAGCTGGCGAGCGATCTCGTGGTGCTGGTCTGGCACGGCCAGCTCGCGGACCGGCACGGCGGCGTCTTCCGGGACGTGCTCCGCGGCGCCCCGTGCCCGGTCATGGTCCTGCGGCGGTAGACCGCGCTCGCAGGCGCGGATCGGCGCCGCGGCGCAGGGCGCCCGGCGGGCTCCACGCCAACGGGCGGCGAAAGGCGCTATGTTGCGCCGCCATGGTCGCCCGGAAGCTGCCCGCCAGCGAGTGCCGCAAGATCGTCGAGCCCGAGAGCTTCCGCTTCTCCACGACGGAGGAGGTCGCGCCGCTGTCCGCGGGCATCGGCTCGCAGGAGCGCGCCCTCGCCGCGCTCGCCTTCGGCCTCGACATCCGCCAGCCCCGCTTTCACGTCGTCGTCGTCGGCGCGCCGGGCACGGGCCGCACGTTCTGCGCGCGCGCCGTCGCGAAGCGCATCGCCGCGAGCCGCCCCACGCCCGACGACATCCTCCTCCTGCCGAACCCCCACCGCCCGAGCGAGCCCACGGTCCTGTCGCTCCCCCCCGGCGAGGGCCGCCCCTTCGTCGAGGCGATGGAGGAGCTCCACGAGAAGCTCGTCGACGCGCTCCGGGGCGCCACCGAGGGCGAGCGCTTCAAGCAGGCGCGCGGCAAGATCCAGCGCCGCGTCAACGCCGAGGAGCGCCGGCTCGAGGAGCAGCTCAAGGCCGCCGCGCGCGAGCTCGGCCTCGACCTCGTCCGCGGCGAGGACGAGGTGCAGATCACCTCGCTCGAGGACTCCTCGAGCGCGCCGGCCGGCGAGGCCCTGCTCGCCGTCGCCGGATTCATCGAGGAGTTCGAGATGCGGCTCGCCACGGTGCAGGACGAGGCCGACGTCGAGCTGCGCAGCGTCGTGAAGCAGCTCCTCAGCGACGGCGTGAAGGGCTGCTTCCAGCCCGTCCTCGCGCGCTTCGAGGGGCGCGACGACATCAGCGCCTTCCTCGCGGACGTCGAGACGGTCGTCTCGAAGGAGTTCCGCCTGCTCGTCGACGAGGCGCGCGGCGAGGAGGGCGGCGCCACGCTCCCGCGCGGCGTCGTCGTCCCGACGCTGCTCACCGAGCACACGCCCGACTCCGGCGCCCCCGTCGTCGAGGTCCCCTACCCCACGCTGAGCGCCCTGTTCGGCCGCACGCACGCGCCGCCCGACTCCGGCTTCCCGCCGGAGCCCGGCTTCGCCGTCGCGGGCGCGCTCCACGAGGCGGCCGGCGGCTTCCTCATCCTGCCCGCGGGCGCGCTCCTCAAGAACGAGGCGCTCTACGAGCAGCTCAAGGCCTGCCTGCTCGCGGGCAAGTTCATCGTGCCCGAGCACAACCCGTCGTACTTCCGCGGCACCGCCGAGGAGCTGCTCTTCCCGCCGATCCCGATCGACGTGAAGGTCGTCCTCGTCACGAACCCGCAGCTCTACCAGGACCTTCACGACGCCGATCCGGAGTTCTCGCAGCTCTTCAAGGTGCAGGCGCGCTTCGAGACGACGATCTCGCTCGAGCAGGCGTTCGTCACGTACCCCACGTTCCTCGCCGGCTTCGCGCACGATCGGGGCCTGCCGCCGATCACGGCCGACGGCGTGACCGCGCTCCTCTTCCACGGCGGGCGCCTCGCCGAGAGCCAGACCAAGGTGAGCGCCCAGATCGGGCTCATCGCCGAGGTCGCGACCGAGGCCGGCTACCGCGCCCAGCGCCGCGGCCGCAAGGTCGTCGACGGCCCCGAGGTCAACGAGGCGCTCGAGTCGGCGCGCCGCCGCGGCAGCCATTTCCGCGACCACGTCCACGAGATGCTCTCCGACGGGACGATCCGCATCGACGTGACCGGCCGCCACGTCGGGCAGGTCAACGCGATCTCGGTCCTCTCCGACGGCCCCCAGACGTTCGGCCGCCCGTGCCGGGTGACGGCGGTCGTCTACCCGGGCCTCGAGGGCCCGGTGAACATCGCGCGCGAGGTCGAGATGTCCGGCCCGCTCCACAGCAAGGGCGTGCTCGTCCTCACGGGCTTCCTCGCCGCCCGGTTCGCCCAGCGCCGCCCGCTCTCGTTCGGCGCCTCGCTCGTCTTCGAGCAGACCTACGAGCCCATCGAGGGCGACAGCGCCTCCTCCAGCGAGCTCTACGCGCTCCTGTCGGCGCTCTCCGGCGTCCCGATCCGGCAGGAGCTCGCCGCGACCGGCAGCATCGATCAGCAGGGGAGCATCCAGCCCGTGGGCGGCATCAACGAGAAGATCGAGGCCTTCTTCGACCTGTGCGCCGCCAAGGGCCTGACGGGCGAGCAGGGGGTGCTGATCCCGAGCGCCAACCGCGACGCGCTCATGCTGCGGGGCGACGTGGTCACCTCGATCGAGGCCGGCCGCTTCCACGTCTTCGAGGTGAGCTCGGTGGAAGAGGGCATCGAGATCATCACGGGCGTCCCGGCCGGCGTCGCGGGCGCGGACGGCAGGTATCCGGAAGGGACCGTATTCCACGCGGCGGACCAGCGGCTCGAGCGCTTCTACCAGGCGATCGCCGACACGATGAGAGGGGGGCCGGGCGTGGATCCTCGGAGCATGCTCAGGGGTCGCTGAGGAGGGCCGAGCCCCGGAGCATCGTCCGGGGTCGCCAGGGAGGACCGATGGCCGCGAAGCGCACAGCTAAGCCACGGGCGCCCGCCGCGCAGCGCTTCGATCCGGCCGCGGCCCGCCCCGACAAGGTCGCGCGCGCCGCCGGGCTGCCCGGGGAGCCCGCCGGGTGATCCCGCGCGCGCCCCGCCTCCCCGCGCCCCCGCAGCCGGCCCAGGCCCCGCGAGCCGGACAGCCGCCCGCGCACCCCGCCGTGGATCCCGCCGCTGCGCCGCCGACCCACCCCGGCGATCCCCGCGCCATCTACGCCTACGCCGCGCACGTCGTCGGCCAGTCGCTCGCGTGGGAGGGGAACTACAAGGCGGCGGCCGCCTCGCTGCGCGACGTCCCGCGGGACTGGATACCTCCGCAGGTACGGCTGCTCCTCGTGAGCAACCTCGCCCAGTGGCAGCTCTGCGCCGGCGACATCGACGCGGCCCGGCGGCTCCTCGACGACCTCGACGAGGATCGCGCGCCGCCGTCGGTGCGGCCGCTCGTGCGGGGGGCGCGCGCCGCGGTGCTCGTGCGCGCGGGCGACCCCGAGGGAGCGCTCTCCCTTGTCGGCCGCCGCGACGGCGAGCGCGACGAGCCGCCCGAGGTGCGCCAGCGCTACCGCATCACCCGGGCGCACGCGCTCGCCGCGCGGGGCGACCTCGCCGCCGCGCGCGCGGAGCTCCGCCGGGTGGTCGACGACGTCGGCGTCGACGAGCTCTGCCGCTGGATCCCCGCGGGCGGGCCGGCGCGGGCCACCATGATCGAGCTCATCGACGAGGGGTGATCGACTCGCGCCATCCGCTCTCTCCCGGCTGCCGCCGCTCTCCCGGTTCGCCGCTGGATTGACGCTCAGCAGCTCTCCAGACAGGCCGTGAGCTCCGCGCTGCGCGCACTCACGTCCTCGTTGCGGGGGCAGGCGCACCGCCCGTGCGCGACAGCGCTCCAGCCCAGCGCTCGAGTCGAGCGTGGCTGGTGCCCACATGCGCGCTGTCAATCATCATTTCCCTGATTCGTCATCTGGGATCCTCCCGACTCCCGTTCGGGGCGGTTCGGGCCAACGGAGCGCACCCGGCGCGTACCTGCTGGGATTCCGGTGGACGGTGCGGAGCGCAACGTCGCGGGCGGGTGGCGTCTGTTAAACAAAGGATGCTGTACGCAAAGTGCAACGGGCCAGGTAGGCTTTTCGCGTCGGCCGGGGGAGAACGCATGCCAACCTGCACGGGTGGCCAATGAGCGCGGGGGCGCCACGGAGGGGTATCGGCGAGTGCTGCACCGATCTGGCCAGGCGCATGCGCCCCCTCAGGGCGGCAATCCCCGCTCGCCGGAGCCCGCGCGGGGGGCTCCCGTGAACCGTCCATCCGACACCGCGCCTCCACGCATCCTGGTCGTGGACGACAGCCCCACGTACCTGCACCAGGTCGCGGCGGCGATGCGCGAGGAGGGCTACGTCCCGGTGCTCGCCCACTCCGGGGAGGAGGCGCTCGCGCGGCTCACGTCGGCGCGCGTCGACGGCATCGTGCTCGACATGGTGATGCCGGGTCTCTCGGGTCCTGCCACGTGCCTCCGCATCAAGGCCAACGCCGCCTGGCGTCCGATCCCGCTCCTGATGCTCACCGGCCGCGACGACCACAAGGCGATCCTCGACGCCCTCTCGGCCGGCGCCGACGACTTCGTCATGAAGTCGGGCGAGCTCACCGTGCTCAAGGCCCGCGTCCGCGCCCAGCTCCGCCGCAAGCACTACGAGGACGAGAACCGCAGGATGCGCGAGCTGCTCCTGCGCCGGGAGATGGAGGCGGCCGAGGCGCGCGCCGATCGGCGCCTCAAGCAGAGCGAGGAGCGGTTCCGCCTGCTCGTGGAGGGCGTCCAGGACTACGCCATCTTCATGCTCGATCCCGCGGGCCGCATCGCGAGCTGGAACCCGGGCGCCGAGCGCATCAACGGCTACCGCGCCGACGAGATCATCGGCCGCCATTGCTCGGTCCTCTACCCGTCGGAGGACATCGAGCTCGGCAGGCCCGGCGCGGAGCTCGACGCCACGGTGGAGATCGGCCGCTCCGTCCAGGAGGGCTACCGCGTCCGCAAGGACGGCATGCGCTACTGGGCCAACGAGGTCATCAGCGTCCTCTTCGACGAGGCCGGGCGCCTGCGCGGCTTCGCGAAGGTCACCCGGGACGCCACCGAGCGCCGCCGGGTCCACGAGGCGCAGCGCATCCTCGTCTCGGCCGGGCAGATCCTCGCCGAGTCGCTCGACTTCGAGGAGACGCTGCGCCGCGTGGTCCGCGTCGCGCTCCCCGATTTCGCGTCGATCTGCGTGCTGCTCCT
Organism: Sorangium cellulosum; assembly: GCF_001589285.1. GTDB lineage: Bacteria > Myxococcota_A > Polyangia > Polyangiales > Polyangiaceae > Sorangium > Sorangium cellulosum_G. The sequence continues at coordinate 6,195 of NZ_JEMA01000815.1, read as the reverse complement.
CCAGGACGAGTCCGGCGCGATCGAGCGGCAGGTGACCGCCCACGCGGATCCCTCCATGGCGGCGGCGACCGAGCTCCTCGGCAAGATCACGGCCGACTCGGCCGCGCGCGGCATCGGCAAGGTCCTCCGCACGGCGCAGCCGGAGCTCATCCCGAGGGTGACCGACTCGTTCGTCCGCGCGATCTCCTTCGACCAGGCGCACTACGAGGCGCTGCGCTCGCTCTCCCTGGCCTCGCACCTCACGGTCCCGCTGACCGCGCGCGGCCGGACGCTGGGCACGCTCTCGTTCGCCTCCACGCACCGGCGCTACGACGCCGTCGATCTCGATCTCGCGCAGGATCTCGCGCGGCGCGCGGCGCTGGCCGTCGACAACGCCCGTCTCTACCGGGAGGCGCAGCTCGCGGTGCGCGCGCGCGACGACTTTCTCACGATCGCCTCGCACGAGCTCCGCACGCCGCTCACGCCCATGCAGCTCCAGGTCGACGGCCTCCTGCGCGCCGGAAAGCGCGGCGGCCTCACGCCCGAGCGCGCGACGCCGCGGCTGGAGATGATCAAGCGCCAGGTCGAGCGGCTCGCCCGGCTCATCACGAACCTGCTCGACATCTCGCGCATCTCCGCGGGACGCCTGCAGCTCGAGCTCGAGGACGTCGACCTCGCGGCCACGCTGAGCGAGGTGCTGGAGCGCTTCCGCGAGGAGCTCTCGGCCGCGGGCTGCCCGGTCAACCTGTCGATCCCCGCGTCGCTCCACGGCCGGTGGGATCGCCTCCGGCTCGACCAGATCGTCACGAACCTCATCTCGAACGCGATCAAGTACGGCGCCGGCAAGCCGATCGACGTCGAGCTCGTCGAGATCGCGGACCGCGCCCGCCTGACCGTGCGCGATCGCGGCATCGGCATCGCCCCGGACCAGCAGGCCCGCATCTTCGAGCGCTTCGAGCGCGCCGTCTCCAGCGAGAACTACAGCGGCTTCGGCATGGGCCTGTGGATCGTGCGGCAGATCGCGGACGCGCTCGGGGCGACGATCCAGGTCGAGAGCCGCCCGGGCGAGGGCGCGACCTTCACCGTCGACCTGCCGAAGCAGCCTGCCTGACGGCGGGGGGAGGCTACAGCGCCCGCCGCACCCTGCGGCGCTGCTCGATCATGTGCTGCGTGATCTGCTGCCTGCCCTCGGCGCGCTCCACCAGGGTCCACACGTTGTCGCCGCGCTCCCGGCCCGCGCAGTCGAGGAGCGCGTCGGCCGCCTGCTCGGCGGGGATGAGCCCGTCGTGCCGGCCCGGGAGCTCCACCACGGCGACGCGCGTGCAGAGCCCGCCCATGGTCGCCAGCATCCGGCGCACGACCTCGCGGAAGACCGCCTCGTCGAACGCGTCGCGCCGGCCGGCGCCGAACAGGACGAGCTTGTCGAACGCCATGCTCGGCTTGCACGGGATCATGACGACCTCGCCGAGCTCGCAGGTGATCAGCCCCTGCCGCCGGAGGTCCGAGATCCGGCCGCCGAGGCGCCAGTCGCAGAGGCCGGCCACGCCGTGGGCGGGCAGCGCGTCGCTGAAGGGGGCGCACGCGAGCACCTCGGAGTCGAGCTCGTCGAGGCTCTGCAGGTCGGGTGAGATGAACCGGAGCTCCACGGGATCAGACGCTGATCGCGCCCTTGCGGAAGTCGCTCTTCGCGATCTTCACGTTGACGCACGCGGGCCTGCCGCACCGGAACGCCTCGTCCAGCGCGGGCCCGAGCTCCTCCAGCCGCTCCACGAAGGCCCCGAAGCCGCCGAGCGCCTCGACAACGCGGTCGTACCGGGTGAAGTCCAGCGACGTCGCGGGCGCGCGGCCCTCGCCGTAGAGCTCCACCTGCCCCCGCCGGATCTGCGTCCACGCCGCGTCGTTCCCGATCACGCTCACGACGGGGATGCCCTGGCGCGCCATCGCCTCGAACTCGAGCGCGTGGAACCCGAACGAGCCGTCGCCGTACACGAGGACCACGTTGGCCTCGGGCCGCGCGAGCTTGGCCGCCATCGCGTAGCCCGGCCCGACCCCGAGCGTCCCGAGCGGGCCCGGGTCCATCCAGAGCTGCGGCCACTCGAGCTTCAGCACGTTGGCGGCCGTGGCCACGAAGTCCCCGCCGTCGCCGATCACGATGTCGTCCTTGCCGAGCCGCTTGCCGATCTCCGCGCAGACGCGCAGCGGGTTCGGCGGATCGCTGTCGCTCTGGATCTCGGCCAGCATCTTCGCGCGCGACCGCTCCTCGGCCTCGCGCACGGCCGCGAGCCACGCGTCGGCCGCCTTGCCGGGCACCTCCGCGAGGAGCTGCTCCAGCGCCACGCCGCTGTCCGCGTGGATCCCGAGGTCGACGCGGCGGTTCTTGCCGAGCTCGCCGCCGTCGAGATCGATCTGGACGACCTTCGCGGCCGGGCCGATCGCGCGGCCGTACTCGAGGCGGAAGTCGAACGGCGTCCCGAGCACCACGCAGAGGTCGGTCTGCGACAGCGCGAAGCGGCGCGAGCGGCTCATCAGCCCCGGGTGCGCGTGGGGCAGCGCGCCGCGGGCCATGCCGTTCAGGTAGAAGGGCGCCTTCACCGCGTCGGCGAAGCGGCGCAGCGCGTCCCGCCGCGGCGACCAGCGGAGCTGGCTGCCGACGATGAACATCGGCCGCTCCGCCTCCCGCAGCATCGCCGCCGCGCGCGCGATCTCGGCCGGGTCTCCCCCGGGCCGGGGCGGGGGCATGGGCGCGGTGGCCGGCGCGTCGTCGCCCGCGTAGCCCATCAGCAGGTCGAGCGGCATCTCGAGGAACACAGGGCCCGGCACGTTCGCCTGGGCGACGCGGAAGGCCGAGTCCACGTACTCCTGGATGCGGTCGGTCGACGGGACGGCGGCGCTCCACTTCGAGATGGGGCGCATCAGCTCGACGTGGTTCATGTCCTGGAGCGAGCCCATGTCGGCGAGGGCCCGCGGCCCGGCGCCGCCGATCACCACCATCGGGATCCCGGCGCGCTGCGCGTTGGCGACAGCGGTCACCACGTCGGTGACACCCGGCCCCGCGGTGACCGCGCACACCCCCGGCCTTCCGGTCACCCGCGCGTACCCGTCGGCGGCGTGGCCGGCTGTCTGCTCGTGTCGCACGTCGACGACGCGGATGCCTTCATCCAGGCACCCGTCGTAGATCGCCTGGATGTGCCCGCCGCAGAGGGTGAAGAGGTGCGTCACCCCGTGCCTCGCGAGGGCCTTCGAGACGAGCCTGCCGCCGTGCACCTGCGCCATGGGGCCGGCATATACCACGACCACCCCAGCGTCCTCCCGGCGAGCGGCCCGTCCGCGCGCCGCCGCGCCCGGGCGGAAGCAAGCCGCCTCACACCTCCGGCGCGCTCGGCTCCCGGTGACGACCTCCCCCGGGACGCTCCCGGCGGTCGCGCGGGCCACGCCGCGTCGCGGCGCCGCCGCCGCTGCGGCGGCTGGCGGCGGGCACCCTCACCGTCCCTGGAGAGATGACGGTGAGTTGAAGAGAAAGTTTAGTGTCCTTCCTAACCAACACGTCACATGAAAGCTCTTGAATCTGGAGGGTCAGGATCTTCGGGGTCAGCGCACCAGCCGGCCGCGCGCCGCCTTGCTGGACTTGAACCACGCTATCGCAGGAAGAGGTCGTCTATGCCGCGCCCGAGGGGGAATACCTTCCTTCGTCCGTGCAGCACTGTAAAATTCCAGCATCACTACAGGATGGACGGCGCCCTTGCCGGCGAGATCGTCATCCCATCGGCGGCCGGCGCCTTCGTGTTCCCCTGGCTCGCCCTGTTCTCACCGGGCGAACACATGATATAGTTGGCTCCTTATTGCGGCTGCCAGCTCGACACCGCCATCCCTCTCGGCCTCTCCCGGTGCCCCTGCCCTGCAGCCGCCGGTCTGGGAGACGGCCTCGATCCCGGCACGAGGGGGCGAGCCCGCCGGGGACCGGCGCCGCGGCGCGCCCGCGAGGCGCGCAACCTGGCGGAAACAATTGGGCGGGGGACGAGGTGGTCGCGCGCGTGAGCATCTGTGAGGAACATGACCCGCTCACCACCACCGATGAACGCTCCGTGCGCAGGGTGGTTGGTGAGAAACAGCATCTCCTGCGCGCGGCCCGGGCGATCGCTGTCTCCGGGCGCTCGGCGAGGGAGGGCCGCTGTGACCGGAGGGCGGCTCCGGAACGCCGCGGCGTGACCGCGGCGCCCTCGCCCGTCGCGCTGACATACGATCTCCTTTCGGTGTGCGCGCCAACTCCCCTGGGGTACGCCAGCCTCGACGGGCTTGAGATGCCATCGCGCCGCCGCGGCGTTCTCGTGGGGTCCCTGCGTGAGATGGAGCCATCGTGTGTGATGCTCTCGTCGACGCAGGCCTCACACCCTACGTCCCGACCGTCGGACCCGCGCGCGGCGCGCCTCCGTGGGCGCGTGCCGGACGCCCGATCGCCGCGAGACGCTGACCTCACCGGGCCGGGCTCGTCTCCGTCCATGGCAAATCATTTCATCGAGGCGCGATCAGTTACGGTTCTACACGCCCCTCGTGCGCCGAGGAGGCCTTGTTCCTCGGAGAATTTGCGCGCCGCCCTCGTGGGTTGTAGTGCGCTGGCTCCCCCCTTCTCGCAGCGTTGATTTCGAACATCCTGTGTTCACAGAACGTTACCCAATACACCAAACTAACGCGTGACTGCTTACATGAGCTGGCGAGGTTGTTGTTTTCTATTTCGGGAAAGCTCTGTATCGGTTATGCGGAATAAGAGGACGCGCAATCGCGCTTCGCTGGAGTAGCATCTTTCTATGTCGGAGCCGCCTAGTAGCAGTAGCAGTCAGTTGATCCGGATTCCCATCGTGCTGGCGCTCGACTGCAGCCCGAGTTTTCTGGCTCGTTGCCGCAGGGTTGCAGCGCGGGCACGCTTCCTTGTCCGCTCCTGCGAGGCGGCGTCGGCGTGGGCGGTGGCTGTTCGCCTCCGCCCGCTGGCGATCGTCTTGCCGAGCCACCTGCACGACCGCGCGCCGCGCACATTCGAGCTGCTCGCGGAGGACGCGGGCGCGCGCCTCGTCGTCGTGGAGTCCGAGCAGCTGCCTGCTGGCGAGCTCGAAGGGCACATCACCCACGCGATCGGCGAGGCGAGCCGCGCCCGGGGCGCCTAGCGCCGCTCGGTCGAGCCGCCGCGGCTGACGCGGCTGACGACCGCGGGCTCGGCGGCAGGCTCGGTCGCTGCGCGCGCGACCGCTGCGGCGTCGAGCGCCGCCGGGCTCAACAGCGCTGACGCAGCCGCCGGGGAGCGCGCGTCGAGGGCCTCAGTCGACGCGGATGCCCGCGCTGAACCGGAAGCCCCAGGTGTGGTCGAGCGGCGGGCCGAGCTCCTCGTCGAAGGGCAGCAGCAGCCCCGTTCGGATGAACGTGAGCCTGCGCTCGATCGTGAGGAACGGCTCGAGGGCGAGCACGTAGAGGTTGCGCGCGACAGCGTGCCGGACGCCCACGTTGTCGAACGTGGGCAGCGCCATGCCCTGAACGCGCAGGCCGCCGCCGATGCTGTGGCCGATCTGGATGTCGGCGGCGTGCTGGATCGCGAGCTCGTACTCCTCGTTGCGGCCGAGCGGGATGTAGAGCACGGGCTCGAGCTGGGCGCGCGCGATCAGCGGGCCGAAATGGGCCTCGGCGCCGAGGCGCGCGTGGATCGGGAGGATGCTCGGGAAGTACTCGTGGAGATCCCAGTAGGCCCGGCTCGCGCCGACCGGCTCGTAGCTTTTGTGGTCGTGGGTCTGTCCCGAGAGCGTCGCCAGCCCGACGGCGCCGCCCACCGTGAGCCAGAGCCTCTGGCCGGCGTGGACGATGTGGTGAGCGCCGAACGTGACGTTGCCGAGCACGGCGTCGGTGCCCTCGTCGATCGCGAGCCCGAAGGGGACGCGGACGTCGAGGAAGGTGTGCCCGGAGAACGGCATGCGGGCGAAGAGGGAGACAGCGAGCCCGGAGACGTCGCTGTCGCCGCCGGTGAACGACGACGTCTCCACGCCGATCGCGCCGCGCCGGCCGAGCGGGATGTTCGCCCGGTTGAGCGTCCCCTCGCCCGGCGCGGGCGTCGGCGGCGGCGGGGGCCCGAACGCGTCGTCCGGGAGGGCTATCCAGGGGTCGAACGCGGCGCGCCCGCGGCCGGCGTCGGGCCCGCCCGGCGATGCCGCAGGGGGCGCGGCCTGGGTGGGCGGCGCG
>NZ_JEMA01000814.1 GCF_001589285.1 Sorangium cellulosum | reverse complement strand
CCCCCCGCGCCGGGCGCCCGACGCGGATCCCTCGCGCCCCGGCCCGCAGCCGCTCGCGCACGGCGCTGTCGTCATCTCGCCGGCGCCGCTCCGGCTCGGCAACTGCCGCATCCGGCTGACAGGCCAGACGAAGCACCGCCTTGTCGCGCCGCTCGCGCTCCACGTCTCGCTGACGCGCACCGACCAGATGCGGGGCGGCGCGCCGATCGAGCTCCTGCAGGACGGCACGTGGATCGTCACGCCCAGCAGCGCGGAGTTCCCGCTCCCGCCGCTCGCGGAGGACTTCGACGGCGACGCGCGGCTCCGGCTGGCCGTCTACAGCGACCCGCTGAGCCCCCAGGGCAAGGTGGTGCTCCTGTCCGACGCGGGCCGCGTCGCGAGCTCGCTGCGCTCGAACGAGCCCGGCGATCCGGAGCGCGCCCGGCGCCTCGTGGGCTCGGTGGCGATCCACTCGGTCCCGCTCTGCGGGGAGGACAACTTCGAGACGCTCGAGGGCGCCGGGAGCTGCTTCCGCGCCTACCTGACCGTCCCGGCGATGCTCGCGACGCTGCAGATCACGCGCGCGCCGTGGGTGGAGAAGCCCCTCGTCACGCGCAGCGTGCTCAGCGCCGTCGGCGTGGCGCTCGCGATCGACCGCTACGACCCGGTGGAGCGCCGGGCCTTCCCTGTCGCGGCGCAGCTCGGGGGCTTCGTGCAGACGCTCGGCGAGGGGCGCGTCGGCCTGCTCGGCTACCTGGGCGTCGCGCCGACGGTCCCGATCCTCGGATCCGGCGGCAACACAACGTCGTTCGGCTTCCTGGCGGGCCTCGGGCTGGAGTACATCACCAACGAGGCGGGCCCCGACGAGGGGCTCAAGCCGGCCGCGTTCCTGTCCGCCGTCGTGCAGGTGGGCCAGGCCGCGCCGCAGGTCTCCTCGAGCCGCAGCGCGAGCTTCGGCACGTATGCGGGCGACTGAGCCCAGCGCGCCCCGCGCGCCCCGCGCCGCTCACGGCACGATCAGGCTGTCCTCGAGCTCGTCGAGGAGCCGCTGGCTGATCGCCGGATCGAGCCGGGCCTGCTCGAGCAGGGCGCGCGCCTCGCCGAGGCGCCCCGCGAGCCGCAGCGCCCGGATCCAGAGCACCGTCCGCTCCGACCCGAAGGCGCTCTTCGGCATCTCGCGCTCGTACCGCTCCAGCGCCGCGATCGCCCGGAGCGGCTCGCGCCGCTGCACCGCCTCGCTGCACGCCTCGAACAGGGCGATGTCCCTGTCGCCTCCGGGCGTGGTGACCGCCCGCGCCGGCGCCACGGGCTCCGGCGCGGGCTCGACCGGCTCCGGGGGGCGCGGGCGTCGCGCCGCCGCGGTGCTCCTCGGCGGCGGCTCGACAGGCTCCGCGGCGACAGGGGGCGGCTCCGGCTCGACGACCGCCGGCTCCGGCTCCACCGCCGGCGGCTCCGGCGCCACGGGCNGCTCCGGCTCCACCGCCGGCGGCTCCGGCGCCACGGGCGGCGGCGGCACCGCCGCCGTGATGGCGGGCCCGACGTGCATCACCTCCGGCGCGGGCGGCTGGTCCGGGGCGCGGCGCGCGAGCCAGAGCGCCCCCGCGACAGCCGTCACGGCGACGGGCGCGGCGATGACCGGCCCCACGCCCGCGGTCGACACGAGCTTCCAGAGCCCCTTGAGCCACGCCGAGGCGTCGCTCAGCGCCTTGCCGGCGCCGCTGGCCGCCTTGCCGGCGCCGCTGGCCGCGTTGCCGGCGGCGCCGTCCTCGAGCGCCCGCGCCGCCTCCTGCACGCCGCGGAGGATCGAGAGCCGCACGTCGTCGGGCACGCGCGGCGCGACCCGCGCCGACGCGACGAGCGCGGCCAGATCCACGGGCACGACGAAGCGCGGGCCCTCCTTCTTGCGGTCCTCGCGCCGGCGCTTCGCGACGATGTCGTGGAACAGCGCGAGCGCGCGCGCGCGCCACTTGTACGCCGTGGACAGCGGGATGCCGCGCTGCTGCGCGATGTCGGCCATCGGGACGCCGTCGAGGTCGTGCGCGACCAGGATCGAGTGCGCGTCGACGTCGAGGTGGTGCAGGAGCTCGAGCACCATGAGCCGCTCCTGGTCCGAGATCATCAGCTCGTCCGGGGTCTTGGACTGGTCGACGAGGACCGGGAACTCCTCCTCCGACACGAGCTCTTCGTAGCGGTGCTGGGCCCGCTCGCGGTAGTGCGCGGCCGTGTGGACCGCGATACGGTTCAGCCACCTCTCGGGCCGGGAGATCTCAGGTTTGTAGTTGTCGAAGCTCAGGTACGCAGAGAGCAAGACGTCCTGCGCGAGATCTCCACGGTCGCGCAGCGGGACTCCCAGGCGCGTCAACCAGCGCCATACGAGCGCGAACGTCTTCTCACGAAAGAGCAGCTCGAAAGCTCGCTCCTTCTCGGGTGGACCACCTTGGCCCGGGCGGCGAGGTCGTGTCATACAATGCCAAATTCCGGGGCCAGACGGGGGTTTATCGCGCGCGGCAGGCGCCCCGCGGCCCGCGCTGGCCCCGGGCGGCCGCCCGCCGCCCCCCGTGGGCCCCAAACACAGCGGAAACTGCGCGAAGACGCGGCGCTGGCGCCCCGGACGACACATCCAACGATTCAATGTCCGACAGATGGACAATTCGCGGTGCGAATTGCTCTTTCAGGCCTTTTTTCGCGGCCCAGGGAGGGCTCCTGGAACGCAAGAAACGCAAGAGCCGACCGGCGGAGCGGACGAGATCGTCGCCCTGGCCGTGAGCCGGAGCGGGCGAGGCGGACGGCCGCTGCATTCCAGGTGCGCGCGCGGGCGACTTGAGGCACGCTGCCGCCTCCGCAACGCGGATCCAGCGCATGAACCTCTCCGATCTCTCCCTCGCTTCGCTCACGGCGACCTCGCACCGCAACGTCCTCCGCGACCTCTGGGACAGGCTGCGCCACATGCCCGGGGGCAAGCGTCTGTTCAGCACGCTCCTCGGCAGGATGGCGCCCTACACGGGGACGATCGGCGCCCGGATCGAGGTCCTCGAGCGCGGCCGCGCGGAGGTGACGATGCGCGACCGTCCCGGGCTGCGCAACCACCTCCGCTCGGTGCACGCCGTCGCCCTGGTCAACCTCGCCGAGCTCACCGCCAACACCGCGCTGGCTTACTCGCTGCCCGACGACGCCCGGTTCATCGTCGCGGGCCTCTCGATCGAGTACCTGAAGAAGTCTCGCGGCACGATCCGCGCCGTCTGCGAGTGCCCTGTCCCGGACACCAGCGAGCGCCGGGAGTACCAGATCCCCGTGAGCATGCGAGACGCCACGGGCGCCGAGGTCGCCCGCGCCGTCCTCCGCAGCCTCGTCGGGCCCAAGAAGCAATCCTGATCTCCGGAGCCCCTGCGCTCCGGAGCCGCCCGCGCCGCAAAGCCCCCTGCGCCCCCGAGGCGCCCTGTGCGTCAAGGCACACGACGCCCCGATACCCCATGTCCTCCAGGGCCCGCGACGCCTCGGATCGGCCCGCGGTCCGGGGCGCTCGGCGGCGCGGAGCGCCCGTGCGCCCGCATGCTGCCTGCTCTCCAGGACACCCCTGAATCCGGATGTCCCCCGCACCCCTGATAGAGCGTCTCACCCGACACCACATCTGACCATCTCCTGGGTGGGGCTCGATTCAGCGCACACTCGACAAAGGTCTTCCGGGGTGTTTCGATACTTTCATGGAGAACCGGTCAACGAGGGTGGCGCTCGCGGCGACAGGGATCAGCGTGATCCTCGCGGCGTGCGGTGGGTCCAATGGCTCGGTCTTCGGCGGGGGGACCGGCGGAGACGCGTCCGGCTCGGGGTCGGGCGGGGGCGCTGGCACCGGCACGGGGACGGGCGCGGGCGCGGGGGTGAGCTCCAGCGCGGGCTACGGCCCGGGTGGTGAGCCCGGAGGAACCCAGGCGGGGCCGAGCAGCGGCTCGGGCGAGGGCGCGGGGGGCGACATGTCGTGCGCGGGTGAGACGAGCACGGCGGAGCTCGTGCCGCTCGATCTCTACATCATGCTCGACGCATCGGGGTCGATGGACGAGCGGCTCTCGACCCGCGTCACCAAGTGGGACGCCGTGACCGAGGCGCTCGAGGCGTTCTTCATCGACCCGCAGTCGGCGGGGCTCGGCGTCGGGCTCCAGTACTTCCCGCTGCGCGACCCCGGCGTGCCCGAGACCTGCACGGAGAGCTCGCAGTGCGGCGCCAACGGGCCGTGCCAGCTGCGGATCTGCCGCAACGCGACGCCCCTCAAGGTCTGCGACACGAACGACGATTGCGGGTCCCGCGACACCTGTATCCCCCTCGGCAAGTGCTCCGTCAGCGGCGACCTGTGCGCGCCCGCGGGCGGGAGCTGCCGAAACCGCGGGGGGACGTGCGAGCAGCTCACCGAGAGCGAGTGCGCACACCCGGACTCGTGCAACCCCGACGTCTACGCGGCGCCCGCCGTCCCGATCACGCCGCTCGACGACGCCAGCGCCGCGGCGCTCGTCGCCTCGATCGCGCAGAAGGATCCGCTCGGCGCGACGCCCACCTCCGGCGCCCTCGCCGGCGCGCTCCAGCAGGCCCGCGCCCACGCCGAGGCGAACCCGACGCACCGGGTTGTCACCGTGCTCGCCACCGACGGGATGCCCACCGAGTGCGATCCCCTGAGCGCCGGCGGCATCGCGGAGATCGCGAGCGAGGCGCTGAGCGGCACGCCGAGCATCTCCACCTTCGTGATCGGCGTCTTCGACGGCAACGACGACGGCGCGCAGACGACGATGGACCGGATCGCCGAGGGCGGCGGGACGACGTCGGCCTTCTTCATCGACACGAACACCGACGTGACGCAGGCGTTCCTCGACGCGCTCACCGAGATCCGCGGCAAGAGCCTCGCGTGCGAGTACCAGGTCCCGGCGCCGTCCGCCGGGCAGACGCTCGACTACGGGACGCTCAACGTCCAGCACGCGCGGCCGGACGGCAACGACCCGTCGACGATCTTCTACGTGGCCGACGAGGCGAGCTGCGACGCGGCCGCCGGCGGCTGGTACTACGACGTCGACCCCGCGACCGGCGGCACGCCGACGAAGATCGTGATGTGCCCCGCGACATGTACCCAGTTCCGCGATGGCGGTCAGGTCGAGCTGCGCGTCGGCTGCAAGACCGAGGTCCCGCCGGTCAACTGAGCCCCTCCCCCACGCGCTCCCGCGAGAGGCGAGGTCGGTCGGCGCGCCGCGCCGGCGCCCTCGCCCCCTTTCGCGCCCTCCCCACCTCTCCCGCGCCTCTCCCGCGCTCACCGCCCTCACGCTCGCCGCCGCGCCTGCTCCGGGCTCGTGGGCGACGCATCGCGCTGCGACGCGACGGCGATCGAGGCTCGTCGCGCTGCTCCGCGTGGCCCGCGAGGCGAGCCTTGACATCCTCGAACCGCTTTGTTCTTACTCAATAGTATCGCCCTTCTGCGCCGGGCGGGACGTTCACGACCCCGCATGATCCAGGAGCTCCCTCTGTCCATCCGTATCCCGCGTCGGAGCGGCGTCCCTCGATACGGAGGCGACCTTGAATCACGGGGTTGAGCTGGATCGTTCGCGCTATCCGCTTGTCGTCATGCGAGCCGGCGCGCGCTACACCCAGGAGGATTGGGACGCGCTGATGAGCGACATGATCGAGCTCATCGCCAGCGGGCCTTTCGGGCTGATCAACGACACGCGCGGCAGCAGGATGCCGAACGCCGTGCAGCGGAGGGCCGTTGCGCAGATGTACGTCGATCACGAACGCCAGGTGCGCGCGCACCTGCTCGCCTCCGGCATCGTGGGCGAATCCAGCCTGGTGAACGGCATCCTCACCGCGCTCAACTGGCTGAAGCCACATCCGCATCCCGTCAGGGTCTTCTCGTCCGTCAACGACGCGGAGCGCTGGGTGCTCCAGCATTTCAGCCTCGATCTCCGTCGACGGGCCCTGGCGCAGACCGCCCTGCGCAGCGCCGGCTGACCCGCGGACAGGCGACGTCGGGCTCGACGGGCGCGACTATCATCACCAGCAACTGGTTCCGCGCGTGAGAAATCCCGCCAGGATTCCGGTGCGGTGTCGAACCGTCGCGATCCGTCACTTCTTGCGGGGTTTCGGGGGGGAGCGACGAACCCCACGGCGCCGCCCCCGCGCGCCCAGCGCCGTGACGGTGGCCATGACGCGGTCAAGAGCGGCGCGGTGACCGCCGTGCAACGCACGTCCGGCGACATGCGGCTCAATCCGCATCTGCACGTGGTCTTCCTCGACGGGGCTTATCACGAAGACGGCACCGAGCTCGTGTGGAACGAACTCGGTCATCTTCCAACTCGCGCGGTCGGTCAGGTCCTAGAGCGACAAACATGTTGAAATCTATTTAATTCCGGCATGTTAGGCTGCCTGCTGCATCAGGCGTTGGGCCGCCTCGAGATTCTGGATCGCTGC
>NZ_JEMA01000813.1 GCF_001589285.1 Sorangium cellulosum | reverse complement strand
AATCAAACTGATCGGTCCTCTAGGCGCGGCTCCTCGCCCAGGGGGGTCCTCTGAGGCCAGGGGGCTGGCCCGGCTCGCCGGGCCGCCCTCGTTTGCCCGTGCGCCTGCAGATGCGCGCGGGCGTCAGGGCAACGTGATCACGCCGAGCAGCGCCGCGCCGCGGCTCCACGTGGCCTCGGCGAATCCAAGCAGAACCCTGCGACTGATTCAGCTTATGCTCGCCCGTTCTGCCGCGCCCGGGAAGTCCCTCGGCGACGGCCGACTCGCCACCCGGCGCGCTGGCCACCGCGGCACCGCGCGCGGCGGCGCCCTGCCTCAGCCCCGCCCGGCGAAGCGGCGGTGGTCGACCATCAGGCAGCGGCTTTGCACGACGAGGATGCCGGCCTTCACGAGCTGCTCCGCGACCTGGTCGTTGCGGATGCCGGTCTGGAGCCACACGGCGCGCGGCCGGGCTGCGAGGAAGTCGTCGAGGTGCCCGGCCACGTCCGGGCCGCGCCGGAAGACGTCGACGATATCGATGGGGCCCGGGACAGCGGCCAGGCGTCGGTAGACCTGCTGGCCGAGGATGGTCGTCACGTCGGGGTGGTAGACGGGGACCGGGATCACCTCCACGCCTGCGTCTTTGAGGTAACTGGGGACGTAGAAGGCGGCCTGATCCGCCTGCGCCTCGGTCTTGATGCCGAGCACGGCGACGCGGATCGAGGGGAAGTCCATCGCGATCGGACGCATTGCCGACGTCGCATCCAATCTCTGGGCAGAGCGGTCGTAGATCCTGGCTGTGGATGGCGGGGTGTTCCACACCAAGCACTCGAATGCCGTGATGTCGTTCGATGTGCTGGTGACCCTGATCGCCCGCTTGCACCAGGACGCCGCCTCTGCAGCCCGCGTCCGAGAGCGCGCATAGGGGCGCACCGAAATGCGCGCTCCCTCGATCAGCGATGAGGCGGGCGCGGACGCTCGCCCCGCGCAGCAGCGCGAGAGCGAGCGCCACAGGCAACCTGGTTCACTCGCCCAGGAGATCCAGCCTCGAGCCTGGCACCATCCTGTAGTCACCGACCCCCAACCCCTGCAGATCGCTCGTGAACTCGAACGGACCAAACACGTGGACCACCTCGCCGCTCGTGCCACCGGCGCCGCTCGT
>NZ_JEMA01000812.1 GCF_001589285.1 Sorangium cellulosum | reverse complement strand
GTGCGTGGCCTGCGCGGATCAGTCGCAGTCGCGGGTCCTCAGGCCGCTGATCGTCGCGGGGGTGGCGCTGTGGCTGATCGCGCCCCAGCACTGCACGGAGCCGTCCGCGAGCCGGGCGCAGCTATAGTGCTTCCCCGCCGAGAGCGCGACCGCCGTCGAGATGCCCGCGACGGGCGCGAGCCGGCCCATGTCGAGCCCTGCGCCCTCGGACTGGCCGCCGCTCGAGCACTGGACCTGCCCCGTCGCCAGGAGCACGCAGGTGTGGAATTGCCCGCCAACCACGGCGACCGCGCCCGACGCGACCAGGGTGACGCCCGGGTCGGACGAGGCGCCGAGGCCGCCGAGCTGCTTGTTCCAGTCCTGACCCCAGCACTGGACCTTGCCACCCTCGAAGACCGCACACATGTGATCTTGACCCGGACCGACGTAGAGCGCCCTGCCCGGGACCGTCGTGGGCGACGCGGGGCCGCCCGTGCCTGATGAGGTGCCGATGCCGTGCATTCCTCCGTTGTTCTCGCCCCAGCAGTACAGCTTCGCTGCGTCGGTCACCGCGCAGCAGCCATGGTAGTAACAAGCGACCTGGACGGGCGCCTCGCCGCCGAACGTCACGTCCGCGGGGAGGTCCCCTCCCCAGCACTTGACGGCGTTGCCGACGATCGCGCACGCGTGGTTGAGGCCGCCGGAGACCATCGTCGCGCCCGCGCTGACGGTGGGCGTCCTGGAGATCGTCGTGTGACGGCCGCAGTGCACAGCGCCCGTGTCGAGCAGGACGCACGCCTCCTCGGTGAAGCCCTTGCCCGTGACCTGGACGACGCCCGTGACCTCCCCGCCGCCCTCGTAGGTGAGCGTCGTCGGCGTTGTCGACGCGAAGCACACAGCCTTGCCGTCGGTCGTTGTCGCGCACGGGATGGTCGTGCCCGAGCCGTTGTTGAGCCCGGCGCACGCCGGAGAATCCGACCCGGTGCCCGGGTCGCTGCCCCCCGCGCCCGTCGTNGGTGCCCGGGTCGCTGCCCCCCGCGCCCGTCGTGCTGCTGGCCGAGGTGCTGCTCGCGCCGCTGGCCGAGGTGCTGCTCGCGCTGCTGGCCGAGGTGCTGCTCGCCCCGGTGCTGCTCGTGCTGCTGGCCGAGGTGCTGGTCGCCCCGGTGCTTGTCGCGCTGCCAGCCCCCGCGCCGCTCGTCGTCCCGCTGCCGGCGCTGGTGACGCCGGGGTCGCCGCCCCCGGACGCCGCCGCGCCGCCCGTGCCCTCGTCCCCGTCCGACGACGAGCAGGCCATCCATCCACAAGCCAAGAAGCCCAGTATCACCAAGGAACGTTTCGAACTCATGTGAAGACCTCGCGTTGGTACCGCGCTTCCCGGCTCGCCCCTGTTTCATGAGACGGGCCCGGGAGGCGCAGAGGACACAGAGACGCTCGTTCTTTCTCCTCCGTGCCCTCGCTGCCTCCCGGGTCCACCGCGGAAGCCGGCGCGGTGCCGCCGGGGCAACGGGCTTCGTCTCCAGGGAGGAGCTCGAGGAGCGCAGCACGAAATCTAGCTCAGTCCGAACCCGCGGGTAATGGCTGCAATCTCAGCGCAAAACTTCACTACCAGCGGGTCGCCCCGCTGGAGCCCGCCGGAGATCGACAGCGCGGCGCGCCGACAGGGGCTCCGGGCGCCCGGCGGCAAACGCCTCTTCGCGCCCTTGCTCTCGCGTCGTCTCCCACGTTGGTGCCGTGGCTTACGTCCTCGATGGGCCCGGCGCGGGTCGCTGCGGACACGTGACCTGGCCGGAAGCGAGCACGCGTGAACGGCGCGGAACGTCGCGACACGGCGCCGGAGCGGTTATGTCGTGGAGGGTTCGATCACGGCCACGGCGGAGCGTTCCGGCCCACGGCGAGGATTCCGCTCCTGCGAGCGCGCGGATGCACAAACGTGCCGACCCGCACGGCGCTGAGCAGGCTGGGCGCAGCGCGGCCGTCTTTCCGGGACGGCGAGATCGATTGCGTCGGCGCTGCGAAAGGCCCGCGTTTTTCTGGGCGCGGAGGGTAGCTCCACATATTGTGAGTTCCGAGAACACCCCTGCTCGACGCGACCTGCAGCGCATCGACGCGAGCGCCGCGCAGCGGGGAGCGCAGGGGGCCACGTCTCGTATCGTTTTTGCCGCGCGCAGGAGCGCGATGAGGGCAACAAGCCGCCGATTCGGCGTGAAACCGGCGCCGCGCCACGCGCGTCACCAGGATCGATCTCGAGCGAATCGCGGAGAAATCCCAATGGAGCGCAGATCCGAGGAGCGCCTATTTCAAGGACGCAGCCTGCGAATCCACGCGGGCTCGGAGCGGCAATCTCTGCACAGGCGAGCGAGGCACACACCCTGCTCTTGGGTGAGTCAAGGTGTTCGGGGCCGCAAGGCCAGGCATGAACACCGGGGAGGACCGATGATCTCGATTCACGGCAAGATGATGGGTCTCGCGATGGTGCTGGCGCTCGGGGCCGGGTGCGCGGCGGGCGCGGACGAGGAGATGGACATGGACGCGATGGAGCTCGACGAGGAGAGCGTCGACTCCACGGCCGAGGCGCTGGAAGAGGCCGAGCGCGGCGGGTACGCGGGTCAGCTGCAGGCCCAGGTCGGCCAGATGGGCCCCAGCAAGCTCGGCCTGCCCCCGAGCAAGGGCCTGCCCTCGAAGGGCAGCCCGATGCTGCCCAGCAAGGGCGAGCTCGGGCCCAGCAAGGGCGAGTTCCCGAGCAAGGGAAGCCTCCCGAGCAAGGGTCTCCCGACCAAGGGCTACCCGACGAAGGGCGAGTACGGGCAGCAAGGCCCGGCGCAGATCGGCCAGTCCGGGGTCGGGCAGGTGGGCCTCTCGCAGGCGCAGCTCGGGCAGGCGCAGATCGGCTCGCAGGCGCAGATCGGCTCGCAGGCGCAGGTCGCCTCGAAGGCGCCGCTCGGCTGGGCGCAGACCGGCCAGACGGCCGGCATCAGCCAGGTCGGCGTCGGGCAGACGGGCCTCGTGGGGCAGGAGACCGGCCAGCGTGACGGCGCGCGCTGCTTCGGTGGCGGCTTCGGCGGCTTCGGCGGCTTCGGCGGCTTCGGCTGCGGTCTGACGGCGATCACGACGTCGATCACCAGCTTCGTCCCGAGCTTCATCAACCCGTGCTTCAGCCCGTGCGGCTTCGGCGGCGGCTTCGGCCTCGGCGGCTTCGGCGGCGGCTTCTTCTGAGCTTGATCTGACCGCACCGCGCCGGAGGGCGCCACAGGCTCCGCGTCCCAGGATGCCACGGCGCCGCTCCGGCCCTCCTCTTCGATGGACTCCCGAGCGCCGGTAGCCCGGGGTTGGATATCCCGGGCTGCCGGCGGCTCCCTCTCCCCTCCTCTGCTCGCGCGGAAGCCGCCCCACCGACGCCGGTGGGGATCGCGCGAGCCCCCCTATCCACCGTCACGCCACCGTCAGCCGCCCTGACCGAGCGCGCGATCCAGGTAGAACGCCGCGCTCACCAGCCCGAGGTGGGTGAACGCCTGGGGGAAGTTGCCGAGCAGCTCTCCGTTCGGCCCGATCTGCTCGGAGTACAGGCCGAGGTGGTTGGCGTAGGTGAGCATCTTCTCGAAGAGGAACCGCGCGTCGTCGAGGCGGCCAGCGCGCGCCTGGGCCTCGACGAGCCAGAAGCTGCAGATGCTGAACGTGCCCTCCTTGCCGTCGAGGCCGTCGCCGGCGCCCTTGCCGAGCTCGTAGCGGTGGACGAGCGTGTCGCTCGCGAGCTCGGCGAGCGTGCGATCGATCGTGCCGACCATGCGCGGATCGGTCGGGGAGATGAAGCGCATGAGCGACATGAGCAGGTTGCTCGCGTCGAGCGCCGTCGAGCCGAACGACTGCACGAACGTCCGCCGCTCCGCGTCCCAGCCGCGGGTCATGATCGTCTCGTAGACCTCGTCCCGCGCGCGGGCGATGCGCTGCCGGTCGAGCGGCAGCGAGCGCTTGTCCGCGAGCCGCAAGGTGCGGTCGAGCGCGACCCAGCACTGGAGCTTCGAGTAGACGAACTGCCGCTTCCCGCCCCGCACCTCCCAGATGCTCTCGTCCTCCTTGTCCCAGTTCTCGCAGACCCAGTAGGCCATGCGCCGGTGCTCGCGCCAGAAGTCGTAGGAGATGGGCGATCCGTACTTGTCGAACAGGTACACCGAGTCGATGAGCTCGCCGTAGATGTCGAGCTGGAGCTGCTCTGTCGCGCCGTTCCCGACGCGGACAGGCCTCGACCCGCGGTAGCCGTCGAGGTGGGTCAGGTCGACCTCGGGCAGCTCGTGGCGCCCGTCGATGCCGTACATGAGCTGGAGCGGGCCGGTGGGGCCATCCTCCTCGGAGACGCGGGCCATCAGCCATTCCATGAACCGCGCGGCCTCCTCGGTGTAGCCGAGCCGGAGGAACGCGTAGAGGGTGAACGCGGCGTCGCGCACCCAGACGTAGCGGTAGTCCCAGTTGCGGACGCCGCCGATCTCCTCGGGCAGGCTGGTGGTCGCCGCGGCGACGATCGCGCCGGTCGGCTCGAACGTGAGCAGCTTGAGGACGAGCGCCGACCTGTCGACCATCTCGCGCCAGCGCCCCTTGTAGCGCGACTTGCCGAGCCACTGCCGCCAGAAGGTGACCGTGCGCCGGAGCGCCTCGTCGCCGTTGATCGGCGTCGAGAGCAGGTCGGCGTTCGCGGTCCAGTCCTCGACCTGGCGCAGCGAGAACGTGGCCGACTCGCCCTCCTCCAGGACGAAGTCCGCGGTCACCCCGCCGGCGCCGTCGGGGAGCAGGGGGACCGGGCTGATCAGGGCGAGGTCGAGGCCATCCGAGTCGAAGACGGCGCCGCGCGGGTCGTCGAGGAGGAGACGGTGGGGGCGGCGGGCGAAGTCGATCGCGGGGCGGCAGGAGAGCCGGAAGCGCACAGCCCCGCGGACGGCGCGCGCGACGCGGACGATCTGGTGCATGCCGCGGCGGTAGGCGCCGTACGTGTCCCGGTGGATCGGCATGAAGTCGCAGACCTCCCCGACGCCCTCCGCGTCGAGGAACCGCGTGAGGAGCACGTTGGTGTCCGGCAGGTACATCTGCTTGCGCGACGTGCTGTGCACCGCGGCGAGCTCGAAGCTGCCCCCCTGCTTGTCGTCGAGGATGGCCGCGAAGACGCTCGGCGAGTCGAAGTGGGGGAGGCAGCACCAGTCGATGGATCCATCCATTCCGACCAGCGCGACGGAGTGCATGTCGCCGATGATGCCGTAGGACTCGATGGGCTTGTAGGGCATGGCCTCTTCATAGCGCCCGCCCGGCCGATAGGAACCGCCGCCCGGCAAATCTGGAATGTTCAATCGTTCACGAGCGGGGCGGCAGCCGCGAGAGCTTCCGCTGGAGCGAGCGCCGGTGCATCCGGAGCTTGCGCGCCGCCTCGGAGATGTTCCCCTCGCAGTCGGCGAGCACGCGCTGGAGGTACTCCCACTCGACCCGCTCGAGCGACGGCAGGTCCTCGTCGCCGCCCGCGGCCGGGGCGAAGCCGAGCAGCGACCGCGCGCACCGGGCCGCGTCGACCGGCTTGGTCAGGTAATCCACGGCCCCCGCGCGGATCGCCGCCACCGCGTTCGCGATCGTGCCGTAGCCGGTGAACACCACGATGCGGATGCCGTCATCCATGCTCCGCAGCGTCCCCACGAGCTCGATCCCGCTCTGCCCGGGCATCCGGACGTCGACGAGCGCGTACTCGAACACGTGCTCGCGCGCCATCGCCGTGGCCTCCTCCGCGCTGCCGGCGAGGAACACGGCGAAGCCGTTCCTGCCGAGCGCCTGGCCGAGCGCGGACCGGAAGGTCGCGTCGTCGTCGACGATGAGCAGCGTCGGCTCGGAGGCGGGCTCCGCGCTCATGAGTCCACCGGCGCGAGGCGCAGGGCGACCCGCGTGCCGCGCGCGCCGCCCGCGTCCGACCCCTGCCTCGACGACACAGTGAGGCGCCCTCCGACCTGCTCGATGAGCGTCCGCACGAGGTAGAGCCCGAGGCCCATCCCCTCGCCGGGGGCCTTGGTCGTCACGAACGGCTCGCCGAGCCGCCCCTCGAGGCCCGGCGGGACGCCCACCCCGCCGTCCTCGACGCTGATCACCGGCGCGCCGCCCTCGTCCCCGACCGTGACAACGATCGGCCCCGCGGCCGGCGTGCTCGGCCCGAGCGCCTCGAGCGCGTTGTCGAGCAGGGCGAACAGCGCCGCCTCGATGTCGGCCGCGTCGAGCGGCACCGTGCGGCGCGGCGCGAGGTCGCCGCGCACCTCGACGGCGACCCCGGGGTGCGCCGCCTGCCACGCCTGCACGCCGCGCCGCGTCGCCTGGCCGACGTCGACGCCGGCGCGCAGCCCGTCGGCGCGGACGTCCGCCCGCATGCGCGCGATGACGACGCGGCAGCGCTCGACCTGCTCCGCGACCGTCCGGGCGCGGCGCCGCGCGGCCTCGCTCGACGCGGGGTCGTGGAGGCTCTCCTCGGCGAGCACCGCGATCGTCCCGAGCGGGGTGCCGAGCTCGTGGGCGGTGCCGGCCGCGAGCGCGCCGAGCGCCTGGAAGCGCGAGGCCTCCTCCGCGCGCCGGCGCAGCGCCGCGTTCTCGGCGGCGCTCTCGTCGAGCGCGCGGCGGACCTTGAGGAGCACGTGGGCGACGAGCGCCGAGCTCAGCACGAAGGCGAGGAGCATCCCGTAGAGGTGGGCCGAGAAGGCGCCGTGCTCCGGGTGGCTCGGGCAGCACGCACCGGAGGGGAGCGCGAAGAGCGCCGCGAACAGGCAGGCCGCGAGCGCCGCGAGCGCGAACGTCGTCCGCGCGGGCAGGAGCGCCGCGGCGAGCGCGACGTGCACGAAGAAGAGCGCGCTGAACGGGTTGCCCGCGCCGCCCGACGCGGCGAGGACGCCGGCGATCGCGACGAGGTCGAGCGCCACGACGCCAGCGACGAGCGCGCTCTGCGCCCCCTGCTCGGACCTCAGCCGCCGCGCGAGGACGACGTTGAGCCCGGCGGCCAGCGCCAGGATCGGGACGGCGATCGCGTACCGGACGTGGTAGCCGAACAGCACCTCGTCGAGGGCGAGCGTCGCCGCGAGCACCGCGAACAGCGCCCAGCGCAAGCCGATGAGCCAGCGGAGGACGATCCCGCCCGCCGGCGCCTGGTCAAGGGAAGCCTCGTGCGTCACGGCACGACTATACCGCGAACGCGGCGGGCGCTCCGGACCGCCCGGCTCACCGCGGCTTCAGCACGGCGAACAGCGCGCGCGGGGGCGGCTCCCGGGGCCCGTGGTAGACGGTCTCGTCGGCGGAGAGGACCTCGAACTCCGCCCCGAAGATCTCGCGCAGCGCCTCGGGCGTGAACCGGTACGGCCCCTGGTCGAACGGCTCCAGCACGCTGAAGCACTTGAGGAACAGGTGCCCTCCGGGCGCGACGAGCCGCTTCAGCGTGCGGACGTAATCGGCCCTGCGCGCCGGCGGGAGGCAGTGGAAGCAGCCGCGATCGAAGACGACGTCGAACCGCTCGTCGAGCTTGCTGTCCAGGATGTCGTCCTGCAGGAAGCGCGCGGAGGCTCCCCGCTGCGCCGCCTGCGCCGCCGCCTGCTCGATGGCGGCGTGGGAGAGATCGGTGCCGGTGACGTCGAAGCCGCGCTCGGCCAGCGCGAACGCCTGCGTGGCCGGGCCCGTGCCGAGGTCGAGCGCCCGTCCCCGCGCGATCTGCCGCTGCTCGAGCGCCCGCTCGAGGTCGGGATCCAGGCGCGCGTGGTACCAGGGCATGCTCTCTGCCGGGGTGCTTCGATACAGCTCTTGCCAGTCCGGGAAGCTCCGTTCGTCGCTCATGCCATCGTTATAATCCGCGCGGGCGGCGCTGCACCCGACGTTCTCGTGTAGGCTCCGGCGCGGGCGCAGGCGCAGCAGCAGGGGAGCAGGGCGGTGAGGATCACATGCGTGGGCGGCGGGCCGGCGGGCCTCTACTTCGCGCTGCTCGCGAAGCAGCGCGACCCGCGGCGCGAGGTCGTCGTGGTGGAGCGGAACCGGCCCGACGACACGTTCGGCTTCGGCGTCGTGTTCTCGGACGCGACGCTCGACAACCTCGAGGGCGCCGACCGCCCGAGCTACGACGCGATCCGGGGCAGCCTCGCCCACTGGGACGAGCTCCACGCGCACTTCCGCGGGCGCGTCCTCGTCTCGAAGGGGCACGGCTTCAGCGGCCTCTCGCGCCGGAGGCTGCTCGAGATCCTCCAGGGGCGGGCGCGGGAGCTCGGCGTCGCCCTGCGCTTCGAGGAGGAGGTGCAGGACGCGGGCGAGATCGTGTCCGGGAGCGACCTCGTTGTCGCGGCCGACGGGGTGAACAGCCGGATCCGCGAGCGCTTCGCCGACAGGTTCCAGCCGCGCATCGACGTCCGGCCGAACCGCTTCGTCTGGCTCGGCACGACGTTCCCGTTCGACGCGTTCACGTTCTACTTCGAGGAGAACCGCCACGGGCTCTTCCGGGTGCACGCGTACCGCTACGAGCCGGATCGCTCCACGTTCATCGTCGAGTGCCGGGAGGAGACCTTCCGGCGGGCGGGCCTCGAGCACGCGGGCGAGGACGGGACGATCGCGTACTTCGAGGAGCTCTTCGCCGACAAGCTCCAGGGGCACCGGCTGCTGAAGAACCGGAGCGTGTGGCGGAGCTTCCCCACGGTGCACAACGAGCGCTGGAGCGCGGGCAACGTGGTGCTGCTCGGGGACGCCGCGCACACGGCGCATTTCTCGATCGGCTCGGGGACGAAGCTCGCGCTCGAGGACGCGATGGCGCTCGTCGAGAGCCTGGGGCGGGACGCGCGCGTGCCCGAGGCGCTCGCCGCCTACGAGGCGGAGCGCAAGCCCAAGGTGCTCGCGTTCCAGCGGGCCGCGCAGGTGAGCCTCCGGTGGTTCGAGGACACCGAGCGCTACATGGCGCTCGACCCCGTGGAGTTCATGTTCAGCCTGCTGACGCGCAGCCTGCGGGTGACGCACGAGGGGCTGAAGGCGCGCGATCCGGCGTTCGTGCGCGAGGTCGACGCGCACGTCGCGAGCAAGGCCGAGGAGCAGTCGGGGGCGCGCGTCACCGGCGCGGGCGGCGCCCCGCCGCCGCCGATGTTCACGCCGTTCCGGCTGCGGTCGCTCGTGCTCGAGAACCGGGTCGTCGTGTCGCCGATGTGCCAGTACTCGGCGGACGACGGGCGGATCGACGACTGGCACCTCGTGCACCTCGGGAGCCGGGCGCTCGGCGGGGCGGGGCTCGTGATCACGGAGATGACCGACGTGAGCGCGGAGGGGCGCATCACGCCCGGTTGCGCGGGGCTCTACCGGCCCGACCACGCCGACCGCTGGCGGCGCGTCGTCGACTTCGTCCACGCGCACTCCCGGGCCCGGATCGGCGTCCAGCTCGCGCACGCGGGGCGCAAGGGCGCGACGAAGCGGATGTGGGAGGGCGCGGACGAGCCGCTCGAGGCCGGCGCCTGGCCGCTGCTCAGCGCGTCCGCGGTGCCGTACCTCGCGCAGAGCCAGGTCCCGAGGGCGATGGATCGCGGGGACATGGACCAGGTGACCTCGGATTTCGTGCAGGCGGCGAGGCGCGCGGACGAGGCCGGGTTCGACCTGATCGAGCTGCACTGCGCGCACGGGTACCTGCTCTCGAGCTTCATCTCGCCGCTGACGAACCGGCGCACGGACGCCTACGGCGGCCCGATCGAGGGCCGGATGCGCTACCCGCTCGAGGTGTTCGACGCGGTGCGGGCCGCGTGGCCGGAGGAGAAGCCGATGAGCGTGCGCATCTCGGCGACCGACTGGGCGCCGGGCGGGCTCACGACGGACGATCTCGTCGCGCTGTCGGTGATGCTCCGGGAGCACGGCGCCGACATCATCCATGTCTCGGCGGGGCAGACGGACCCGTCCAGCAAGCCCGAGTACGGGAGGCTGTTCCAGACGCCGCTCTCCGAGCTCGTGCGGCTGGAGGCGAAGGTGCCGACGATCGCTGTGGGCAACATCCAGAGCTACGCGGACGTGAACAGCATCATCGCGGCCGGCAGGGCGGACCTGTGCGCGCTGGCGCGGGCGCACCTCTACGACCCGTACTGGACGCGGCACGCCGCCGCGGAGCAGGGCTTCGACCTGGAGTGGCCGCCTCAGTACAGGTCGGTCGAGAGATACACGCTGCGCATGCGGTGACCCGGGGCGGCGGCGACGCCGCGCCGGTGGATCGGAGCGCGCGTGGGTGGCCAGGCGGCCGGCGCCCTTCGGGGACCGGCGCGGCGCTTGCTCTTTGCGCGCACGTCTTTCAGAGTCGCCGGACCCGATGGCGTCCGCCGACGTCCGCTACCTCGAGCATGCGCCCCACCCCCTCTTGCGCGGCGCGGTGCACAGCTGCTCTTCCTACGAGGAGCGCCACACGGCGAGCACGGAGGAGCACCGCCTCCTGCCGGACGCCAGCGTCGATCTCGTGTTCCACTGCGGCGACGCGCGCATCGAGGGGCGCGACGGCCGCCTGCGCCCCTTGCCGCCTGTCTTCGTGATCGGCGTGCGGGACGAGCCTGCCCGGATGGTGTCTCGCGGCCTGTCGCGCGTGCTCGGCGTCCGCTTTCATCCGTGGCGCGCGGCCGCGTTTCTCGAGCACGAGGCCGATCTGCGCGGCTACTGCACGATCGTGGGCCCGGGCCTGCGCGCGCTCTCCGCGCGGGTCGGCCCGCTCCTCGAGGGGGGCGAAAGCGGCGCGGCGCTCGGGCTGATCGAAGGGTGGCTGCTCGCGCAGCGCCGCGTGGCCCGCCGCCCCGCCGCCCCGGTGGAGGCGGCGGGCCTCGCGCTCCACGCGAGCCACGGGGGCGCGCGCGTCGGCGCGCTCGCCGGGCGGCTCGGCGTGTCGGTCCGGCAGCTCGAGCGGCAGTTCAAGCGATCCGCCGGGATGTCTCCCAAGGCGCTCGCGCGGCTCATCCGCTTCTCCCGGGCCACCGAGCGCCTCGAGCTCGACCCGGACGCGCGCCTCACCGCGCTGGCCTTCGAGCTCGGCTACGCGGATCAGGCGCACTTCACCCGGGAGTTCCGCGCCTTCGCGGGCATGAGCCCCGGCATGTACGCCGGCGAGGTGCGGCGCCTCTGGCCGCGCAGCGAGGGCGCGCCGGGCGCCCCTCGATCCGGCGACGCGCGCGCTTGACCTGATCTGCCCGCGAGCGCGCGCCGCGTCGCGTTTGTTCAATCGAGGCGGCGCGGCGGTCGTCACGTTCTGCGCATGACGAGCGCCGTCCAGCGCCGTCCCGGCGCGGGCTTACGCCCCGGGGCGCTCCTGTTCCTCCAGGCCACGGCCTTCCTGAGCGCGGCCGGCACCGGGCTTGTCGTCCCGGTGACTCCCTTCCTCGCCGCGCGGCTCGACGGCGACCCTGCCCATGTGGCCTCGGCGGTGGGCCTGCTGAGCGCGTCCTACTCGCTCTGCGCCTTCCTCGCCGCGCCGGCGCTCGGGGCGCTGAGCGACGTGGTCGGGCGCCGCCCGGTGCTCCTGCTCAGCCTGGTGGGCTCGGCGGCCGGGTACGCGCTGTTCGGCTTCGCCGACGCCCTTCCCCTCCTGTTCCTCGGGCGCGCGATCGACGGCCTCACGGCGGGCAACGTGGGCACGGTGTTCGCGTACCTGGGCGACACGACGCCTGCCGAGCAGCGCGCCCGGTATTTCGGGCGGGTAGGCGCGATGTTCGGTGCGGGGCTGATCGCCGGCCCCGCGCTCGGCGGTGTGGCCCTGAAGCTCGGCCTGAAGGCGCCGTTCTTCCTGGCGGCCCTCCTCACCGCGCTGAACGCCGCAGGGAGCTATCTCTTCCTTGCGGAGAGCCTCGACCCCGCCACCCGGGTCCGGGCGGTGCCGTGGAGAAAGCTCAACCCGCTCTCGCAGCTCTCAGGGCTGCTCCGCCTGAGCCACCTTCGTCCGCTCCTGACCGTCGGCGTGCTCTTCACGGCGGCCGTCGTCTCGCTCCAGGCGACGTTCGCGCTGCTCGCCAAGGACCGGCTCGGCTGGGGCGCCGACGCGGTGAGCTTCGCCGTCATCGCTGTCGGCGTCACGGACGTGTTCGTCCAGGGGATCTTGCTGGAGCGCCTGGCCAAGGTCCTCGGGGACTCGCGCGTCCTCGGGCTGGGCCTTGCCCTCGTCGTCCTCGCCCTCGCGACCATGGCGGTCGTCGCCCGCCACCCCTCGGCGCCGGCGTTCGTCGCGGCCATCGTGGTGTTCGCTGGCGGCGAGGGACTGCTCACCGCGTCCTTCTCCGCCCTCCTGTCGCGCGCCGCGGGGACGGCCGCGCAGGGGCAGGCGCAGGGCGGCCACCAGGCGCTCCAGGAGCTGGCCTGTGTGATCGTGCCGCTCGTCGCCACCCAGCTTTACGCGCGGGCCGGCATGGGCGCGCCGTTCTGGGCTGCGGCGGCCGCGGCGGCGCTCGCCGGCGTGCTCCTCCGCGCGAGCGTCGCGGCGGCGCCCGCCGCCGGCGACGGGGCGTGACGGGGCGCGCGAGGGCAGCGAAAAAAAAGTGGAGGCCCGGCCTTGATCCTCACGCTACGTGAGGACCTAGCCTCCGGGGCATGGACGTCCTCCCCCGCCCTGGAACCAGGGGAAGCACCATGCGTTCAGCACCGTTGAAAGTCGGCGATCTCGCCAGGCAGACCGGCCTCTCCGTACGCACGCTCCACTATTACGAGGAGATCGGGCTGCTGTCTCCGTCGCATCGCACCGCGTCGGGGCACCGGATGTACTCGGCAGGCGACGTCGCCCGGCTCCAGCACATCAAGTCGTTGCGAGAGCTCGGCTTCAGCCTGGAGCAGATCAGCGGGTGTCTGGACAAGGAGGGTTTCTCTCCTCTCCAGACCATCGAGCTGCACCTGTCGCGGCTGCGCGAGCAGATCGCGCTGGAGCAGAAGCTCTGCGCGCGGCTCGAGGGCCTGGCCCATGTCCTGCGGGCGGGGGAGGACGTCTCTGTGGAGCAGCTCCTTCAGACAATCGAGGTGATGACCATGATCGAGAAGTACTACACCCCAGAGCAGCTCGCGGAGCTCAAGCAGCGCGCGGACGCGCTCGGCCCGGAGAAGATGCGCGAGGCGGAGAACGCGTGGAAGACGATCTACGACGACATGCGGGCGGAGATGCAGAAGGGCTCCGATCCGAAGAGCGAGCCGGTGCAGCAGATCGTGCGGCGCATGCGGGAGCTCATCGACGCGTTCACGGGGAAGAACCCCGGGATCGAGAGATCGCTGAACAGGATGTACCAGGAGGAGCCGTCGATGAGGAACCGCCCCGGGGTGGATCCGGCGTTGCACGAGTTCATCGGCAAGGCGATGAGCTAGCGCGCCCTCAGGTAGGCAGCGGATAGCCGGTAGGTGGGAGACCGCCGATGGAGCGAGGGCCGCTGGGCTCAGACATCGGCCCTTCCTTGCGCGCCGCGCGGGGCGGAATACCTCTCTTCGCGCCCACCGTTTTCTCAATGCCCGTATCGCTCAGACATCGGCCCATCCCCCGCGCCGCGCGGCGAATACCCCCCTTTGGGCCTACAGGCTTCCTCGCAAGCTCCTCCCTCGCCCCACCGCAGCACTGGATAATTTCATCCTCACGGCAGGTCATCCAGGCCCAGCAGGCCGCCCTCCGCGAGCTCTCCCCCCCCTCGTCCCCCTCGCCGAGGGCGTCGTCGCCATGCCCCTCATCGGCGCCCTCGACCGCTCCCCCGCCCTCGCGCCGCGCAGCGGCCGGCACGCCACGTCCGTTCCGGGCGCGCCCGCCTCGCCTGCCAGACAGCGAGCGCCCGCCTGAGCGTCGTGACCGCACGCGGCGGAGCGCCTGCGCCGGACCGCCGGAGGGGGCGCGCCGCGCCGATGAAAGATAGCTTGCGTCCGCCCGCGCCTTGATGTGGCCTTTGTGCCGCGTGGGGCAATTCGCGCCACGCCCACGGGAGGAGCCGCTCAGCGCCCGGACGGGCTGCAATGCGAGAGATCGTCACCATGGGGGTCGAGCTGCCGCCGCGCTCGGCCTGGCATCCACGTTGCTCGTTCAGGGGCAGCCGCCCCGGCTTGAGCCGCCCAGGAAGTACATCCCGGCGCCGCGCGCGCCCCTGCAGCGAAGGTCCGCTATGCACCTGCCCGGAA
This sequence comes from Sorangium cellulosum, assembly GCF_001589285.1. GTDB lineage: Bacteria > Myxococcota_A > Polyangia > Polyangiales > Polyangiaceae > Sorangium > Sorangium cellulosum_G. Next base: position 4,001 of record NZ_JEMA01000812.1, on the reverse strand, counting down.
AAGAGATCCCCTGGAAGGATTTTCTGAACGACCTCAAGCAGGAATGGGTCAAGGACAAGGTCGACACCGTCGCTGCTGCGCTGACCTTCTTCGGCGTCCTCGCGATATTCCCTTTCCTGCTCTTCGCTGTCGCCCTCGCCGGCCTGGTCATCGATCCGGTGGAAGCGGCGCGGATGGTCGGCGAGCTCTACCAGGTCGCCCCCCCGGCGGTGGCGAACATCCTCGGTGAGCGGCTCCACGCGCTGACCGAGGGCCAGAGCCCGGCGCTCCTGACGGTCGGCGCCCTCGGCGCTGTCTGGGCCGCCTCGGGCGGCGTCATCGCGCTGATGGATGCGCTCAACTCGGCCTACGGCGTCGAGGACGGCCGGTCGTTCCTCAAGCGCCGCGGGATCGCCCTCCTGGTCACCCTCGGCGGCGCCGTCCTGCTGACGCTCGCCTCGGCGCTCGCGGTCGCCACGCCGGCCATCGCCGAGCACCTCGGCCCGCTGGGGACGCTGATCCTCTGGCTGCGCGTGCCGATCTCGGCGCTCATCGTGATGGCCGTCCTGGCGACGCTCTATTACTTGCTCCCCGACGTCGAGCAGAGGTTCAGGTTCATCACCCCCGGCTCGATCGTGGCGGTCGTGATCTGGGCCATCGCGTCCCTGGGATTCTCGTTCTACGTCGGCCGGTTCGGCAGCTACGAGGTGAGCTACGGCGCGCTGGGCGGCGTCATCATCCTCCTCCTCTGGATGTGGATCTCCTCGATGGCGGTGCTCCTCGGGGCCGAGATCAACGCCATCATCGAGCACCGCTCGCCCGACGGGAAGCGCACCGGCGCCAAGGACGCCAACGATACCGGCGCAGATGTGCCGAAGACCGAGAAGGAGCACGTCGAGGGCGCCGCGCTCCCGGCCGGCGCCGCTCGCCCCGCGGGCGGCGACGTCGCGATGCCCCGCCCGATCCGCTCGAACCACCCGGGGCTCCATGGCGGGAGGGCGTAGCCGACGCTGCCTGTCCCTGGAGCTCGGTTGAACCTGACCGCGAGGACGCCTCCATGCCCAACAACAGACTCACCCTGTCCACATCGCTGCTCGTGCTGTGCGGCTCGCTCGCCGCGGGCTGCCAGGGCTCCCAGAGCGGCGCGCCCATGGCGCCCCCGCCGATCGACACAGGGAAGGGCGCGGAGGCGGTCGACGTGCAGGGCCAGGAGGACGCAGGAGGCGCCGGCGATCCGACCGGGGCCGGCGGCGCGGCGGGCGGCGCGCAGGGCTGCGTCGACGGGCCGCTCATGAAGTACGTCGGGCAGAGCCACGACGCGTGCGCGCGGATCCGCTTCGTGTGCGAGCCGGGGTGGAGCTACTTCAGCGACGACTGCGGCTGCGGTTGCACGAAGCAGCCGTGACCGAGGCCGGCGGCGCGGAACGGCGCGGAACCGCGCGCCGGGCGGCGTTGACGGCGGCGGCGCTGGCCGCGCCACAAAAACACCTCGCCCTGGGCGGCCTGCGGCATCTAGCATCGGAGCCCGCATGCGCCCCCTCCTCATCGTGAATCCCCGGTCCAGCGGCGGAAAGACGGGCAAGCTCTTCGACGGGATGCAGAAGCCCATCCGGCGCGTCCTCGGCGAGATCGACGTCGTGCACACCGAGCGTCCGCGGCACGCCGTGGACCTCGCGCGCGAGGCGGCGCTCGGCGGGCGCGAGACGGTCGTCGCGGTGGGCGGCGACGGCAGCGTCAACGAGGTGGTGAACGGCCTGATGCAGGCGCGGGACAGGGGGGCGACCGGCACCCGGCTCGGGATCATCGGCGCGGGCACCGGCGGCGATCTCTGCAGGACGCTGAAGCTGAGCCACCGGCTCGACAGGTACTGCACGGCGATCGCGAGCGGCAGCGCGCGTCCGATGGACGTGGGCCGCTTCTCGTACGCGACGCACGACGGGCGGCAGGCCGAGGCGTTCTTCGTCAACGTGCTCTCCGCGGGGATGAGCGGCCTCGTGGATCAGATCGTCAGCGAGACGACGAGGGCGCTCGGCAACTCGCTGGCGTACACGATGGCCTCGCTCCGGGGCCTCGTCCGCAGCCGCGTCGGCCGGGTGCGCTGCGTGGCGACGCTGCGCGGCGAGCGGCGCGAGGAGGAGCTCGCGACGCGCACGGTGGCGATCTGCAACGGGCGCTTCTTCGGCGCCGGCATGCAGGTCGCGCCGATGGCGCGGGCCGACGACGGCGTGTTCGACGTCGTCGACCTGGGCGGCGCGCCGCACGTCCGCTTCGCGGCCGTGTCGACCGGCATGTACACGGGCGCGCACATCCGCCACCCGGACGTCCGCCACTTCCAGTGCGATCGCATCGAGCTCACGCTCCTGAACCGCGACGTCGAGGACGCGTTCCTGCTCGACGTGGACGGCGAGCCGCTCGGGCGCCTGCCGATCACGGTGACGATGGAGCCGAAGGCGATCGAGGTGCTGGCGCCGGCGGACTGAGGGCGCGGCGCGGCGCTGGAACACCGGGAAGAATTTGAACCACAGAGGCACAGAGGGCACAGAGGGCAGAAGAGAGAGATAGATAAGCCATCTTTCTTTTCTCTCCTCTGTGCCCTCTGTGCCTCTGTGGTTCAAATTCTCATAAAATCAGCAGGTGATGATCCCGAGCTGAATAGTCCATTGTTCGTGGGCACAGGCTCGTCCTACGCGTGACGATGCCGGCAGTGCAGGCGTCGACCCGCCGACAGCGGCACTCCTCCGGCGAGCCGCGAGCCCGCCGCGCGCTGCTGACGCGCGAGCGCACGCCGCGCTGCGCCGCGCTGACGCGGCGCGGTGACCTCCGACGCCCCTGCCCCGTGCTGGCGCTCCCCTCGAGCCCGTCGAGCCCGCGCCGCAGCGGTGGTAAGGGATCTCGCATGAGCTTCATCGATTCTTCAGCGGGCGAGTCTGCGCCGAGCTCCTCCGCGGCGCGCGGCGCCTCGGCCCCGCGGCTGCTGGTCGTCGGGTGCGGCGGGATCGGCGGCATCATCGCCGCGCACCTGTTCGAGCAGGGGCACGACGTCACCGCGTTCACGACGAACCCGATCATCGCCGACGCCATCAACGCCGTCGGCTTCCGGGTGCGCGGCGAGGCGAGCCCGGGCACGGTGCGCGGCCGCGCGGTGCGCGAGCTCGGCCCGGACACCCGGCCGTTCGACTACGTCCTGCTCGCCACGCAGCCGCCGCAGGTCGAGGAGGCGGCGCGCAGCGTGGTCGCCCACCTCGCCCCGACGGGCGCGATGATCTGCCTCCAGAACGGCCTCTGCGAGGAGCGCATCGCGCGCATCGCCGGCCCGGAGCGCACCTTCGGCGGGATCATCGCGTGGGGCGCCTCCATGGTGGAGCCCGGCGTGTACGACCGCACCTCGAGCGGCGGCTTCGTCCTCGGCCGGCTCGACGGCGCGAGCGACCCGCGCCTCCACGAGCTCGCGCGCATCCTCGAGGCGATCGGCCCGACGACCGTCACGGACAACCTCGCCGGCGCGCGCTGGTCGAAGCTCGCCATCAACTGCGCCATCTCGTCGCTCGGCACCGTCGGCGGCGACCGCCTCGGCGCGCTCCTCCGGCACCGCTTCGTCCGCCGGCTCGCGCTGGAGGTCATGACCGAGACAGTCCAGGTCTCGCGCGCGGCCGGCGTGCGCCTCGAGAAGGTGGCGGGGACGCTCGACCTCGACTGGATCGCGCTCACGGACGCCGAGCGATCCGCCGTGGGCTCGCCCGGGCTCTTCGCGAAGCACGCGCTGATCCTCGCTGTCGGCGCGCGCTACCGCCGCCTGCGCTCGTCGATGCTCGCCGCCATCGAGCGCGGCCGCCCACCCGCGGTCGACTTCCTGAACGGCGAGGTCGTCACGCGCGGCGCGGCGCTCGACATCGCCACGCCCATCAACGCCGCGGTCCGCGAGGAGGTGCTCGCGATCGCGGCGGGCCAGCGCAAGCCGAGCCTCTCGCTGCTGCGCGCGCTGTTCGACCGGACGCGCGAGCTCGTGGGCGCGCCGCCGCCCG
>NZ_JEMA01000811.1 GCF_001589285.1 Sorangium cellulosum | reverse complement strand
CCACGCGGCGCTCCGGGGGGAGCCGGGCCGGGTCGATCGCGCGCGGATCGAGCGCGCCGGCGGCGCCGANCGATCGCGCGCGGATCGAGCGCGCCGGCGGCGCCGAGCGCGGCGTAGCGCGAGAGGCTCGCGGCGAGCGCCGCGAGGCCCGGGTAGGCGAGCGCCGGGTCGGGCGAGAGCGCGCGGCCGATCTGCGCCGACGAGAACGCGAGGTCGGGCGCCTGGTCCGAGAGGGTCCGGTACAGCGCGTCGGCGGCGTAGAGGCCGGCGACGCCCCAGCCGGTCTGCGCGGTGAGGTCGCCGCGCAGCTTGGCGGTGAGCGCGCCCTGCAGGGCCAGGAAGTGCGCGGCCTGCACCTCGGGGGGGTACGACATGCCCGCGAAGACGCCGGCGAGGACCGCGCCGAGGACGGCCTCCGGGTCGCGCGCCTCGGCCATGCGGCGCTGCACGGCGACCTGCGTGAGGTCGACGATCGCGCCGCGGAGGCGCTCGTCCGCGAGCACCCCGGGGCTGTAGGCGAGGGGGATCTGCGCGAGCGCGCGGTAGCGGCGCGGCTCGGCCTCGGCGAGGGCGCGCAGCGCGGCGAGGTGCGCGAGGCCGAGCTCGGTGACGCGCTGGTGGACGGCGCTCCCTGCCTGGCCCGCGGCGGGCCTGCGGCCGCGCTCGTGCAGCAGGCTCGGCGCGTGGGCCCACGCGGTGCTCGTCTGATCGACAGCGCGGACGAGCGCCTCGTAGCGCGGCAGCC
>NZ_JEMA01000810.1 GCF_001589285.1 Sorangium cellulosum | reverse complement strand
CGGACGGTCCCCGCGTGGCGCTGCTCACGTCCGGGCGCGCCCGCGTCCGCCCACGCGAGCGCGCCGGGCGCGACCCGCCAGGGCGTCTCCTCCACCTCCTGCGTCTGGAGCGGATATCCCGTGGACGCGCCGAGCGTGGATGGCCGTTTCAGGTGGTGATCACAACCACAGATTCGACGCGTTCACCACGGCACGACGACAAGCGCTGAATCATCGAGCGCCCGAGATCGTCTAGCATCGCGCCGAACGACTCTCGGAGCGCTCGAATCGCGCCGCGCGACTGGAAGACTGCGCACGAGAAGGACGAGAAACAGCGATTCACCGGGCGGCGTTCACGGGGCGTCGCGCGGCGTGGCGCCCCGGCGGCGCCGCGGCGCGTCGGCATCCGCCAGGAACTCCGGAAAACCCATCTGCCCAGGACACCAGAGGGAGCGGAGCGACAGATCAGGAAGCGGCAAAAACGCCGGGGCAGCCACGGTTTTATCCGTTGGACAACGTATCAGCCCGGGGTATACACCGACGCTCATTGACGGCGTTGCCGCAGCGCACCGGCAAATACGCAAGGAATCCATGCATTGTCCGCGGCGCCCGTGCCCTGGACGACGAATTTCCGCGTCGACTGGGAGACTATAAGGTCTCATAAAGGAAGGCGAGCGGGCGTCAGCTTGCATCTCGGGGAGGAGCGGAAAGTTCTACCGGACAGCGGACAACGCGTCATCGCTTGCACAGGCGATCCAGATCCTCGGGATGGGCAACAGCCATCATTACCAATGACCGCACGCGAGCGCAGGGCGACACCGGCGACAGGCACAATCAACGGCGGCACGCGATCTCGTGAAACCTACTCAACCCACCTCCCCTCGACTGCCTTGCCTACCCGCCGCGGCGCCGGTGTCGGAGAGGAGTGCTCGTGCTTACCAGCCCATCTCAGCGGTCGTCGGATCATCGCACTATCGCGCCCTGTCCGACGACGCGTTGAAGGACGAGGACAACGCCGCCTGGGTGCTCGGCCTCGCCCCCGACGTGAAGCAGGCGTGGCTCGATCGCATCCGCTGGATCCGCATCGTCGACCGTCTGGCCGAGAACGAGCGCATCGAGCCCCACGAGCGGCGCTTCAGCCGGTTCATGGAGGCGTGGAGGCTGCTCCGTTCACGCGGCTTCGTCGATCCGAGCAGCCCCTTCGCGAGCGAGCTCTCGGCCATCCGCGCGCTGTGGCTCCGCGACGAGAGCGATCCGGATCAAGGCGCCGCGCGCGGGCCGCGTGAGGCCGACGACCTCCAGGGGCGCTCGCTCGCCGCCTGGGACGCTTACCTGCTCGCCCTCGCCGACTACCACGCCCCGGGCCTCCTCATCCGCACGATGAAGGAGCACGACACGATGCTGATGCGGCTGTCAGGCCACATCTTCCAGCTCGTTCCGTTCCTGACGATGGAGCACTGGGACGCAGCCGGGGAGTTCGGCCGGCTCGATCAATTCTTCAACAACCTCAGGGACATGCAGGAGGACGCCGATCGCGGCATCTGCTACCTGCCCGAGGAGGAGCTCGCGCGCCACGGCGTCACGCGCGCTCAGGTGATCTCCGGGCGCTGCGTCGGTATGTCCGGATACGAGCGCCTGATGCGATCGTGGCTCGATGAGGTCATGCCGGCGCTCTGCGCGCGGGCGGCGCCGTTCATCGAGGCACGGGGCCTGCATCCCTCGCTCGAGATCATGAGGGAATGGAGCCTGCGCCGATATGCCCGCATCACCCGCGTGTTCCGCGCGACCGGCTTCGATCACCGGCGGTTCCCCGCGCGGTACTGGGCCGAGGTGCGGCGCGACCTCGCCGGGCGCCGGCAGCTCCCGCGCGCTCACCCTGTGTAACGCCTCACCGTCGAGAGCAGCGCGTCCGGGTCGAACGGCTTGCCCAGCCACGCGTCCGCGCCGACCTCGGCCGCCCGCCGGTGCGCGTCCGCCGCGGCGGTGAGCACGATGATGGGCGCCTGTCGCCCGTGCCGGACCTCGAGCTCGCGCGCGAACTCCGGGCCGTTCATCACCGGCATCTTCATGTCGAGCAGGATGAGATCGGGGATGTCGTTCTCCAGCTTGGCGAGCGCCTCGCGGCCGTTGCACGCGATCTTCACCCGGTAGCCGTCTTCCTGGAGCACGAGGGAGACAAGCGCCACGAGGTCCGCGTCGTCCTCCACCAGGAGCACAGTCTTTGCATGTCTGCCGCTCATCGTCGGTCGACCGCGGGGGCCTCGCTGCGGAGTGGAACGGTGAAATAGAACGTGCTGCCCTTGTCCTCCTCGCTCTCGAACCACATGCGACCGCCGTGGCGGGCGATCATGTCCTTCGCAAGGAACAGCCCGATCCCCATGCCGCCGTAGTCGTGCCGGGTGTCCGTGTGCGCGCGGAAGAAGCGCTCGAAGATCCGCGCCTGCTTGTGCGCCGGGATGCCGACGCCCTGGTCGCGCACGGACACGACCGCCTCGAAGCCCGGCGACGAGCCGTGGCGCTGCGAGAAGAGCGCGGCGTCGCAGAGCGACGGCGAGGACGCCGGCGCGCGCTCGGCCACGGCGACGCGGACGTCGACGTCGCCGCCGTCGGGCGAGTACTTCACCGCGTTGTCGAGCAGGCTCGCGAGCACCTGGCGCAGCCGCTCCGGGTCGGCGCGCACAACGGTCGGCCGCTCGGCGTCGAGCGACAGCCGCACGCGGTGGCGGCTCGCCGACTTCGCGACGCCGTCGACCGCCTGCTTCAGCAGCTCCCTGAGGTCGACGTCCTCCTCGGAGACGTGGAGGACGTCGAGCGAGACCTGCGAGATGGCCAGGAGGTCGTCGACGATGCGGTTGATCCTGTCCGCGCCGCGGTCGATCGCCTCCAGCATCTTGCGGCGGGGCGCCGGCAGGTCGTTCGTGTTGCGCAGCAGGGCGAGCGCGTAGCCCTTCATGATCGCCACAGGCGTCTTGAGCTCGTGCGCGCCGACGCGGATGAACTGGTCCTTGACGAGGTCGAGCTCCATGAGCTCCGTCACGTCGCGGGCCACGGTGACCGCCCCGAGGATCGCCCCGTTCTCGCTGCGGATCGGCGCGGCGCTGGTGCGCAGGAAGACGTCCCGGCCCGCGCGGCCGTTCGCGAGCACCTGCTCCTCCTGCACGATGGTCTCGCCGGCGAGCGCCCGCACCATGGGCAGCTCGTCGCGCGTGAACGGTCGGCCGTCGGTGTGGCGCATGCGGCTGAGGTCCATCACCTCCTCGACCATGCGGCCGACCTGCCCGGAGCGGCCCGACAGGCCGAGCAGCCTGAGCCCCGAGGCGTTGAGCATCGTCAGGCGCCCCTGGCGGTCGCACGCGAACACCCCCTCGACGAGGTTGTCCAGCACGGCCCCGAGCTGCGCCGCGCGCTGCGCCGCGTCCTGGAGCAGGCGCTCGCGCTCCGCCAGGTAGCTGCGCGTGCGCCGGGACGACTCCTCGAGGCGATCGACCATGGCGTTCACGCCGCTCGCCAGGGCGCCGATCTCGTCCTTGAAGTACACGGGGATGCGCTCCAGCCGGTCGACCTCGCCGCGCTGGACGATGGTCTGGATGACAGCGGCGACCTGCTGGAACGGGCCGGCCAGGGCGCCCGCGAGGAAGCCCGCGCAGACGGGGGCCCAGGTGACGGCGACCATCGAGAAGATCGCCAGCGTGAGGTTCAGGCCGGGCCTGGCCGGCACCGCTGTCTCGCCGAGCACCATCGCCGCCATCCAGCTCGTCGGCGCGATGGCGAGGCAGGCGCCGAGGATCACGAGGCGGACAGCGAGCGAGTAGCCCTTGCCGGGCACGGAGAGGCCGCGCTCGCGGGCGAGGAGCGAGATGACGCCCGCGGCGGGCGAGAGCAGGCGGCCGAGGATGCTGTAGGCGAGCGGCAGCGCGGCCGCGAAGAGCGCCAGCGCGAAGAGGGCCAGCGCGACGCCGCGCTGGACGCCGATCGGGGCCTGGTCCGGCGCGATGAGGTAGAACGCGATGGTGACGGGCAGGTACAGGAGCGCCCAGGAGACCGACCAGACCGTCGCGAACGAGAGCGGCGTGTCGTAGGCGGCGTTCGCCGCGGCGAGGATGAGCTCCTCCGGGGGCGCCGCGCCGCTGCCGGTCTCGTCGAAGCCGGCGCCGCTGTGGAGGGGGTGGCCCACGGCGTACCGCCGCAGGCGCTCGATCGGGCGCAGCATGTGGACGAGCAGCGCGATCAGGCCCGCTGTCTTGACGATGTACAGGAGCCCGATCAACCCGAGCATGCGCGCCTGGACATGCGAGTCCACGACGCCGAGCAGCCGCAGGTGAGCGACCGGGACAAGCAGGCTATACGGCAGCTCGATGCCGAACGCATAGGCCACGACCCGGGGCGTGAAGGAGGGAGTCCGCGCCCTCCCCAGATTCCAGACTCTGAACCAGGCGGCTCGGCTGATCGCCACGTCCGTCACCCCCACCGGTTGAAGCATGGCCCTGGGGTCCGCGCCTGCGGGGCCCTCGGCGACGAGTCGATGAGTCAGGTCGCCAGGCCTGCCTTGCTATGGAACCAACCAGCGAGTTGTCGACCGATTTGGGCGGCCCCTCGTGTCGATTCGTTCGACTGGCACATTCCGTCCTGGCCTGGTAAGTCTCTATTTTCCGGTTCGACTCAGGCGCTTCCTTAGGACGCTTGCGGCGATGGCCAAAGCTGATCAGCCTGTGTTTCCCGGATCAACTCAGGCGCTGCCTGAGGACGCTCCTGGCGATGAGGAAGAGAATGGTGAGCACGTGGCGCGCGCGCAGGCCGCTCGCCTCGCCGCGGTAGACGGGGCGCACGCTGACCTCGCGGACGCGGAGGCGGCGCGCCGCGAGGGCGGCGAGCAGGTCGTTCGGGTAGCCGTAGCGGGGCCAGAGGCCGTCGAGGTCGAGCGCGTCGAGCGCGCGCGCCGAGATGGCGGTGTATCCGCACTGGCTGTCGGAGAGGGCGTCGAGCCCCGCCGCGCGGCGGGTGAGCGCGGCGAGCGCCGCCGTCGCGGCGAGCCGCTGGAGGGGCATGACGCGCCANGGGGGGGGGGGGGGGAGCCGCTGGAGGGGCATGACGCGCCACACGTCCGGGTGCCGCAGGCGATCGCCCTTCACGTAATCGGCCTCGCCGGAGGTGATCGGGGCGACGACGCGCGGGAGGTCGCGCGGGTCCATCTGCCCGTCGCCCGCCATGACGGCGACGGCGGCCGCGCCGAGGGCGCGAGCGCGCCGGTAGCCGGCGACGATCGCCGCGCCGACGCCGCGGCACGCGGGGTGCACGACCACCTCGAGGCGCTCGTCGCCGGCCGCGCGCGCGAGGTCGGCGGTTCCGTCTCGGCTGGCGTCGTCCACGACGATCACGTGGTCGACGAAGGCGGGGACCGCCCCCACCGCCTCGGCGATCCAGCGCGCCTCGTCCCGCGCGGGGATGACAACTGCGACGCGCGCACCGTGGAGCACGCCGGTTCGTAGCGGAAGGCGCGGCCGCCGGCAATGCGCTCAGGGCCGCGGCAATGCGCGCTACCTGCCGGCCTTCTGCCGGAGCTCGGCGTACGACGCGCCGGGCGTTGTCGTCTCGACAGGAAGCCCGGCCGGCCCCCACCCCCGCTCGGTCAGCGCGCCGAACGCGTCGCGCGGGCCCTCGAAGCCGGCGCGCTGGTCGATGACGGCCGTGTAGCCGGCCGACACCATGGCCTCGGCCGCGCGCATCGAGCGCTGCCCGGACCGGCAGCCCACGATGATCTTCGCGTCCTTGGGGTACAGGGCGCAGACAACGTCGAGGAAGTCCGGGTTGGGCTTCATGCCGCCGGCGCCTGCGTGCAGGAGCGGTACGTTGTGGGCGCCGCTCGGGTGGCCAGCCGCGTATTCGGGCTCGCTCCGGACATCGAGATAGAGATATCCCTCCTCCTCGATGAGCTTCTTTGCCTGTTCGGGTGATACGCGCTTGATGTCCGCCATGCGCGCAGTCTACCCCCGGTGGGGCGCGCTCGTCAGAACGTATGCACGAAGAGCCCGCTGCGGAGCTTCGGCTCGAACCACGTGCTCTTCGGCGGCATGAGCAGCCCCGCGTCGCTGACCGCGAACAGCTCGCCGATCTGCGTCGGGTAGAGGACGATCGCCACCGTGAACGCGCCCGAGTCGACGCGCCGCTCGAGCTCGCCGATCCCGCGGATGCCCCCGACGAAATCGACGTGCTTGTCCCGCCGCGGGTCGCTGACGCCGAAGATCGGGCCGAGGATCTGGTCCTGGCATATCGAGCAATCGAGCGAGGCCACCGGGTCCTTCGCGTCGAACGACCCCGGGCGCACCCGGGCGGTGTACCAGCGGCCGCCGAGGTAAAGCCCGAAGGCCTTGGGACCTGCCGGGGTCGCGGCCGCGCCGTCCTGGACCGGCACCGGCACCATGTCGAGCCGCTCGCCGAGCGCGGCGAGGAGCGCCTCCGCGCTGCGGCCGGCGAGGTCTCGCACAACGCGGTTGTACGGCATGATGTTCATCTGGTCGTGCGGGAAGACAACGGCCAGGAACACGTCGTGCTCGCCGCCGTCGCCGCGCAGCTTCCGGTGCACGCGCGCCGCCGCGGCGCTGCGGTGGTGGCCGTCGGCGACGTAGAGCGTCGGGATCTGCTGAAAGCGCTCCTCGAGGTCGGCGGTCGACGCGCGGCCGAGGACCCAGAGCTTGTGCTCGACGCCGTCGGCCGTCGTGAAATCGTAGATGGGCGGCGATTGCGTGGCCTGCGCGACCGCGCTGTCGATGCCCTCGTCGGCGCGGTACGTGAGGAAGACCGGCTCGTCGTGGGCGCCGAGCTCCTCGATGTGGCGGGTGCGGTCGTCCTCCTTGTCGGGGCGCGTCTTCTCGTGCTTCTTGATGACGTCCTGCTCGTACTCCGCGACCGAGGCGCAGCCGACGACGCCGATCTGCCGGTGCTCACCCATCTTCTGGGCGTAGAGGTAGAGGTGCGGATCCGGGTCCTGCGCGAGATCGCCGCTGGCGATGAGGTCGGCGAGGTTCTGCGCGCCGCGGGCGTAGACCGCGTCGTCGTGCTCGTCGGTCCGCTCGGGCAGGTCGATCTCGGGGCGGGAGACGCGGAGGAAGCTGTGCAGCCCCCCGGCCGCGAGGGCGCGCGCCTCGGCCGTCGAGATGACGTCGTACGGCGGGCTGGCGACGCGGGCCGCGTGAGCCTGGGGAGGTCGGTAAGCGCGGAAGGGTCGGACGGTGGCCACGGCGAAGCGCCTACTCCAGCGGACGGGGCGCGTCGAGGCGGCTCTGGCGGCGGGCGCCGCGGCGAGCAAGGCCGGCCGACCGCGCGCCGGCCAGCGCGGGGCCGCGGCGACGGCGACGCTGATGGCGGCGCGCGGCGCGTGCTAGGAGGGACACGCCCGCTCCCACGAGGCGGGCAGCTCGCCGCGCCGCGTCTCGAGACCGCACACCGCACACCGCATCACGAGGAACCTTGTCCAGCTCCGGTGAGTCCTACCCTCCGTCCCGCTATTCGACGCTCCCGCCCGGCTCGTCGGACGACGACCTCGCCCTGCCGGGCGAGGTCCCCTCGTTCTCCACGTCGCGCTCCCGCCGCGTGATCGCCGTCGGGGGCGGCCGCGGGGGCGTCGGGAAGGCGACGCTCGCGGTCAACCTGGGGGTGTACTTCGCGCAGCTCGGCCGCGACGTGATCATCCTCGACACCGACGCCTACAGCCCGGGGCTGCACGCGGCGCTCGGGATCGAGACGCCGCCGCTCGTCACGCGCGAGGACATCGAGGAGGGCAAGGCCGAGCCGATCGCGACCACGGTGCCCGGGCTCCGGCTCGTCCCGACCGCGTACGACCCGATGACCGCCACGCCGCTCCGGCCGAGCCGCGCCGCCTACTGGATGAAGATGATCCAGGAGCTCGACGTCGACTACGTGATCGTCAGCCTCGGCGCGGCGACCGGCTCCTCGACGCTCGACCTCTTCCTGCACGCCGACGTCGGCATCTGCGTCACAACCCCCGAGCCGCTCGCTGTCGAGCACGCCTACCGCTTCTGCCGCGCGCTCTACCAGCGCACCCTGCGCCGCGCGCTCATGAAGGAGCGCTTCAAGATCCGCCTCGTGGAGAAGGTGGCCGGGTCGCTCCCGGCGCTCGCGACGCCGCGCGACTTCATCATGGAGGTGAAGCGGTTCGACGAGGGGGTCGCGTCGCTGGCGGCCGCGCAGCTCCCGCGGGTGAAGCCGCACCTCGTCGTCAGCCAGACGCGGCACCGCTCCGACCTCGAGCTCGGCCCGGCGATGAGCGCGGTGTCGCAGCGCTTCCTCGGCATCTCCCTCGACTACCTCGGGCACATCGAGCACGACGACGCGGTGTGGCTGACGGCGCGGCGGCGCCAGCCGCTGCTCATCGACAGCCCGACGTCGAAGAGCGCGCGCAACCTCGAGCGCGTGGCCCGGCGCATCCTCGCGCTGCTCGCCGCGCGCGACTCGCGCCCGGCCGAGGCGCACGCGCGCGCCCTCGCCGCCGCCGCGAAGAGCGCCGCGCCGGCCACCCTCTACGAGGCGCTCGGCCTCGCGCGCACGGCCGCCGACGACGAGATCCGGCGCGCCTACAAGCGGCAGCGCGACATCTACCGCGAGGGGAGCCTGCCGGTGGTCAGCGTGCTCAGCCCCGCGGTGCTCCAGAAGGAGCAGGCGCGCATCGAGGAGGCGCACGACACGCTCCTCGATCCGGTGCGCCGCCGCGCCTACGACCTGTCGACCTACCCCGACGATCCGCGCACGCCGCTCGGCCCGGCGCGGGCCGAGAACTCCGCGGCCGCGGCCGAGCTCGCCATGCTCCAGGCCGAGCTCGCGCGCGAGATCAACGCCGAGACGCAGTTCAGCGGCGCGCTGCTGCGCAAGGTGCGCGAGTCGCAGGGCGTCGAGCTCACCGACATCTCGCAGCGGACGAAGATCTCGCTGGCGCACCTCCAGGCGATCGAGAACGAGTCGATGGGCGACCTGCCCGCGACCGTCTATGTACAGGGATTCGTTCAGGAAATTGCCAAGTACCTGCGGATCGATCCGGCCCAGGTAGCGAAGACCTACATGCGCCGCCTGCGCGAGATCTCCGCCGGCACGCGCGCGAAGCAGCATGGCTGAGGCGGCGCGGGCCGGCGCCGAGGCGGCGCGCGCCGGCCGCGACCCGACGCGCCGCGGCGGGGATCTCGGGTTCTCGGCGATCGCGTTCGTGCTCGCGCTGCTGCCGCGGCTCTACGTGGCGCTCGCGTGGGCGCGCGAGCCGGTGTGGGACGGCCATTACTACGACTTCGGCGCGCGCCGGATCGCCGCCGGCCTCGGCTACTCGGACGATCTCCTCGTCGGCGGTCAGCCGGTGTGGCACCCCTGGTGCCACTACCCGGTCGGCTACAGCGGCTTCCTGGGCCTCGTCTACAAGCTGTTCGGCGCCGGGCCGCACGTGGCGACGGTCGCGAACGCGGTGGCCGGCGCGCTGCTCGTCGTCGTTGTCCATCGCCTCGCGCGCTGCGCGACGACGCCGACGCGCGCCCGCGTCGCGGCGCTCCTCGCGGCGCTGTCGCCGGGGCTCATCGTGTACGCGGCGCTCCTCATGACGGAGCCGCTCGCGGCGCTCGGCCTGGTGACGGCGCCGTGGCTG
>NZ_JEMA01000809.1 GCF_001589285.1 Sorangium cellulosum | reverse complement strand
AGCGCCGCGCTCGAGGCGCTCGCCCGCGCCGCCGACGAGCGCCCGTCGGCGTTCGTCGTCGTCTCGGATGGCCGCCTCGACCGCCCGGGCCCCGACGACACAGCCGCGGCCACGCGGGCCGCGCTCGAGGGGCTCGACATCCCGGTGCACACCGTCGCGGTGGCGACCGAGTCCGCGCGCGACGCCAGCGTCCGCGCTGTCCGCACCTCCGGCGCCGCCGTCGCGCACCAGCCGCTCTCGCTCCGGATCGACATCGGGTGCAGCGGTGGCCTCGAGTGCGACGCGGTCCCTGTCGTCGCCCGCGAGCTGCGCGAGCAGGGCGCGCCCACGACGCTCGCGACGGGCACGGCGCACGTCGAGGGCGGCGTCGGCACGGTCGAGCTCGGCGTGACGCTCGACCGCGCCGGCACGCGCATCGTCGAGGTGGCGATCGACGCGCCGGAGGGCGACGAGCTCCCCGAGAACGACGTCCGGTACATCACCCTCGACGTCGCGCGCGACCGCATCCGGGTGCTCCACGTCGCGGGCCGGCCGACGTACGACGTGCGCGCGCTCCGGATGTGGCTCAAGGCCGACGCCTCGGTCGACGTCGTCGCGTTCTTCATCCTGCGCACGCCGGGCGACGAGGTGAACGCGGCGTCCGACGAGCTCGCGCTGATCCCCTTCCCGGTGGACGAGCTCTTCAGCGTGCACCTGTCCAGCTTCGACGCGGTGGTCCTGCAGGACTTCGACGCCGCGCCGTACGGCCTGACCAAGCACCTCCCGGCGCTGGCCCAGTACGTCGACAAGGGCGGCGGGCTCATCATGGTGGGCGGCCCGAACGCCTTCGTGCAGGGCAACTACGCGCGCACGCGGCTCGCCCGCGTGCTGCCTGTCGATCTCGACATCGGCCGCGCGCCCAAGGTGGACCTCGGCGCCTTCGTGCCGCGCATCACCGCCGCGGGCCGCGCGGCGCCGGTGCTCGCGCCGCTGCTCGCGCTGATCGGCGACGAGATGCCGGAGATGCCGGGCACCAACGTGGTCGGCGATCCGCTCCCCGGGGCGACGGTGCTGATGACGCACCCGACGCGCACGACGGCCTCGGGCGCGCCGATGCCTGTGCTCTCGCTGGGCGAGCACGAGAGCGGCCGGACGATCGCGCTGACGATCGACGGCAGCCACCGCCTGCTCTTCAGCGCCTTCGCCTCGAGCTCCGCCGGCCGCGCGCACGGCGCTTTCTGGGACGCCCTGCTCGGCTGGCTCATGCGCGATCCGCGCTTCGAGCCCGCGTCGATCGAGGCGCGCGGCGGCTGCCTCGCGGGCGAGGAGACGACGCTCGTGCTGCGCCCGCTCGCCGGGCAGGGGGGCGAGGCCCGGGTGACGATCGCGCGGCTCGGCAGCGGCGCNGCCCGGGTGACGATCGCGCGGCTCGGCAGCGGCGCTGTCGTGCGCACGCTGACGGCCCGCGTCGGCGGCGGCGGCGAGCCGGTCGAGCTCGCGGCCGGCCGCTTCGAGCCCGGCGGCTACGCGGCCATGGTGGAGATCGTCCCCGCCGGCGGCGCCGCCGGCGACGTGAAGGGGGCGACGACGCGGCGCGATTTCGCGTGCGAGCGCGGCGGCGACGAGTGGGCCGACCCGCGCCCCGACGTCGCC
>NZ_JEMA01000808.1 GCF_001589285.1 Sorangium cellulosum | reverse complement strand
CCAGCGCCGCCGGCCTCGCCTGCGCCGCCGAGCGCGCGCGCTTCAGCCGGCCGGCCTCCTTGGCGCGCANTCGCCTGCGCCGCCGAGCGCGCGCGCTTCAGCCGGCCGGCCTCCTTGGCGCGCAGCGTCTCGCGCGCGAGCCGCGCCAGCGCGCGCCGGGCGGCGTTGCGGTTCACCGGGATCAGCGCGGCCTCGAGCTCCCGCGCGACAGCGTCCGGGTCCTGCTCCGACGCGGGCCGCGGGCGCGCCGTCGTCGCGAGGTTCGGCATGCTCCCGGCGGACGCGGCGAGCAGCCGCGCGAGCAGGTCGCGCAGGAGCCGCGCCGCCTCGGCGGGCGCCACCGGCTCGCCGCGCGTGCGCACGGTGACCGTGCCCTCCGTCGTGAGCAGCACCGCGCGATCGTCGAGCCGCAGCGGCAGCCGCGACGTCGCGTCGCTCACCGCCAGCGCGAGGTAGCCCGACGTCTCCGGCACCAGCGAGGCGCACCGCGCGTGCGCCGCCGCGAGGACCTCGTCCAGCGTGACGCAGGCGCTCACGAGCGCCCCCGCGCCGCCGCCGCGCCCGACCCGCCCGCGCGCGCCGGCCTGACCGGCACGCCCGCCGCCTCGAGGTACGCCTTCGCCTCGCCGATCGTGTACTCGGCGTCGTGGAAGATCGACGCGGCGAGCGCGGCGTCGGCGCCGCCCTCCACGAGGCCGGCGCGCAGGTGATCCAGCGTCCCGACGCCGCCCGACGCGATCACAGGGACCGGCACCGCCCGCGCGATGGCCGAGGTCAGCAGGAGGTCGTACCCGTCCCGCGTGCCGTCGCGGTCCATGCTCGTGACGAGCAGCTCCCCGGCGCCTGCGCGCGCGATCTCCTCCGCCCACGCGACAGCGTCGCGCCCGGTGTCGCGCCGGCCGCCGTGGGTCACCACCGTCCAGGCCACGCGCGAGGGATCCGCGATCCGGCGCGCGTCGATCGCCACCACGATCGCCTGCGTGCCCCACCGGTCCGCGGCGCGCCGCACGAGATCGGGATCGTTGACCGCGGCCGTGTTGATCGCCACCTTGTCGGCCCCCGCGTGGAGGAGCGCCTCGATGTCCTGCTCGGACTTGACGCCGCCGCCGACCGTCAGCGGCGTGAACAGCACGTCCGCCGTGCGCGCCACGACGTCGAGGATGATGCCGCGCTTCTCGTGCGACGCGGTGATGTCGAGGAACGTGATCTCGTCCGCGCCCTCGGCGTCGTAGCGCCGGGCGACCTCCACGGGATCGCCGGCGTCCCGCAGCCCCACGAAGCGGACGCCCTTCACGACGCGGCCGTCCTTGACGTCGAGGCACGGGATGATGCGCTTCGCGAGCATACGTCCGCGTTACCGTACCTGCCGCGCCCGGGCCAACTGTTGCGCGGCGCCCCGGCGGCCCCGGCCCCAGGGTTGCGGGGCGCGCTCTCCCGGCGCGCCTGCCGCGGTTTCCAGCGGCTGGGCCGGCCCCGCCGCGTGGAACGCGGCGCCCGGAGCCTGACCGCGCCGCGGTTCCTCGCTACGATGGCGCCCATGCACTGCCCGCACTGCGGGAAACCCATCCCCGAGGGCTCGGTCGCGTGCCCCCACTGCGGCGCCGCGCTCGCGCCGCCGGCCGGATCGGGCCCTCACGGCCCGAGGCCCGCGGCCCGCACCATGGTCGGCGTCGCGCTCCCCGATCTGCTCCGGCAATCGCCGCCCACCGCGGCCGACCCGCGCGGCGCGGTCCACGGCGGGGCCGCGCTGCCGCCCATGGCCGGCGCGCCTGGCGCCGCCTCGCGCACCATCGTCGGCATGCCCGCCGCTGTCTTCGGTCCGGCGCCAGCGCCGCCGGACCCGCGCCTCGCCGGGGGCACGCTCGTCGTCGGGACCCCGCCCATGGCCGGCCCGGGAGCGCGCCTCGACGCGGCCGCGGCGCAGGGAGCGCCGCCCCTCGACCACACCGTCCCGCTCGCGCCGAGCATCGCCCCCGGGCGCGCCCCGGCGCCGCCGCCGGCCGCCTCCCGCACCCTGGTCGGCGTCGCCCGGCCCGGCATCGCCCCGCTCGCGCCCGGCGCGCCGGCCGTGTTCGACAGCGCCCCCGATCCCGACCTCGAGGCGCGCTACCAGCCGGCCGCCGAGCTCGGCGCCACGATGGCGCCGATCCGCGCCCGCGTCCCGGCGCTGCGGAACCCGGCGCTCATGCACCCGCAGCGCCTGAACCTGAAGCACCGGCTCGGGCCGCTCCCGCCTCCCAGGAAGCGCGCGCGCACCTCGCGCCGGGCCGTCGCCGTCGTCGCCGCGGGCGGCGTGCTCGCGCTCGGCGCGGTGCTGTTCGCGCTGCTCTGGCCGAGCGCGCCCCCGGTCACCGCGCGCGCCCGCGCCGACGCCGGCGGCCGCGAGGTCATCGAGCTCCGCTGCGAGACCTGCCCCGACGGCACCGCTGTCGCCGTCGGCGAGGGCCGCGCGACGATCGCCGGCCGCGTCGCGCACATCCCGCTCGCGAGCCCTCTCTCCGTCGGCGAAAACCAGATGAAGGTCGCCATCGACCGCCCCGGCAGCGGGCGCGACGAGACGGTCGGCGTCTCGATCCACGTCGCCTACCGCATCCGCCCCGACCTCGGCACGCTGCAAGGGGAGCGCCCCTCGATCCAGGTCGTGATCGAGGCGAGCAAGGGCACGCAGGTGGTGCTCGACGGCAAGGAGGTCGCGCTCACGAGCGGCCGGGCGATCGAGGCGATCGACGTCACCGAGGCGGTCACGGGGCTGTCGGACGAGACGAAGACGCTGAGCCGGCAGGTGCCGTACACCGTCACGCCGCCCGACGGCCCGCGCGAGCAGGGCATGGTGAGCGTTGCGGTCGGCATCGCCCCGCTCGTCGTCGAGGCGCCCGGCCCGAGCGTGGTCATCGACAAGGAGAGCTTCGTGCTGGCCGGGCGCACGGCGCGCGGGGCGCAGCTCTTCGCCGGCGCGCACCCGATCGCGGTTCGCCCCGACGGCACCTTCGCCCACGTGATGAACGTCTCGTCCGTGGGCGCGACCCAGTTCGAGGTCCGCGCGAAGATGCAGGGCATGGCCCCGCGCATCGCGAAGATCGCGGTCCGCCGCGTCGACCGGATCGACACCGCCGCGAAGGAGTTCGCCGCCAGGAGCCCCCTCGGGTACGCCGCGCTCGCCGCGGGCGGCGCGGACCTCATCGGCAAGCCGATCGCGCTGAGCGGCGAGGTCCTCGAGACGCGCCGGCAGGGGTACTCGACGCTGCTCCTGCTCTCGGTGTCGCCCGCGTCCGGCTGCAAGGAGGGCGGCGCGACCGCCGCGAGCGCGGGCGCCGGGCTGCGCGCCCCGGGGGCGTGCAAGGTCCGGCTCGTCCACGGCGCCGAGAACCCCGCCCAGCGCGGCGACGTCCTCACCGCCTACGGCACCGTCGCCCCCCCGTTCGCGGCGCCGGACGGCGTCGCGATCCCCGAGGTGTGGGTCGAGTTCACCCAGAAGGGCGCCCGGTGAGCGCCGGCCGCGCGAACGATCGCTGCCCGCGCCGGCCGCGCCGCCTGTGGCGGGCGGGCCTCGCCGCCGCGGCGGTCCTGCTCCCCGCCGCGGCGCCGCTCGCCTTCGCCGACGCGGTGGACACGAGCCGGCCGCACACCATCGTTGTCGGCGCGCCCCGCGGCTTCGCCCCGAGCGATCGGCTCGACGCGCGCCGCACCGGCCGCTCCGCGGCGAGGCTGCCCTTCCCCGCGCGGGAGGCCTGGCGGAGGCAGCTCCGCGGCGGCATCGACGCGGCGCCGCTCGCGGACGCCGACGGCGATCTCCTCCTCACGCTGACGGTCCCCGAGGTCGTCAAGCTGGGCGCGGACGGCCGGGAGCGCTGGCGCGTGCGCATCGGCGACAGCGCGCCGCTCGCGCCCGCCGTGATCACGAGCGACGGCACCCTCGCGCTGATCACCTCGTCCGGCCTCGCCGTCGGGCTCACGCCCGCGGGCGGCGTGCGCTTCGCGGTCCCCCTCGGCCTCCGCGGGCGCGACGCCGACGTGACGCCGCTCGCGCTCGACGACGGCGGGCTCGTGGCGGCCGCGGGGCGCTCCCTCGTCGAGCTCACCGCGGACGGCAGCGTGCGCGCCCGCGCCGAGCTCCCCGAGCGCGCGACCGGCGCCCTGCTCGCGGGGCCGGACGGCACGCTCGTGACCACCGAGTCGGGCGCGGTGCTGACCTGGCGCCCTCCCGGCGCGCCGCGCCGGCTCGGCTCCTTCGGGGGCCTGCCTCGCCGCGGCGCCGCGCTGGCCGACGCCCGCACGCTGCTCGCGGTCGTCGACGGCCGCCGCCTGGTCGCCCTGGATCTGCCCACCGGGACGACCGGGGTCCGTGCCGGCAGCGCCCTCGGCGTGCTCGACGGGCCGCCCGCGATCGGCGCCGGGGGCGTCGCGATGGTCCTCTCGTCCGCCGGCCTGCTCCTCGGCGTCAACGCCGCGGGCGACGAGGCGCTCCGCGTCGCCCTCGATCGCGCGCCGGCCGCCTCGCCCGCCGACGCCGGCCTCTCCGGCCTCCTCGGCCCGGTGGACGCGAAGCCGAGCCCGCCGGTCGTCATCGATCGCACCGGACGCGTCGGCTTCGCGCGGGCGGGCGGCCGCGCCGGCGTCGTCGAGGCGGACGGCAACGTCTCGATCGCCGCCGAGCGCCTCTGCTCGACGCCCGTCGCCGTCGTCCCGGCCGGCGAGGAGCGCATGGCGATCGCCTGCCGCGACGGCACCGTTGTGATGCTGGCCCGGTAGCTCCGCGCCCCCCGGTCGCCTCCCGACAGGGGCCGGGGATCTGACCGTCGCGGGCCGGGCTACTCGTCCGAGCTCACGCGCCCGGGTTCCACTTCGTCCAGGTGTCCCCGTCCTCCATGTACAGCTCTGACGGCTCCCCCGCGGCCGTCTTGATCGTCTTGAACCGCGCGAGCGTGATCTGCTCTTCGAGCGCGTCCATGTCCGCCTCCTCGTACAGGGGCGCCGCGAGCGCGCTCTCGGGGAGCTGGTACATGGTCACCACGAACTCGTCGGCGTTCGCCTCGGCGATGCAGAACCCGTTGGTGTCGGCCTTGCAGAAGGCGAGGTGCGGGTTGACCTTCGTCGGGCTGCCGACGAGGTGCTTCTCGATGTTGCTGGCGATGTTCCCCGCGCTCGGGACGTCCTTCAGCAGCGGGTGGCTCGCCACCCGCTTCTGCAGCGTCGAGCGGAGCGTGGACGACGAGATCGCGGCGCCGACGAACTCCACGATCTTCGTCGTGGGGGCGGTGTCCACGGCCGGCGTCCCTGCGACGAAGGCGCGGAGATCGCCCGTGATCGCCACCGCGTTGCCGCGCTCGGCGAGCGCCGCGATGATCTCGTTCCGCTCCGCGCGAAAGCCGTCCCAGCCGTCGCAGCTCAGGTAAAAGCGCCGATTGAGCGGCTCCGTGGTGGACATCGTGATGTCGATGGCGAGCTGGGAGAGGCAGTGCTCGTTCCCCCACACAGTCCAGGTGCTCTTCGACTCCATGACTGTCTTCTTGAACCACGCCTTCTGCGCTTCGCCCATGACGGGGGTGTCCCCGGTAGACAGAGACAGCGCGTCGAAGGCGTCCTTGATCACGAGGTAACGCGACCCGAACGCGCTGAAATAGTCGGTCTTCCCGACGTCGGCGTAGGAGACGCCGCGATCCATGTAGGGGAGCAGCCGCTCATCGACGGGCTCCAACGGCTCTTCCCGCTGCTCGTTCAGCTTCGCCACGACAGCGTTGATGAAGTTGACGCTGATGAGGCGGGGCCCCTCGTTCTGCGCGTACCCGAAGCTCGGATCGAAGCCGAACGTGGGCGCGCTCTCCACGAGCAGGTCCCTTAGGCGGCCTTCCTCCAAGGTGTCGATGTCGTCGTACGGGCTCGCGTACGGGGGCGTGGTTCCGAACTGAGCGACGAGCCACGCCTGGTTCACGGCGATCTTCCCCGGGAAGGCGTCCTCCGGGATCAGGTGATCCGCCCGGTACGAGCGGAGATCCGTCATCACGAGGTGGACGTGCTTCCCGAAGGTGAAGTCCCGGTAAATGGTGATGTCCTCCGGGTACTTGGCCGCCTTGCTGTAGCGGAAGTCGTCGCCCGCCGGGTAATCGACCGGCATGTACTCGAACCAGGCCTGATTCGCCGCCTTGCGCCGGTCCACGTCGGTCTCCGGCTCCCGGCCGTTGGAATAGGTGGCAGTCGCGCCGTGGCAGTCGTCGGAGAACTCGTGATCGTCCCAGACGACGATCATGGGAAAGCGCTCGTGCAACCGCTGCAGCGCCCGGTCGCTCCTGTACGTCTTGTAGAGCTCCCGGTAGTTGTTCAGCGATCTGGCGGCGTGGTACGCGACGCCCTCCGCCGACGTCAGGGTGAGGGCGCCGTTCACGTCGGAGAGGGCGACCTTGCGCTGCTCGGAGGGCGTCTGGAAGCTCGGGTCGCCGGTCGTCTCATAGATGTAGTCACCGAGGTGGACGACGAAATCGATCTGCTGATTCGCCAGGGCTGCATAGGCGTTGTAGTAGCGACCGACGTAGTCCTGACACGACACGAAGGCGAAGCGCACCGGCACGTCCGCGTCGGGCGCCGGCGCCGTCCGCGTCCGCCCGACCCGCGAGCTGAAGCAGCCCTCTCCCGTCGTGTAGTAGAACCGGTAGTAATAGGTGGTCCCGGGGCTCAGGCCGCTCACCTTGACCTTGACGCAGTAATCGAGCTCCGCCCGGGCCGACACGGACGCCCGCGTGCTGCCCGACCCCGCCACGGCCACGTTGCTGGAGCCCAGCTTGAGCTCGACGAGCTGGGTGAACGCCTCATCGAGCGCGACGACGAGCGCCACGGCGAGATCCGTCTTGTGGCCGCCGTCGACGACCCGGGTCCACAGCACCACGCTGTCGGGCCTCGGGTCTCCGGAGGCCACCGACTGGGGGAAGAACGAGTCGTCCTCGTTCACGTCGCAGGCGCCGGGCAACCCGTCTTCCTCGGAGCAGGCAGTCGGCACGACCACCGAGCCAGCGGTCACCAGGGTGGCGCGAAGAAAGTCTCGGCGTCTCATCATCGATTGAAGTCCTCCAATGACGGATACACCCCGGGCGCTGCGCACGCAACGGCGTGCGCCGGGGCCGCCTGCCGCGCCGCCGCCCGGGCGCTCGTCGCGCTCGCTCGGGTGGCGCGGGTGGCAGCATGCCGCCGCCTCGCGGGCAGCGCGAGCGCTACTTGACGTGCCGAGTCAGGCGGCATCTCGTGGGCGCCCGACCTGCCGAAGGCACACCATGTTCCAGACAAGCCTCTCCCCTGAAGCGCTGCGCGGCGCGCTCTCGCGCCTCCGCACCGGGCATCCTGCGTTCGACCGCGCCGGGGCGCGCGGCGCGGCGGCCGCGCGCCAGCCGGTCCACACCGTCTACGGCGGCGCCCACCTGTTCAAGGCCGACACCGCGCGGAAGCTCGGGGCGGTGGC
>NZ_JEMA01000807.1 GCF_001589285.1 Sorangium cellulosum | reverse complement strand
ACCGTGGCGCGCTCGGGGTCGGGGAGCGCGAAGGTCACGGCGCCGTCGACCCAGGCCCACTGCATGANCGTGGCGCGCTCGGGGTCGGGGAGCGCGAAGGTCACGGCGCCGTCGACCCAGGCCCACTGCATGATCTCGCGCAGCGACGCGCACGGCGCGCGCCCGCTGCGCGGGACGCGCGCAAGCACCGGCGGGGCGCCCGCCGCGCGCTCGAAGGTGCGCGGGCCGGGCGCCACGGCGACGACCGACGTGAGCCCGGCGCCGCCGTGCACCGCCGCCGGCGCGCCGTCGATGAGCACCGACGACTCGGGGACCACCTCGCTCGAGGCGCTCCGGAGGAGCACCCGCGCGTGGGCGCCCGGCGGCGCCTCGACGGTGAGCTCCGCGCGCGGGGCGTCGAGGAGCGTCCAGCGGAGCCCGGACGCCGCGTTCACGTCGCACAGCGCGCCCGCGGCGCCGCGCTGGGCTGCGCTGCCGGCCGGGGCCGGCGGCTCATCGCGCGGCGGCGAGACCGAGCTCCACCCGGTCACGCCGTCGGGGATGTCGAGCGCGTCCCAGGGGGCCTCGCGCGCCCAGGCGATCCGCGCGAGGGGCGCCGCGCTCTCGACGTCGCCG
>NZ_JEMA01000806.1 GCF_001589285.1 Sorangium cellulosum | reverse complement strand
GAGGCGCGCGCCGGCTGGGCGCCGACCATCATCTCGGCCATGGCCGCCGGCGTGAGGTCGCGGGGCCTGCCGCGGCCCGCGATCCGGCCGCGCCGCAGCACCGTGACCTCGTCGGCGAAGGCCATCACCTCGCGGAGCTTGTGCGAGATCATGAGCACGCTGATCCGGCGCTCGTCGGCCATGCGACGGAGCATCCCGAGCGCCTCGTCGGCCTCCGCGGGCGTGAGGACCGAGGTCGGCTCGTCGAGGAGGATGATCCTGCTCCCGAGGTAGAGCTGCTTCAGGATCTCGAGCTTCTGCTTCTCGCCGGCGGCCAGCGAGCGCGCGGGCCGATCCGGATCGATCTGGAACGGCATGCGCGCCATGAACGCGCGGATGGCCTCGCGCTCCGCGCGCCAGTCGATCACGAGCGGGAGCGACGGGCGCGCGAGGACGAGGTTCTCGGCGACCGTCATGTTCATGACCAGGGTGAAGTGCTGGTAGACCATGCCGATCCCCAGCGACAGCGCCTCGCGCGGGCTCCTGATGGCCAGGGCGGCGTCGCCGACCCGCACCTCGCCCGCGTCGGCGGGGTGATAGCCCATGATGCACTTGACNTCGGCGGGGTGATAGCCCATGATGCACTTGACCAGCGTGCTCTTGCCGGCGCCGTTCTCGCCGAGGAGCGCGTGGAAGCTCCCGGGCGCGACGCGCAGCGAGACGTCGTCGAGCGCGAGCAGCGGCCCGAACCGCTTCGTGATCCCGGCGGCGGAGAGCGCGGGCGGCGGCGCGGGCGGGCCGGGATCGCCCGCGGCGGCGCGGGCGGGCCTCGCCGCCGGGCTCGAGAGGACGCGCGGGGCCATCACGACGCGAGCGCCTCCAGGAGCGCGGCGGAGGTCGAGACCGCCCCGAAGACGCCGTTCTGCATCGTGATCATCTTCAGCGCGGCGGCGTGGTTGCCGGGATCCGTGGCCGCGCAGCAGTCGGCGAGCAGGAGGCACTCGTAGCCGCGGTCGTTCGCCTCGCGCATCGTCGTGTGCACGCAGACGTCGGTCGTGATCCCGGTGAGGACGAGGTTCTCGACGCGGCGCTGGCGCAGGATGAGGTCGAGGTCGGTCGCGCAGAAGGAGCCCTTGCCGGGCTTGTCGATCACCGGCTCGCCGGGCAGCGGCGCGAGCTCGGGGATGATCTCCCAGCCCGGCTCCCCGCGGACGAGCACCCGCCCGCACGGCCCCGGATCGCCGATGCCGACGCCCGTGCCGCGCCCGCCGGCGGTCCGGCGCGAGCGCCAGCGCTTGTTCGCCGGGAGATCCGAGAGGTCCGGCCGGTGCCCCTCGCGGGTGTGCAGGACGTGGAGGCCGCGGCGGCGCGCCTCCGCGAGCGCGCGCTGGATCGGCGCGACGCAGGCCCGCGTCAGCGAGATGTCGTATCCGAGCAGATCGATGTACCCGCCCTTGCCGCAGAAGTCGGTCTGCATGTCGATGACGATCAGGGCCGTGTTCTCGGGGCGGAGATCGCCGTTGTACGGCCAGGCGTAGGGGTCAGCGGCCACGTGGGTCATGCGTCGAGTCCTCCTGGGGTCCAGCGTCCGGCGTTTCTTGCGTCTCGTTGCGTCGTTTGCGTCGTTTGCGTCGTTTGCGTCGGATTGCGTCCTTCGCGGGTCGTTGCGCGCTCACCGCGCGAGCGTTAGCTCGGCGGGCTGGTCGGGCAGGGTCCTTGTCGCGGAGCTCGTGGCGACCATGAGCGCCAGCGTGACGAGGTACGGCGCGGCGTTGAAGAGGTGGTATCCCCAGGTGACGCCCACGGACTGGAGCGCCGGGCCGAGCGCGCTCGCGCCGCCGAAGAGGAGCGACGCCCACAGGCAGCGCACCGGGTTCCAGCGCGCGAAGATGACAAGGGCGACCGCCATGAGGCCCTGTCCGCTCGACAGGCCCTCGTTCCAGCTCCCGGGGTAGAAGAGCGAGAGGAACGAGCCGCCGACGCCGGCGAGGAAGCCGCCGGCCATCGTCGCGCGCAGCCGGACCAGGTTCACGTCGACCCCCATCGCGCGGGCGCTGTCGGCGCTCTCGCCGACCGTGCGCAGCACGAGCCCGAGCCGCGTGCGGCGCAGCATCCAGAGCAGGAGCGGGGCGAGCGCGGCCCCGATGAGGAAGAGCGCGTTCACCTGGAGCGCGGCGCGGACCTGCGGGAGATCGCTGAAGGGGCCGAGCGAGATGGCGGGCAGGCGGGGGGCCGTCAGCTTGATGAGCGGCTTGCCGAGGAAGAAGGCGAGGCCGACGCCGAAGAGCATGAGCGCGATGCCGACGGCGATGTCGTTGACGCGCGGCTTCGAGCAGAGCCACGCGTGCAGCGCGCCGAGCGCCGCGCCGACGGCGCCGGCGGCGAGGACGCCGAGCCAGGCAGATCCGGTGAGGTACGAGGCGCCGTAGCCGCCCATCGCGCCCATGACGAGCGTGCCCTCGAGGCCGAGGTTCACGCGGCCGCTCTTCTCCGTGAGGCACTCGCCGAGGCTCACGAACAGGAACGGCGTGCTGATGCGGACGGCCCCGGCGGCGACCGCGAGGGGAATGCCCCAGAGCCCCAGCGCCCCGGCGTCGCCCATCACGCCACCGCCGAGGCGGGCGCCGCTTGCGGGGCCCCGGGCGCGCGGGCAAGGCGGAGGCGGCCGCGGAGCGCCTCGCTCGCGAGGATCGCGAGGAACAGGATGCCCTGGAGCACGCTGACCGTGGCGTCGGGGAGCTGCGCGGCGCGCTGCACCAGGCCGCCGCTCGCGCCGATGCCCCCGAGCAGGAGCGCGACAGGCATGATCGCGAGCGGGTGGTGGCGCGCGATGAACGCGACGAGGACGCCTGTGTAGCCGTAGCCGCTGACCAGCGACGCGTTGGCCCGGCCGTGGACGGCCGCGACCTCGACCATCCCGGCGAGCCCAGCGCACGCTCCGCCGAGCATGCAGGTGAGCACGACGAGGCGCCTGACCGGCAGGCCGGCGAGGAGCGCGGCGCGGACGTTGCCGCCGCTCATCGCCGCGGCGAAGCCGAAGGTCGTGCGGTGCATGAGCACGTAGCAGAGGGCGCAGGCGAGCACGCCGTAGGCGAGGCCCCAGTGGACCTCGACGCCGGGCAGGCTCCCGAGCGCGTTCTCGGCCGCGATCGGGGCGGTCGACGGCTTGTTCAGGCTCGCGGGGTCGCGCAGCGCGCCCTCGACGAGGTGGTTCAGGATCGCGACGCCGACGTAGTTGAGGAGCAGGCTGCTGATCGTCTCGCTGACGCCGCGGTAGACGCGCAGCGCGCCGGCGAGGCCCACCCAGAGCGCGCCCGCGGCGAGCCCCGCGAGGAGCATCGCGGCGAGCGCCGCGAGCGGCGGCGCGCGCCACGCCTGCGCGGCGAGCGCCGCCGACGCGGCCGCGAGCCCGCCCATGACGACAGCGCCCTCGCCGCCGATGACGATCAGGCCGAGGCGCGCCGGCAGGGCCGTGCAGAGCGCGGTCAGCAGGAGCGGCGCGGCGCGCAGCAGGGTGTTCTGGAGAGAGAACCACGTGCCGAAGGCGCCGCGGTACATCTCGTAATAGACGTTGAAGGGGTTCGCCCCCTGGGTGGCCACGAAGGCGCCGAACACGAGGAGAGAGGCCGTGATGGCCCCGACGGGGATGGCGATCGACTCGGCTGTCTCGCGCCCGAGCAGCCCGCGCGGAATGAGCTTCACGGCGCCGAGGATAAGGCCTCCACTATTTCCGGGTTTTTTCGGGGACCTTGCCGGTTGTCGCGCGGGGCGCGGCGAGCGCCTACCAGGTCGCCGATCGCGCCGGCGATGCTGCGATGTGGTGGCCGCGGCGACCGCGAACGATCCGCACAGAGAGGCCGTCGTTCATCGGGTCTCGGCCTTGCACCCTGCGGGGGCGGTCCGGTGAGCCCCGACCTGGAGGTGTCTCTGGCATGCGGTTCGGCCGATCGATCCTGCTCCTCGTGGGCGCCAGCGTCCTGACAGCGCCTCGCGCGACGGGCGCCGCCGAGCTCACGTGTTCATCGAGCGCGACCCTCGAGGCGCTCGTCGTGTGCATCCGCGACCAGATGCCCGGCAGGAGCTCAGGGGTGTTCGTGGCCCCAGGCCCGATGGAGATGGAGGCCTGGCGCAGCGTCGTCAACGCCATGATGTACGGCGCGTGCAGCTTCGTGCTCCCGTCCAGCCTGTGGCCGTTCGCGCAGGTCAGGCCGTTCCGCGACGCGGACAACGGCCGCCAGTACTGCCTGCTCCTGGAGACCGCCGACTGGAACGGGGATGGCGTCGTCGATCGGGGGTTCGGCGCGTTCATCGTGGACCCGTTCGCAGAGCGAGAGCTCAGCCATCAGGTGTCGCATCCGATCGCGGATGC
The DNA here is from genome assembly GCF_001589285.1 of Sorangium cellulosum. Lineage (GTDB taxonomy): Bacteria > Myxococcota_A > Polyangia > Polyangiales > Polyangiaceae > Sorangium > Sorangium cellulosum_G. The sequence goes on along the minus strand of NZ_JEMA01000806.1, from coordinate 17,205 downwards.
AGGGACGGAGATGCAGGCCGTCACCGTCTTCAAGCGGACGAGATCCCGCACCTTCGTGATGGCCGGCGCGCACCGCGACGCGAGCCCGGACGAGCGCGGATTCCACGGAGCCTCGATGAGCTCGGACGTCGCCCACAACGCGGCGACGATGTTTCACACCACCCACGCGGCGCTCACGTCGTTTTACGGGTGGAAGCCGTGGTGGGCCGTCCAGTGGCACGGCATGGCGGAGAACACGTGCGAGAACGTGGATGTGCACCTCTCCCACGGCGTGGATGCCGCCCCCGCGGCGGGCGACAAGATCCTGGAGCTAAGGAACAACCTGCTCGCCCACCAGCCGACATGGCGGATCGGCGTCCCCGGCAGCCGGGGGTGCGCGCTCAACGCGACGACCAACGTTCAGGGGAGGCTCCTCAACGTCCCGCCGCCGAGCTGGAGCTTCGGGATCCCGGCCGCGATCCACGCCCGGCGATTCGTGCACATCGAGCAGCACCCCGGGGTCCGCGACGCGGACCGGTGGATCGCCGCGGTGCTGGCCACCTGGCCCTGAGCCTGGCCCGATCGAGCGCGCCTGGCCCTGTGCGAGAAAGATCGCCGAACGGTCGACACGCCGAAAAATCGTGTGTGATGCGATGTGGAGGGACGTTGAAGACATAAGTTCCATGACTTGATGGAACATGGTGGACATCTATTGTCCGGTGACGTGGGTCTGCATCGCGTCTATCGTCACCTCATGATATGGTCGCTCGTTCCCCAACGTGCCTTGAGCATCGCGACAGCCGGTGCCGTCCTCGTTGCAGCGACAGCCCTGTCGTGCGACGGCGCCGACGGATCGGGCTCCTCTTCGTCCGTAGCACCCTCTTCATCGTCCTCCTCGGACGGAGGTTCGGCGCCTGTCGGCGCCGGAGCAGGCCAGGGCCCTGCGGGCAGCGCCGGGTCGGGCGCCGGCGGCGCTCCTGCCGCCGTCGGTTCAGGCGGAGACGAGGGGGGCGGCCCGCCGGCGCACGTGCCGGGCGAGCCGATCTCCATCCCGGCACAGGCGTGGAGCAGGGGTATCACCGAGGGCGTTTACGAGGACGGTGCGCCCATCGGCGGCTTCGGGGCGGGCACGATCACCTGGCGGTTCGACGGCGGGTTCTACAAGGGCCGACTCGATATCGGCAGCAGCGACCTGACCGTCGACGCGAACGCAGGCTTCTTCATGTACCAGAAGGCCGGCGGCGGCGCCGCGGACACGAGGCGCCTCGACAAGGGCGGTATCGGCCAGGGCCAGGCGACGTACTTCTCGCTCTTTCCGCGATCGTGGGTCGATTACCATGGCGCGGCGTTCCCCTGCAAGGTGAAGGTGGAACAGTACAGCCCCATCATCCCGGGAGACACAAAGAAGACCAGCTATCCTGTCGGCGTCTACCGGTGGGAGATCACGAATCCGACCGGAGCGCCGTGCGACGTCGCCGTCATGCTGACATGGAAGAACGACCACGGCGGCAGCGGCGCGACGGTCCAGACCGCCGGCGACGACGTCGGCCTGGTCCTCGCGCGCGGCGGCGGGGAGGCGAGCTCCGAGGACCAGGGCGAGTTCACGCTCGCCAGTCGAAACGCGCCCGGCGTTGTCGTCTCGTACCAGTCCGCCGACAGCGTGGCGGCCCTGCAAGGCGAGCTCGCCAGCGACGGCGTGCTCGCGAACACGACAGGAGCGCACGCGCTCGGGGCCATCGCGTTCAAGGCCACCGTGGAGGCGGGGGGGCGCGCCATCGTGCCGATCGTGCTCGCCTGGGATATCCCGATCACGCAGGCGGGCTCCAGGGACAAGTGGTACCGCGCCTACACGCGCCACTTCGGGCGATCGGGGAACGCCTCGTGGGCGATCGCGGCCGAGGCGCTCGCCCATCACGAGCCGTGGCTCTGGGCGATCCAGGACTGGCAGGCCAGCGTGCTGGAGAGCGCGCGGTACCCGGAGTGGCTCAAGGGCGCGCTGTTCAACGAGCTCTACTACTACGCGATCGCGGGCACGTACTGGGAGGCGGGCGCCGCGTCGGGGCAGCCCGACGACCCGGACGAGGACATGTTCACGAGCCTGGAGTCGTACATCTACCCGTTCTACGGGACGTCGGATGTGCGCTTCTACGGCTCATGGGCGCTGTTCTCGCTCTGGCCGGACATCGACAAGCAGGAGGTGCGGCAGTTCTGCGACAGCGTGACGACGACGCGCAGCGACAGGCCGCGCGCGCTCGGCACGACAGCGCACGACTTCGGAGACACAGAGAGCGTGTTCCGCACCTGGAACGCGTACACGTACCGCGACTCCACCCGCTGGAAGGATCTCAACTCCAAGCTGGTCCTGATGGTCTACCGCGACTGGGCGCTCACCGGGAAGACCGACGCGGCGTTCCTCGACTACTGCTGGCCCGCCGTGAAGATGGCCATGGAGAAGGTGAAGAGCCAGGACGGCGACGGGGACGGGCTGCCCGAGAGCAACGGGATCGACCAGACGTACGACGACATGGATCTGCACGGCAACACCGCCTACTGCGGGAGCCTCTTCCTCGCGGCCAGCGAGGCCGCGCAGGAGATGGCGACCGCCAGGGGGGACGCGGCGCTCGCGAGCACCTACAAGGCCTGGCTCGACCTCGGCAAGGGCGGCTTCGAGGCGAAGCTCTGGACGGGGGAGTACTACAAGATCGACACGGGGAGCTCCAACACGAGCCGGATCATGTCGGACCAGCTCGCCGGCCAGTGGTACGCGCGCGCCCTCGGGCTGCCGCCGATCGTGGATGCCAATCGCGCCGCGTCCGCCTTCACGGCGATCTACGAGAACAACTTCAAGCGGTTCGACGGCGGGACGCGCGGCGTCGTCAACGTCATGACCGCCGGCGGATCGGTCGATCCGACGAGCAACCAGACGCGCGAGTGCTGGGTCGGCACGTCGTGGGGCGTTGTGGCGGGCATGATCCAGGAGGGGCTCGCCACCGAGGCCGGCGAGATCGGCGAGAGCCTTGTCAACACCATCTGGAACACGGACGCCCTGTGGTTCCGCACGCCGGAAGCATGGGAGTCCGACGGCAGGACCCGCGCGGAGTACTACATGCGCGCCACCACGCTCTGGGCCGCGAAGCACGCGTACGACATCACGCCCTAGGTCCGCCGGCCGGGCGTCCGCCTCGCGGCGCTCGCCGCGCGTCCCGGGGCTCGCAGGGTGTGTCCCGGCTGCCACATCGCGCGCCCGGCTTCCGCGACGGACACGCCCCTTGCGCCCGCGGCATCCCCATTGCTGAGTCGCGGCGACATGCTCGTCGCCCCGCGCCTCCGGTTCGCGCCCGCCGCCCTGGTCGCCATCGCCCTCAGCCTCGCGTGCGTTCAGGGCGCGCGCGCGCCCAACGTCCCGCCCCGCGGCACGCTCGCCCCGGGCGCGCTCGACCCGGGCGGCAAGGCCGCGGAGGGGCCGTTCGCGGTGGTGTTCGGCGCGCCCCGCGGGCAGACGACGAGCCCCGCCGAGATCAGCCTCGTGTTCAACCGGCCGATGCGGCCGCTCGACCTCGCCGGCAGCGAGGCCGCCGCCCCCGTGGTCCTGAAGCCGCCCGCGCCGGGACAGTGGCGCTGGGTCGGCACGAGCGGGCTCACGTTCGTCCCTCGGGGACACCTGCCGCGCGGCACCGCCTTCACCGTCGAGGTCCCGGCGGGCACAAGGGCGCTCGACGGCAGCGCGCTCGCCGAGCCGTACGTGCTCACCTTCCGCACCGAGCTGCCGAAGGTCGCGCGCGTCGAGCCGTGGTCGGGCAAGGACGACCTCACGCCGGACGCGCGGTTCGAGCTCCGGTTCAACCAGCCCGTCGACACAGCCGAGGTCGCGCGGAGCGTGTCGCTCACGGCCGGCGGCCGCGCGGCCAAGGTGGCGTTCGACGTCCGGCGCCCCGACCCGGAGAACGAGATGCTCGCCGCGATCGTCCCGCGCGCCCCGCTGCCGCGCGACAGCGAGGTCGAGATGGTCGTGGCCCCGAGCCTCCGCGGCCGCGAGGGGCCGCTGCCGGCAGGCGAGGAGCAGCGGTTCTCGTACCGCACCTACGGGCCGCTGCGGCTCATGAGCCCGCAGTGCGATCGCGACACGCCGCAGGGGCGCTGCGCGGCCGAAGGCGGGTTCGCGCTCCTCTTCTCGAACCCCGTGCGGTTCGGGGACGCGAAGCGGGCGATCTCGGTGGAGCCCGCCGTGAAGCCGAGGTGGCCGTCGTGGCTCCAGGACGACGACTTCACGAGCCACATCCCCGTCGGCGGCGCGTTCGCGCCGGGGCGCAGCTACGAGGTGCGCGTGGCCGCCGGGCTGCGCGACAAGCACGGGCAGGCGCTCGCGGGCGCCGTCTCCCAGCAGATCGCGTTCGGCGACCGCTGGCCCGAGGCGCAGATCGGGCTGACCGGGAGCGTGTTCGAGCCGGCGCAGCGGCGCGAGATCCCTGTCGTGTCCGTGAACGTGCGCGAGCTCTCGCTCGCTGTCGGCGCGATGACCGAGGAGGCGGTGCTCGCGCTGGAGGCCGACCCGAACAGCCCGGGGCGGAGCCCGAAGATGAGCGAGATCGCGGCGCTGCCCTCCGGCAAGCAGTCCGCCCTGCGCCCGGCCGCCGCGACGAACGCGCCGGCGACGCACCTCGTGCGCGCCGCCGAGGTGCTGGGCGGCGAGGGCAAGCGCGGGCCGCTGGCGATCGGGATCAGCTACACGGCGCGGCCCGGGACGCGGCACGCGCGCACCTCCTCCCAGGCGGTGATCGCGCAGGTGACCGACCTCGGGATCAGCGCGAAGGTGTCGCCGCACGGCTCGATCGTGTGGGTGACGCGGCTGTCGACGGGCGCGCCGGTCCCGGGCGCGAGCGTGTGGATCCGGACCCCGGGCGCGCCCGCGCCCGCGGCGGTGATCACCGACGCCGAGGGGTTCGCGACCGTCCCCGAGGCGGTGTACCGGCCAGAGACGGCGTCCCGGCCGGAGCGCGGCGTGATCTTCGCGCGCGCGGGCGAGGACTGGACGTACCGCCGCGTGGCCGACGCGCTGAGCGGGTGGCGCTTCGGCGTGCCGTGGGACTTCGGCGAGGCGCGCCCGTTCGGGATGGTGTTCTCCGACCGCGGCATCTACCGGCCGGGCGACACGGTGCGCGTGAAGGGGATCTTCCGCGAGGAGGCGGCGCGCGGGACGAGGACGCCGGCCGGCAAGAGCGTCGCGTTCAAGGTCGAGGGGCCCGACGGCGAGGCGCTCGTCTCGCTGACGCCGTCGCTCGGCCCGTTCGGCACGTTCTCGGCCGACGTGAAGATCCCGGAGACGGCGCGCCTCGGCACGTACAGCCTCGCCGCCACCGTCCAGGGGGGCGAGGCGGGGTGGCCGGACGTGACGGGCAGCGTCGAGGTCGCCGAGTACCGGCCCGCCGAGTTCAAGGTGAGCGTCGAGAGCGACCGGCCGAGCTACGTGCGCGGCGACAAGGCGCGCTGGGTCGCGCGCGGCGATTACCTGTTCGGGGCGCCGATGACGAACGCGGAGGCCAGGCTCTCGGTGACGCGCGGCCCGGCCGCGTTCTCGCCGCCGGGCATCGAGGGCTTCACGGTGCGCGAGGACGAGCTCACGGACGCCCTGCGGGACCGGTCGCCGCGCGAGTACGAGGTGCAGCGCGGGGGCGACAGGCTCGACGCAGCAGGGCAGGCGTCGATCGGCGCGACGCTCGCGATGCCCGGGCAGCGCGGGACCGAGCTCGTGACGTGCGAGGCCGAGATCACCGACGTCTCGCGGCAGGCGATCGCGGGCAGCTCGACGGCGCTCGTGCACCCGGCGGAGTTCTACGTCGCGCTCAAGGAGCCCGAGCGCTTCGCGAAGGCGGGCGACGTGCTCCGGCCGGAGATCCTCGCTGTCGATCCGAAGGGGGCGCGCGTCGCGCAGGTCGCCGTCCGGCTGGAGCTCATCCAGCGGACGTGGACGCTCGCGCGCGAGGAGAGCGGCAGCGCGTACCGCAGCGTGAGCACGCCGGTCGACAAGGTCGTCGCGCGCTGCGGCGTGACGACGGCGACGTCGCCGCGGAGCTGCGAGCTCACGGTCCCGTCCGGGGGATATTACCTCCTGCACGCGACGGCCAAGGACCGCCGGGGCAACCCTGTCGGCGCCGCGACAGGCGTCTACGCGCTCGGCGAGGGCGGCGGCGGCTTCGGCGACAGCGACCAGCTCCAGGTCGAGCTCGTGCCCGACCGCGACAGCTACGAGGTGGGGCAGACAGCGCGCGTGATCGTGAAGTCGCCGTTCGCCTCGGCCGACGCGCTTGTCACGGTCGAGCGCGCCGGGATCTCCTCGCGGCGGCGGGTGAAGCTGTCGGGCGCGATGCCGGTGATCGACGTGCCGATCACGGACGACCTCCGGCCGAACGCGTTCGTCTCCGTGCTGCTCCTGCGCGGCCGCACGAGGCCGCCGCCCGCGCCGGGCAAGGGCGGGGCGGCGGGGCCCGACGTCGGCGCGCCGGCGTTCCGCCTCGGGTATGCGCCGCTCCGCGTGAACCCCGAGGCGCAGCGGCTCGCTGTGAGTGTCCGCCCGGACAAGGCGGACGCGCGGCCTGGCGACCCGATCCGCGTAGACGTCGACGTCCGCGACCGCGGCGGTCGGCCGGCCCGCGCCGAGGTCACGCTCTACGCCGTGGACGAGGGCGTGCTGTCGCTGACCGGCTACGAGACGCCGGATCCGATCCCCGTGTTCGGCGCGCCGCGCAGCCTGAAGGTCGCGACGATCGAGACGCGCGAGGCGCTCGCCCGCGTGCGCAACCCGTTCGCGGATCTCGGCGCCGACAAGGGGCGCGCGGGCGGCGGCGGCGCCGCGGGCGGCACGGGCGTGCGCCGCGACTTCCGCCAGAGCGCGTACTACCACCCCGCGCTTATCACCGACGCCTCCGGGAAGGTGCACGCGAGCTTCAAGCTGCCCGACTCGCTCACGACCTACCGGGTCATGGCGGTCGTCGCCGCGGAGGACGATCGGTTCGGCTACGGCGAGTCGCGCGTGACAGCGAGCCAGAAGCTCATGGCGCGGCCGGCGCTGCCGCGCTTCCTGCGCGCCGGCGACGCGATCGACGCGGGCGTCGTCGTGACCTCGAAGGGGCTCGCGAAGTCGACGATCGAGGTCGAGGTCGCGGCCTCGGGGCTCACGCTGTCGGGGAGCGCGAAGCGCGCCGTCGAGCTCGCGCCGGGCGCGTCGACGGAGGTCCGCTTCGCGATGTCGGCCCCGCGGGCCGGCCCGGCGACGCTGCGCTTCCGGGCGGTCGGCGGCGGCGCCCAGGACGTGGTCGAGGTGACCCGCGAGATCAAGACGCCGATGTCCCCCGAGGCCGTCGCGCTCTACGGCGACACGACCACCGCGAGCGCGGAGCGGCTCGGCGATCTGTCCGCGATCCGCGACGACACCGGCGGGCTCACGGTGAGCCTCGCGCCGACGGCGCTCGTGGGCCTCGGCGGCGGCGTGGAGCAGCTCCTCGAGTACCCGTACGGGTGCACCGAGCAGCTCACGAGCCGCATGGTGCCGCTCCTGTCGCTGCGCGACCTCGCGAAGGCCTACGGGATCGCGCTGCCGCAGAACCTCGGGGCCGTGATCGGCAAGACGGTCCGCGAGATCCTGTCGCACCAGCGCGGCGACGGCGGCTTCGGCTTCTTCGCCGAGTCGGACCGCCCGGATCTCTGGACCACCACGTACGCGCTGTGGGGCCTCACCGAGGCGAAGCGTTACGGGGTCGCGGTGCCGGCGGACGCGGTGGAGCGCGCGATCTCGTTCGTGCGCGCCGGGCTCAACGAGGCCGGCGACGATCCGAGGCTGCGGGCGACGGCGCCGTTCATCCTCGACGTCCTCGCGGAGAGCGGCGCGCCCGACCCGGGGCGCGCGAGCCGGCTCTTCGAGGAGCGCGAGAAGCTGCCGCTCTTCTCGAAGGCGCTCCTCGCGCACGCGATGGTGATCGGCAAGAGCGACAGGGCGGCCGTGGACGAGCTCGTGCGCGAGATGGAGGGGTCGCTGCGCCTCGACGGGCCCATCGCGCGGGCCGTCCACAACCACGGCGACGCGTACGCGGTCCTCATGGACTCCGAGGCCCGCACCTCGGCGCTCGTGCTGCGCGCGCTGCTCGCCGCCCGGCCGGCGCACCCGCTCGCGCCGCGGCTCGCGGCGGGCCTGCTCGCGGATCGGCGCGGGGGCACGTGGCGCAGCACGCAGGAGACGGCGTGGGCGCTTCTCGCGCTCGATAAGTACCGGAAAGCACAGGAGAAAACGGCGCCCGATTTCGACGCGCGGGTGTTCCTCGGGGAGGTCGAGCTGTTCTCGGCGCCGTTCCACGGCCCGACGACCGAGCAGGTCAAGACGTCGATCCCCGCGGCGCGGCTCGTGAGCGCCGCCGGCGCGCCGCTCGCGTTCGCCGTCGACGGGCGCGGCCGGCTGTTCTACGAGGCGCGGCTCCGGTACGCGCGCAAGCAGCTCCCGACGACGCCGCTCGACCGCGGGTTCTACATCGAGAAGTCGCTCCGCGCGATCGCGCCCGAGGACCTCGCGGCCGTCGTCGGCGGCGCGGCGCCCGCGGGCGCTGCGCCGGGCGCGGCGCCCTCGTCGCTGGCCTTCGCGGGCGGCGACCTCGTGCTCGGCGAGATCGTCGTGGTGACGCCCTCGCCGCGCGACTTCGTGGTGATCGACGACCCGCTGCCGGCCGGCCTCGAGGCGGTCGACGCGCGGCTCGCGACGTCCGCGCGCTCGCTCGACGTCGACGCGGCGGAGGCCGCGGCGTACGACCCCGACGCCGACCAGGACGATCTGCGCGCGACAGGCCGCATGTACGATCCGAGCCGCTTCGTGCGCGAGATCCGCGACGACAGGGTCCTGTTCTTCGTCGACCACATGGCCGCCGGGATGTACCGGTACCGGTACCTCGCGCGCGCCACGACGCTCGGCTCGTTCGTTGTGCCGCCCGCGCGCGCCGAGGAGATGTACAGCCCCGAGGTCTTCGGCCGGACGGGCGCCATCTCGGTCAAGGTCTCGACCCGGGGGACGGACGCGGCGGCGCGTCCGCGCTGATCCGTGGGCGCGCCCTCTCCGCCGTGGACCGGCCGGCCCGCGCGGTGGCTCGCGCGCCTCCGCCCGCGCTCGCCGCTGCGTCGCGCCGCGCAGATCGCGCTCGCGGTTGCGATCGCGCCGTGGCTCCTGCTCGGCGTCGTCGCGGCGCTCACGCCGCTCCCGCCGGAGCTCCGGGCGGCCGAGGATCGCGCCGTGTCCACGGTGCTGCTCGATCGCCACGGCACCGTGCTCCGCGAGCTCCGCGCCGGCGACGGCGCGCGCGCGCGCTGGCTTCCGCTCGCCGAGGCCGGCGATCGCATCCAGCGCGCCCTGCTCGCCGCGGAGGACCGGCGGTTCGCGCGCCACCCCGGCGTCGACCCGATCGCGATCGCGCGCGCGATCGGCCAGCTCGCGGCGGAGCGGCGCGTCGTCTCGGGCGCGTCCACGATCACGCAGCAGCTCGCGCGCGCGCTCGTGCCGCGCCCGCGGACGGCGCGCGGCAAGCTCGGCGAGATGGCGCTCGCGCTGCGCATCGAGGCGTCGCTCTCGAAGCGCGAGATCCTCGAGCAGTACCTGAACCGCGTCGCGTTCGGTCCGGGCCTGCGCGGCGTCGAGGCGGCGAGCCGCTTCTACTTCGACAAGCCCACCGCCGACCTCTCGCTCGCCGAGGCCGCCGCGCTTGCCAGCATGCCGCGCGGCCCGGCGCTGTACGACCCGCGCCGCGGCACGGGGCCGCTCGAGCGCCGCAGGAACCGCGTCCTCGATCGCATGCTCGCGGCCGGCCTCGCCGGCGAGGCCGAGGTGGCCCGCGCCCGCGCCGAGCCCATCGCGCTCGCCCCGAAGGGAAGCGGCCTCGGCGCGCCGCACCTCGTGCGCGCGGTGCTCGGCGGCGCGCTCGGCGACGGCGCCGTCGCGGCGCCGCTGCGCGGCCGGGCGAGCGAGATCACCCTGACGATCGACCGCGGCCTCCAGCGCGAGATCGAGGTGCTCGCGCAGCAGACAGTCCGCGGCCTCTCGGACCGCGACGTCGGCGCCGCGGCGGTGGTGGTGCTCGAGAACGCGACAGGCGAGATCCTCGCGTACGTCGGCTCGCACGACATCGACGACGTCGCCGGGCTCGGCCACAACGACGGCGTCCTCGCGCTGCGCCAGCCCGGCTCGGCCCTGAAGCCGTTCGTCTACGAGCTCGCCATGGAGCAGCTCGGCTTCACCGCCGCGACCGTCCTGCCCGACGTCGAGCTCTCGTTCCCGACCGCGGACGGCAGCTACGTCCCGCGGAACTACGACGGGCGCTTCCACGGCCCTGTCCGCCTCCGGGACGCGCTCGCCAGCTCGTACAACGTCCCGGCGGTCTGGACGGCGGCCGCGCTCGGCCCCGATCGCGTGCTCGCGCGGCTCCGGGAGCTCGGCCTGGGCTCGCTCGACGGCGAGCCGTCGCGCTACGGCGTCGCGATCGCGCTCGGCGACGGCGAGGTCCGCCTCCTCGATCTCGCGAACGCCTACGCCACCCTCGCGCGCGGCGGGATCTACATGCCGGTGCGCGCGGTGCGCGCGGTAACGAACGCGCCGCGCGCGGTCTCCGACGAGCCGCCCGCGCCAGCGCCGCCGTCGAGCGCGCCTCCCGAGCGCGGCGCGCGCGTCCTCGACGCCGCGCGCGCCCGGGTGATCACCGACATCCTCGCCGACGACAAGGCGCGGCTCGCGTCGTTCGGCGAGGGCAGCGCGCTCGACCTGCCGTTCCCCGTGGCCGCGAAGACGGGCACGTCCAAGGGGTTCCGCGACAACCTCGCTGTCGGCTTCACGCCCGACGTCACGGTCGCCGTCTGGGTCGGCAACTTCGACGGCTCGCCCATGGGCGGCGTCAGCGGCATCACCGGCGCGGGCCCGCTGTTCCGCGACGCCATGCTCGCCGCCGCGCGCGTCCGGCCGCCGCGCCCCTTCGACGCGCCCGATCCCGACCTGCTCGCCGAGGTCGAGGTCTGCAGCCTGTCCGGCATGACGCCGACCGCCGCGTGCCCGCACAGCCGCCGGGAGCTCCTCCCGCGCGGCGACGCCGCGGCGCTCTCGCCGTGCGACATGCACGAGATCGTGCGCGTCGATCGCCGCAACGGCCTGCGCGCCGGGGCCTGCCCCGACGCGGCGGTCGAGGAGCGCGTCTTCGAGCGCCACGACGCCGAGCTCACCGCGTGGGCGCGCACTGCCGGCCGGCCCATCGCCCCCGACGAGGCCTCGCCCCTCTGCGGCGCGCTCCCCGGGCGCGACGGCGCGGCGCAGGCGCAGGTCGGCGCGCGCGTCCGCGTCGCGTACCCGCCCGACGGCGCCCGGTTCGTCCTCGACCCCTCGGTGAACTCGCTGCAGGCCATCCGGCTCCGCGCCGACGTCCCCGCGGGCGTGCGCCGCGCGCGCTTCGTGCTCGACGGCCGCCCGATCGAGGTCGGCCCGCCGTTCGCGCTCGACTGGCCGCTGGTCGCCGGCGCGCACCGCCTCCGCGTCGAGGCGGACGGCGCCTCGGCCGGCGAGGAGATCGCGTTCTCGGTGGAGTGAGCGGCGGGGGAGGGCTTCGTGCGGCGGCGGGGAGGGGAGCGCCCCGTCCCCGCCGTCACGCTGCGGCGGGAGCGACCGTCGTCACCCGAAGATCGGCAGATCCTCTTTCTCGGAGAGGGGGAACCGCTGCACGAGCGGATCGTCCGCGATCCCTGCGAGCTTGCGCAGCGCCTTGTGGATGTGCCCCGGCTTGATCCGGACGCCGCCCTCGCTCGGCTGGAGCGTGACCGGATCGACCTCGAGCGGGTTGTGCCGCTCGTCCGTCGCCCCGATCACCCGGTTCCCCTGAATGCCCGCGCCGGCAAGCATCATGCTGGTGATGTTCCAGTGATCCTTGCCGTTGCCCTCGTTGTACCCCGGGGTCCGGCCGAAATCCGAGCCCACGACGACGACGATCCGGTCGGCGAGGCCGAGCTCCTCCGCGGCGCTCAGGAGGAAGTCGACGCCGTCGCAGATGTTGCCGAGCCGGGGGATGTGGTTGTCGTCGTGGTTGCCGTGGGTGTCGAACCCGCCCACCGTCAGGTTCGCGCTGACGCAGATGCCGGCCTGGTAGGCAGCGAGCGCTACCTGCGCCTGGCGCCGCAGCGAGGCCTGCTCGAACTCCGCGGGCAGGAACTGGATGAGCTGCTTGAGCTCGTTCTGCCCGACGCGCGAGGTGAAGAGCGTGCTCATCGCCTGCTTCACGTGGGGCAGCCGCTGCTGATCGAGCCGCGCCGCGTGGCGCGCCTGCCGGGCCTCCAGGATGCGCGTCATCGTGGCGTCGGTGTGGTAGCCCTCGCGCTTCTCGGCGGACGGATCGATCACGTTCGGGTACGCGAGCCGCTGGAGCAGGCCGGTGTCGGGCACGCGCGTGACGGCCACGACGTTCGCTGTCGTGTCGTAGCCGCCGTTGCTGATGAACCCCATGGGCAGCGCGCCGCCGTGCACGCCGGTGACGAGCGCCGCGAAGCCGGGCTTGCCCTCGCGGAGCGTCCCGCACCACGTGTTGCGGACGCCCGCGTCGTGGCTGTTCGTCTCGGTGTCGATGCCGTTGATGATCAGCAGCTTGCTGTAATGCTTCTTGAAGAACTCGGCGTTGGTGCCGACCGGCGCATACCGGAGGTTGCCGGCGGTCCCGATCTCTCCATTGAGGTAGCTGCGGTTCATCGCCTCCCGCGTCTTCTGCTCCTCGGCGCTCATCGCGCCCTTCGGATCGCAGAGGCTCGTCGGGTCCCACCCGCCGCTCGCGTGGATATGGATCCAGAGGGGGCCCGAGTAGGGGCCAGCCGCCGCGGCGTCCCTCGACAGCGAGCCCGCTGCGACGACGCCGAGGCCCGCCATCGATGCCAGTTTGAGGAAATCTCGACGTTCCATGGCTGCTCCTACTGGTAAAGAAACCTGAAGTCCGACAGGAGATAGGTCATGACGCTCATCCACGCGCGGACCGTGTAGTTGTCGTCCCGCGTGAGCTTCTCCTCCTCGGGCAGCCCCTTGCGGGTCCAGTAGTCGTTGTGCACCTGGCAGGCGCCCGGCAGCGACCTCGAGAGCCGGCCCTCCTCGCCCTCGGCCTTCGCCATGCCGGCCTTGCCCTCCTCCCACGTCTCCAGGAAGACCTTGTACGTCCGCTCGAGCTCGGGGTCGCCGAGCTCGAGCGACTCGCCAAGCACCCGCTTGTGCAGGTGCTGGATGTTCTTCTTGATCGCCTCGACCGCCGGCAGCACGTCGAAGTCGTTCGTGTCCCGCGGCTCGAACGTCGTCTCGACGTGGGGGAAGAGCAGCCGCTCCTCCTGCGGGAGGAACAGATCGCGCGGCACCGAGATGCACGCCATCTCGTTCGCCATCCGGTCGGCGACGTTGGCCATGATCCCGTTCGGCTCCGTGATCCGCTGGACCACCTCCTCCGAGTCGATGCCGCCGTAGAGCAGGCGGTAGGCGTCGCGCCGGAGCAGGAAGTCGTAGCGGTTCCCGTCGTCCTCGAACGCCCTCGGGCGCCACGGGTACCCCGTCACCGCCCAGATCTTCCGGTGGAGCTGCTCGGGCCCGAGGAACCGCGTGCCGCCGAGCTGCGTCAGCGCCTCGCCGCGGGACGACGGCTGCGCGACGTTGCGCGCCCTGAAATAGGGGCTCTTGACGATGGCCTTGACGACCGTCTTCAGGTTGTAGTCGCTGTCGGCGAAGTCGCGCGCCATCGCGTTGAACGCGTGGTACTGGGCGAGGTACGACCGGAACTTCGCGCTGAACTCCGGATCGTCGTTCGTCGGCGCGACGAGCGGCTTTTGCCCGGTGAGGCCGGTGTACATCGTGTAGACCGCCGAGAGCGCGAAGCGGGGGTCGTCGGCGACGCGCTTGGCCACCCACGAGAGCGCGCTCGGGAACTCGCTGTAAGGCACCGACTCGGCGCCGAAGCCCGGCGGCCGCATGTCCTCGTACCAGGTGTCGTCCGCCCTGTACCGGCCCGTCGAGTCGAAGCTGTGGAATCCGCCGGACAGCGGGTCCAGGGCGGCGTGGCAGACGGTGCACGCCGCGTTGTTCATCGTCGGGTTGAAGTCGGTGATCTTCGTCTGATCGAGCGGCTGCTCGGCCGTCTTCAGGATGTCTGTGCCGAGGAAGTACTGATAGACCATCCTCGCGCGGTGCCGGTTCCTGTTGGTGCTCGTGGTCGGGTGCCTCGAGAGGAAGACGGGGGAGGTGAGCACGCCCGCGAGCGGGACAGGATCGCGCTTCACCGGGACGAACTCCTCCGGATCCGCGTCGTTCTGGAACTCGGCCGACACGCCGTACGCCTTGGCCGAAAACGGGCTCACGACCGTGTAGTCGGCGGTGAGGACCTCCTTGAAGGACCTGTCGTTCCGCACGATGTACGCGATGAGCTCGAGCGGCTCCCGGCCGATGGCGCGGTTCGTCCAGCTCTTCAGCTTGTTGATGGCGTCCTCCAGGTCCCGCGCGCCGTATTTCTCGACGAGCGCCGGGTCCTGCGGGAGGCTCGCGTACCACTTCGGGTCGTACGCGTCGCTCTTGATCAGATCGATGGCCGCCTCGCCGTTCAGGTAGCGATCGGTGAGGAAGAGATCGTTGTAGATCTCCATCAGCCGCACGTAGAACGCGTCCTCCGTGAGGAGCTGGTCGAGGATCGGGTCGAGCGCGTCCATGCCGCTCTGGGCGACGGCCTGCTCCTCGGCCTCGGTGGGCAGGCGCCCGGCGAGCTCCAGGCTCGCCATGCGGAGCGTCTCCGCCGACCCGCTCATCAACACGTCGGCGAAGGACGCGTTGACGTCCGTCTCGCAGGACGAGGGGCTCTTCGTGCGGTCCACCATCTCGCGGAGCGCTTCGTACTCGGGGCCGTCGACGTCGATGACGTGGCCGCCGGCGTGATCGATGGTCTTCGTCGGCTTGAGGAGCACGTACGACTCGCCGCCGAGCTCGAGCCCCGCGAGCGACTTGAACGTCGCGAGGTTCTTGTCGAGGAAGCCCGCCTCGCTGCTGCCGGCGAGGATCAGCTTGGTCTCCGCCGCTTGCCCCTGCGGGTTATGGCAGCCGATGCATTTCGCCGAGAGGATGGGGACCCACACCTTCTCGGCGAAGAACTGCTCGTCGGAGATGCACGGGCCGTCGGCCTCGCTGCTGCAACCGGTGGACACGGTGGCGAGCGCGCTCGCCCCCGCGGAGAGCCCCAGGATTCCCAGGGCCGTCACGGCGCGCTTCCGGAGTAACCATCCTGTTCTCGGCATAAGCATCCTCGTCGGGAGCGCCTGCGCGCCCCCGCGTTGAGGGGACCGGGAGAGCGGAGCCCCGAACCGCGTTGATCGAAACACACACCGACAGACCGTTGTGGGCTGTCATTCAACGACGCCCGACGGAGCGAACGGGACAGTCGCTCGACCCGTCTTCTGCGTAGCCACGTAGTCTAACCTCACTAGGGCCTCTCCCGCTACGCGCTCAGTACATTCATTGATCTGAATTTCTCCGCGACATCTCTCGTGGCTTTGAAGTTTTTCGACGAGGGACCGCGTCTCATCGGGAAGTCGCGTACCCGGTGCGTCCATGTGCGCGCGCGCGGCGCCTCCGACATGGAGAGGCGGGAGCGTACGGAGATGTGGTCAAGGCCGGGGAAATCGAATAACCGTTGGATATGAGCTCGACGAGGGACGCGACCCGCGCTCGCGCGGTCCAGTGGTTCGTTCGCGGAGGGACGCTGCGGGCGGCGGGCCGGGATCCCGTCAAGATCGGCATCGCGCCGATCGTGGTGGGGCGTGATCCGAGCTGCGGTGTGGTCGTCGACGATCCGGAGGTCAGCTCGACGCATTGCGAGCTGCGCGCGGAGGGGCCCGGCGTGCTCGTCCGCGATCTCGGCAGCAAGAATGGCACGTTCGTCTCGATGGTCCGCATCCGCGAGGCGACGTTGACGGCCGCGTGCGCCATCCAGGTCGGCGGGTCGGTGCTCAGCTTCGAGCCGCTCGAGAAGGAGCGCGTCGACGTCGGCTTCGACGAGAGCTTCGGCCCGCTGATCGGCGCCTCGCCGCGGATGCGCCACCTCTTCCGCCTGCTGCGCGAGGTGGCGCCGACGGAGCTCTCGCTGCTCATCACGGGCGAGACCGGCACGGGCAAGGAGCTCACGGCGCAGGCGATCCACGACGGCTCGAGCCGGCGCGGCGGGCCGTTCGTCGTCGTCGACTGCGCGTCGCTGCCCGGCGCGCTGGCCGAGAGCTTCCTGTTCGGGCACGAGCGGGGCGCGTTCCCGGGGGCGAGCGATCGCAAGAACGGCGCCTTCCACGAGGCGAACCGCGGGACGGTCTTCCTCGACGAGATCGGCGAGCTGCCGCCCGAGCTCCAGCCGAAGCTGCTCAGGGTGCTCTCGGAGCACAAGCTGAAGCGGGTCGGCTCGCGGATCTACGAGCCGGTCGACGTGCGGATCATCGCGGCGACGCGCCGCGATCTCGGCCGCAGCATGAACACCGGCCGCTTCCGGAGCGACCTCTTCTTCCGGATCGCCCAGATGCGCATCGAGCTGCCGCCGCTGCGCGAGCGGCGCGAGGACATACCGCTGCTCGTCGCGAGCGTGTGCGAGCGCATGGGGTGCCCGGAGCGCGCCGTGGAGATGGTCAATCTCATCACCACGACGCTCGGCCAGCACGATTTCCCGGGCAACATCCGCGAGCTCATCAACGTCACCAGCGTGGCCACGAGCCTGCCGCCCGGCGCCGAGGCGATCGCGGCGATCCTCCCGCTGGAGGGCGGCGGCGACATCGTCGCGCCGACGTCGGCCTTCGGCGAGGCGAAGCGGAGCGCCGTCGCGGCGTTCGAGCAGCGTTACTTCAGCGAGCTGATCCGCGCGACGGGCGGCAACATCAGCGAGATGGCGCGCCGCGCCGGCATGGAGCGCCACCACGTGCGGATGTTCCTGCGGAAGCACGGGCTGACCGCCAAGCAGTGAGGCAGCGCACCGCGCCTGGCGCGTCTCCCTCGTGAAACGAGGGAGAGAGAGAATTTGAACCACAGAGGCACAGAGGGCACAGAGGGGGAGAGGGAGAGAAAGAGATTTTAATTCTTCATTCTCTCTCTTCCTCTGTGCCCTCTGTGGTTCAATCTCTCTGCTATTTTACAGGCAAACTGACCTTCTAGGCGCCGCCCGCTCCGCCAGCGCCGCTGCCGCC
>NZ_JEMA01000805.1 GCF_001589285.1 Sorangium cellulosum | reverse complement strand
AGCGGGGGTGAGCCGCCGGCCCCGGGAGGCCGCTCCGGGAGGTCGCGACGTGCCCGCGCCCCCTCGCGAGGGGGGGGGCGGCTTTCGTCACGGCGCGATGACGATCCGCTGCGCCGCGGTCCCGACGTCGCCGTCCGGGTCCTCCAGCACGGCCTCGACGTCGAGCGCTCGACCCCGCACGGACGCCACCGGGAGGCCACGGTCCACCTGAAAGCGTATCCCGTAGATCTCGCAGCCGGCGTCGCCCGCCCTGCGCAGCGTGACCACCGAGGTGAACGGGCGCAGCTCGAACGCGAGCTCGGGGAAGTACCCGCCCACCGTCAGGCGCGAGCCCATCTGACGGAGTCCCGTGACGCGCAGCGCGAGCCAGACGTGGTGGCCCCCCTGAGGTCCCGGTTCGATCGGCACCACGTCGCCGTGCTCCAGCGGGGCGAACGCGCTCTCCCCCTGACCGATCACGACCGCCGGGTCGCCCGAGGAAGGCGTCTTGCACGCGTCGCTCGCCGATGCGATCCACGTCGGGTCGTGGTCCGCGAGCGTCGACGGCTCGATGAACGGGTCGACGCACGCCCCCGCCGCGCAGGTAGCGCCGGCCGCGCAGGAGATCGCGGAGCACGCCGCGTCGAGCGATACCGGAAGGAACAGCGCTCGCCCGCTGACAGCGCGGGTCGCTGCCCTCCGCGTCACGAAGGGCGACCCCTCGCCGCCGCGGAACGCCTCGACTGTCAGCTCGACCTCCGCGCCGTCGCGCGCTGGCTCGAGCGCGAGCTCCGATGGGAGCGACAGCTCGCCCCCGCCATACGAGAGGCTCTCGGCGCGCGTGACGACGCCATCCACCCGGGTGGTGCGCTCGACGCGATCGATCTCGAAGCCGACCGCCATGTCCGTCGTGAGGCCGACCACCACGAGCGCGTCGGCGTCCTCGCTCCCGCACCCGGTAGAGCAGAGGACGAGCAGCGCGAGCAGCGCCCGGGGGATCGGCCGCACGATCATCTGGAGAGGGTCAGCGCGATGAGCGACGGCGGCGCCGCGCGAGCCAGCCCGCCGCCGCGGCGAGCCCGACGAACGGCGCGGCCAGGGAGACCTTGTTCCGCGAGGGGCTGAAGGCGCATAGGCCGGCGGCGATGTCCCCGTTGATGCCGTCGGGACCGAGGGTGACCTCCGCCTTGACCTCCACCTCGACGCCCTGCTCGAGCAGCGCGTTCACGCAGGCCGGGATCTGAGATCCGGAGATGATGTACTCGCCATCGCAGAAGAGCGCGCCGTCCCCGCTGCAGGAAGCGCTGCAGTCGGCGCGGAACTCGTGCTCGCACTCCTCGAAGATCTCGTTCTGGCAGGTGGTCTGACAGTCCATGTTGGCGTCGGCCGTGCACGAGCCCCCGCAGCACTCGATGCAGTGCTGATAACAGCCTCCGTCCACGGTCACGCACTGGGCGTCGCACTCGGCGTCGCAGTTCGCGTCCCACGTCGCGGCGCACTGCGCGGCGTCGGTCGCGCCGGTGCACTCGGCGTCGCGCGTCGTCGTGCACTCGGCGAAGCAGTTATGAGAGCAGATGACGTTGACGCCGTTGTCGCAGTCCGTCTTGCACTGCGTCGTGCAGCCGTCCGTGCAGGTCGCCTCCGCCGAGAGGGTGCACTCCGACTTGCACACCGGCACGAGCTTCGTGGCGCACGCCGTCTTGTAGATCCCGAGCTCGGTGCAGCCCGCGGCGCACTCCGCCGTGACGCGCACCTTGCAGCTCGACAGCCCGTCGAACCGGATATTGCCGCACTCCTCGACACCCGCGCTCACCGGGAGAGCGGCCGTCAGACAGGCGGTGATCGCCGCCAACCCAAGGAAACTGGCTCTTCGCATGAATAAACTTCCTTCCCCGCGACGGTAAACCAAGCATTCTACACAGGGCGCTTTCCGAGGGAAGCGCCATCTCCTCCGCGCACGCGCGCGCCTCGCTCCACGTCGATGGATACGCGCGGCCGGGGAGCGATCTCCCGCGATCAGTCGGCGGGCCAGGGGTCCGGCGGGTCGGCAGGCGTGTAGGGCTGCACGCTCGCCTCCGCCTCGATGAGGTTCTGGATGAACAGGTCGACGTAGCGCAGGTCGTCCTCCACGTCCGGATCCGGGCGCTCCTCGAGCCACGCCTCCACGCTCGGGCGCAGCGCCTCCAGCGTGCGGCGCGCGGTGCGCGGATCGGCGTCGGCGGCGAGCTGGGCGGCGAGCTTGAACCCGGCGAAGAGGTTCAGCATCACGAAGCCCTTCTCGACCGTGGCGTCGGAGAAATAGCCGCCCTCGGGCGGCGCGTCGGGCGTGCTCGGCGCCTCGATGTCGACCTGCTGCGAGCGCGCCTCGCCCGTCAGCGGGTGCTTCCAGGACAGCTCGAGGCTGCCGACGGCGTGAGGATCCTCGACGCGGCTCTGGTCCTCCCTCGGTACGAGCTCGAGCAGGATCGCGCCGCCGCCGCCGCGCCGGCCGGCGCCGATGGGCTCCGCGGCGCTGGTCCGCCCGGCGAGGAACAGGCTCGGGATGTGCACCGCGCCGCCGCCCTCGCCGACGCGCCAGCCGTTCGTGCCGTAAGCGCCGCGCACGACGTAGCCGTCGCCGAGCGTGACGTCGAGATCGACGTCGAGCGCCAGGGGCACGAGGAACGTCTTCACCTCCTCCGTGAAGACCTCCTCGACCGCCTTCGGGTCCTCCAGGAAGTAGAAGTTGCCCGCGCCGACCTCGCTGATCCCGCGCATCACGCCGACGTCGAACTCGCTGCCGACGCCGACGGCGGTGACGCCGATCCCCATCTCCGCGTAGCCCGCCGCGAGCGTCTTGAGCCGCTCGGGCGACGTGAGCCCGACGGTGGCCACGCCGTCGGACAGGAAGATCACGCGGTTCTGCCATGCCGGATCGAGGTGCCGCTCGGCGAGCGCGAACGCGGTGAAGAGCCCGTCGTACAGGTTGGTCGACCCGCCCGCGACAAGGCCCTCGAACGCCTCCGCCAGCGCGTCCCGGTCCGAGGCCTCTGCCCGATCGAGGACGACCTCGGCGGCGTCCGCGTAGCGGACGAGCGAGATCCTGTCGGTCGGCTCGAGGGCGTCGATCATCTCGACGAGCCCCGCCTTCACGTAGGTGAGCGGGTCGCCTTCCATCGAGCCGCTCGTGTCGACCGCGACGACGAGGTGCAGCGGCGGCCGCTCGAGCGCGCCGAGATCCACCGGCGAGTTCATCCCGATCTGGATGAGCGTGCAGGGCGACCCGCTGATCATGTTGCCCATGATCCCGAGCAGGCCGTGCATGCACACGTCCTCGCCGCAGGTCGCGGACGGGTAGTCGAGCTTGTGCTCGGCGAAGAAGCCGACATCGTCGAGCGTGTCGGGCCCCGGGATCTCGCCGTCCTCGAGGATCTGGCGGAACAGGCCGAAGTCCTGCGAGCCGCCCTGGGAAACGCCCACGCTGCCGGTGGGCGGCCCGGGCACCCCGGGCGCCGCGACCCCGGACGCGTCGTCCGCGCTGCATCCGGACGCGCCGAGCAGGGCAGCGGCGCCGAGCGCGAGAACATCATGGATTCGAAGCTTCATGGCGTGACCTCCTACGGGGCCGCGGGGGCGGCGACGAAGACCGACTCGAGCAGGCGTGTTTGATCGAGGGGGGCGGAGAAGCACTCCGTGTCGCGGACGGGCATGTCCTCCGCGCGCACGAGGTGGAGCGTCCCGACGCCCTCCTTGAGCTCCTCGCTCTCGCCGGCGCGCAGCGAGACGACCCCGGAGATGCCCTCCCCGAGGAGCGACACCTCCAGCGGCGCGACCAGGCTGCCGCACGCGTCGTGGAACCCGTCGCAGCCCGCGATCGGCTGGAGCTCGACAGTGAAATCGCGGGCGGTCGCGCCCCGGTCGAGCATCCACGGGCGGGCGAGCACGTTGCCTTGCAGCGCGACGACGGCGTACGCCTCGCTCTCGATGGCGACGCCGCGCGCGCGCGCCTGCTCGCCCTGCCGGAGCTCCGGGTAGAGGCCGCCGGTGATCATGACGGAGCGCAGGCTGACGATGTCGCCGGCCTGGACCGGCAGCGCCTCGGCGGGCATGCAGAGGTAGAAGACCCTCTCGTCGGGACCGAGCGCGATCGCGTGGCACCCGTCCGGCGACGACGTGACGCTGGCCACGACAGCGGTCACCTCGTCGCGCACGGTCCAGTCCAGCCGGCTCCCCTCGACGGAGGGGCTGCACGCCCCGGCGGGCGGCGGAGGCTCGACGGGCGGCGCGTCGAACACAGCGGGGTGCTCGGCGAGCTCGAGCCGCGACCCGGCGCGCTGGAGCGCGATCACCCGCGCCGGCTGCGGGTTCTGCGTCGACGTGGTGAGGACCTGCTCCGGGAACTGCGTCGCGGACCACGCGAGCAGCGTGAGCGGCAGCCCGCCGGCGTCGATCAGGTAGGCGTCGCACCCCGCGTTGCCCAGCGGCAGCGCGCGGCCCGGCTGGATGAGCCAGGTCTCGGCGTCCGCGAACAGCTCGCGCGAGAGGGCGCCCGTCGGGTCGGCGAGCAGGACGCCGCAGTCGACCCGCACCGACGCGCGCAGCCGGCGCACGCGGATGAGCTGCTCGGTCTCGGTCGTGTTGCCGATCACGAGCGACGCGAGCTCCTGGGGCGCCGGCGGCACGCACCCGTTCGTCCCGCCGCACGGCTCCGGCTCCGGCGCGCGGCTCGTGGCCACGCACGCGAGGCTGCCCGCCATCAGCGCCAGCCGGTGCGCGATCGGCCGCCGCGCGGGCTCGGGCCCCCGCGCGGCCTCGCCGAGCACGCGGTACGAGCCGAGCACGCGGTACGAGAGGAAGAGCATCGGCAACGCGATGAGGTCCGTCGGATCGACGGTGATGCGCCACGGGAGCGGCGTGAGCGCCATGAGCGCCTCGACCGCGCGGGCGGCCGCCGGAGCGAGCTTGATGGCCGAGAAGACGGCGCCGGTGGCGAGGTGGGCGCCGAGGAAGCCGCGGCGCGAGGAGACGCGGAGCAGCGCGGCGAGGACCGCTGGCGCGACCAGCAGCCCGGCGAAGTCGCTGAGCTTTCCGGTCAGCCACCCGGGGAGGAGGCCAGAGCCCTTGAGGGCGTGATCGTTGAGGACGAGCAGCGCCAGGGCGCCGAGCCACAAGGGGTGAAGGAGCGAGCGCGAGCGCAGATGTCGAGCCATCGGAGCTATCCCTCCGTGCGATGACGGGCCAGCACGGGTGCCCAGGCAAGCGGACGGCTTGCTGAAGGCCGGCGCTCAGCAAGCGACGTACCCGGAGGGAAGTCTTGTATTTTCGATGAGTTACACCGCAGCGTCGCGGCGCGCCCCTGACGCCGGTGTCAGCCGGACGGCCGCGGCGCGCGCCGTCGAGCGCGCGCGGGGCGATCGGAGGGCGGGGGCGTCAGGGCGTGAGGACGACCTTGACGCAGTCTTCGAGCTTCTTGTTGAAGACCTCGTAGCCGTGCGGGGCGCGCGAGAGCGGGAGACGGTGGCTGATGATGTCGTCCGCCCGGAGGTGGCCTTCCTGGATGTGCTTGAGGATCTGATCGATGTAGTTCTGCGCCGGGGCCTGGCCGGCCCGCATCCTGAGGCCCTTGTCGAAGAGCTGGCCCAGGGGGAAGTTGTCGTACGGCACGCCGTAGACGCCCACGACCGGCACGACGCCGCCGCGGCGCACGGCGCTGAAGGCGAGCTTGAGCGCCGATATCGTCCCTACCTGGCCATGGATGACGTTGGCGGCCTTCTCGAGGACGGTGCGGTGCGCCTCCATCCCGACGGCGTCGACGCACACGTCGGCGCCGCGCCCGTCCGTCATCGAGCGGATCGCCTCGACGACATTCACCTGATCGACGTTGATCGTCTCGGCCCGGGCGACGTCGCGGGCCTTCTTCAGGCGGTACTCCTCCCTGTCGACGCCGATGACGCGCCCCGCGCCGCGGAGCCAGGCGATCTTCATTGTCGCGAGGCCGACAGGCCCGCAGCCGAACACCGCGACGGTCTCTCCGCCCTTGAGCTCGGCCCACTCGATCGCCGTCCACCCGGTGGGGAGGATGTCGGTGGCGAAGAGGACCTGGTCGTCGGTGAGCCCGTCGGGCACCTTCCGCGGCCCGACGTCGGCGTAGGGGACGCGCACGAGCTCGGCCTGGCCGCCGTCGTAGCCGCCGTAGAGGTCCGTGTACCCGAAGAGGGCGGCGCCCTTGCTCTCGATCACGCCGCCCTCGGGGCCGTAGTGCTTGGGGTTCGAGCGCTCGCAGTGGACGGGGAGCTCCGCCTGACAGAAGAAGCAATGCCCGCACGCGATCGGGAACGGGACGACCACCCGGTCGCCCTTCTTCAGCTTCGTGACCTGCGGGCCGACCTCCTCGACGATGCCCATGAACTCGTGGCCGAGCACCATCGGCCGCGGCTGGGGGAAGAAGCCGTTGTAGATATGGAGATCGGAGCCGCAGATCGCTGTCGCGGTGACGCGCACGATGGCGTCGGTGGGCTCTTCAATCCTGGGATCCGGAACGTTGTCGACGCGTACGTCGGAAGGTTTGTGGAAAACAAGGGCCTTCACGATACCTCCTCTTCAGGTGGAACATCGGTATCGGGCGATCGACGGCTCTACCCGGTCGAGCCCACGCACGAACTGCTGGACCGCCGCGCCGGGTCGCATAAAGCGAGCCATGGAGGGAGCTGCGCTTGTGGACGGAAAATGAACGGTGGCGCTGAATCCGGATGTGGCGCGGTGCCCCAGGGTGGCGGTTTGTCTCGGAGTCGCAGGGCAACGGCGAGCCGAGCCGGTCCGGCGTCGCAGGGCAACGGCGCGCCGAGCCGGTCCGCCGCTCGTTCACGCCCTCTCTGGCCGTACTCCGCCCGTCCGCCGCTCGTCTCTGCCCGTCCGCCGCTCGTCTCTGCCCGTCTCGCGCGCGAGCGGCCCTCCCCCGCGACCCCGCTGGCACCGCGGGCCGCGACGCGGTCTACTCGTGCCCGATGCTCCCCTCCTCCCCCGAGCCGCTCCTCGGCGCGAGCTTCGTCCGCGAGCTCGAGGTCCTGCAGCGGCGGCTCGAGATCCGCGCCCGCTCCGGCGGGGCCGGCGAGCACCTCGCGCGGCGCCGCGGCGGGTCGGCCGAGTTCAAGGAGCACCGGGCCTACGCGCCCGGCGACGACATGCGGCGCATCGACTGGGCGGCGTATGCGCGCACCGGCGAGCCGGTGCTCAAGCTGTTCCGCGCCGAGGAGGACGTTATCGCCCGGATCGTCTGCGACGCGTCGGCGTCCCTCGAGTTCGGCGAGCCCACGAAGCTCGACGCCGCCCGGCGGCTCGCTGCCGCGGTCGGCTACATGACGCTCGCGCGCTCCGAGCGCGCGCAGCTCTTCGTGGCGGGCGACGGCATCGCCCGCGAGCACGCGCCTGTGCGCGGGCGCGGCGGGCTCGCCGCGCTGCTCCGCGCGCTCGACGGCGTGAGGGCGTCCGGCGGCACGCACCTCGCGCGGGCGATCGACGCCGTCGTGCGCAAGAGCGCCCGGCCGGGCCTGCTGTGCGTCCTCTCCGATTTCTTCGATCCGGGCCCCGTCACCGCCGCGCTCGGGCGCGCGGCGCAGGCGGGCCATGACGTCGCCGTCGTCCAGGTCGTCGCCGCCGAGGAGCTCGATCCGAGCTTCGAGGGCGATTTCACGCTGGAGGACGCCGAGACCGGGGCGCTCGTCGACGTGACAATGGACGCGGCGGCGCTCGCCGCCTACGCCGCGCGCTTCGCCGGCCTGTGCGAGGCGCTGCGCGCCTGGGCGCGCCGGCACGGGGCGACGTACGTGCGCGCGCGGAGCGACGAGCCGCTCGAGGGCGCCGTCCGCCGCTTCGTCTCGCGGAGCATCGACTGAGGTGGCGGCGCCGCTCGCGCAGGCCTCGGCGGGCTCTCCGCTCTCGCTGCTCGCGCCCGGCGGCCTGTGGCTGCTCGCGCTGCTCGGCCCGCTCGTCCTCCTCTACATCCTGAAGATCAAGCGCAGCCGCCGCCGCGTCCCCTCGACGTGGCTCTGGGCCGCCGCACAGCGCGACCTCATGGCGCGCGCGCCGTTCCGGAGGCTCATCGCCCAGCTCCCGCTCGTCCTACAGGCGCTCGCGCTCGCGCTGCTCGCGCTCGCGCTCGCCCGCCCCGCGTCGCGCGGGCGCGCGCTCACCGGCGACCACGTGGCGATCATCCTGGACACGAGCGCCTCGATGTCCGCGGCCGCGCGATCGCCGTCCGGCGAGGCGACGACGCGCATCGAGCTCGGAAAGCAGCTCGCCAGGGATCTCCTCTCGGGCCTCACGCCGGGCAGCGACGCGCTGATCCTGGAGGCGGGGCGCGACGCGCGCCTCGTCGCGGCGCTCGATCGCGATCTCGTCCGGCTCAGGGCGGCGGTCGACGCCGTCGCCGCGCGCGACGTGGAGGGCGATCTCGGGGCCGCTGTCGCGCTCGCGGCCGACAGGCTCCGGCAGCTCGGCGGCGCCCGGCGGATCGTCGTGATCACGGACGGCAACCTGGCCCGCCCCGACGCGCTGCGCGGGGTGTCGCTCCCGCTCGAGGTCATCACCGTCGGCGCCCCGGTCGACAACGCCGCGATCGTCCGCGTCGACGTGCGCTCCGGGAGCGGGCCCGCGGGCGGCGCCGACGATCCGCGCGCGGAGGCGCGCGAGGAGGTGCAGGCGTTCCTCGTCGTCGCGAACCTCGGGGCGCAGCCGCGCGATCTGTACGTGACGATGCGGCAGGACAACGCCTCCGACGTGCTCAGCTCGCGGCGCGTGCTGGTGAAGCCGGGCGAGCGCCTGCCCGTGGTGCTCACGTTCCGGCCGTCGCCCGGCGACTACCGCAAGGGGCTGCTCTTCGAGCTCTCGCCGCGGGACGCGATGCAGGTCGACGACGTCGCGTACGGCCGCGTGCCGGCGGGCGACAAGCTCCCTGTGTTCCTCGCGTCGGGCGGCGCGGGCGAGGCGGGGCCGGGCCCGGGCGGCCCCGGCCAGCCCGGGCTCGTCGCCCCGGGCGGGCCGGCGGGGACGACGTCCTCCAGCGGATCGCCGTGGCTGGCGCGGGCGCTCGCGTCGGATCCGATGACCTCGGTGACGGCCGGCTCGCTCGCGGATCTCCTTCGCGCGCCAGCGCTCGATCCCGACACGTTCGTGGTGATCGACGGCGCGTGCCCGCCCGACGTGCCGGGCGGCGACCTGCTCATCGTCAACCCGCCGCCGGGGCGCTGCTTCGGCACGGTCGTCGGACCGGCGCTCGAGCGGCCCACGCTCACGTCGTGGGACACGGCCGATCCGCGGCTGCGCTTCGTCACGCTCGACGGCGTGCACCTCCACGCGGCCTCGTCGCTCGAGCCCGAGGCCGCGACGCGGGCGCTCCTCCGCGCCCAGGAGGGCACGGTGGCGACCGACATCTCCACCGCCTCGAGGACCGGCACGCTGCTCGGCTTCGACGTGGGCGAGAGCGACTGGCCGCTCAAGGCGTCCTTCGTGCTCTTCGTGCGCAACCTGCTCGAGCAGGCGCGGGCCCACCGCGCGCACGGCGTCACGGGCCCGGCGCGCACCGGAGAGCCGCTCCGCGTGAGCGTCCCGGCGACCGCAAGGGAGCTGGAGGTGATCGGCCCCGCCGGCGAGCGGCTCGAGGTCGCGCAGCGCGCCGGCCTCGCCGTGATCGCCGAGACGCCGCGCGCGGGCTTCTACCGCGTCTCGTGGCAGGGGCCGCAGGCCGGGTCCGTGCTGGTGCCGGCGAACCTCACGAGCGTCGCCGAGAGCGATCTCACGCCGAGGCAGCTCGTCGCGGCGGGCGGCGGCGAGGTCGCCGTCTCCAGCGCGGAGGGCCAGGACGCGCACACCGAGTGGACGTGGCTCTTGGCGCTCGCGGCGCTCGCCCTCGTTGTGTTCGACGTCTGGTACTTCACGCGCGTGCCCCGGCGGCCGCAGGGCCACGACAGCCCTGCCGCCTGAAGCGACAGACGGGTCAAGAAGGCGAAGAAAGAGCGAGAATTCAACGCAAAGGCGCAAAGGTGAAGATCTATTTTTTGAGTCGTTGCAACGCAGCATCGCAAAGGCGCATGACGGCTCGCTCCCCGGCCCGTCGTCCCGCGACAGCGCCAGGATCCTACCCGACCACCCTGGCTGATATGGTCTTCGTCTCGATATCGACCCACAACCGAGATCTTCGAGCCTCGAGCTCCTTCGCGTAGAAGATCTTCGGGTAGAGCTGACCGTTGAGCATCACCCCTTGTTTGCAGGCGGCCGCGATCGCCGCCCTCGTCGCGGCGAACAACCTGGCCACGTTGGTCTTCCTGGCCAGAGGGCGGATCGCGACCTGCTCGAGATCCTCACCGCGCTGACGTGCGCCGGCGAACTCGAGCAGATCGGCGGCCTCACGGTCGACGAAGCTCCAGTCCTGCTCGCTCGCGGGCGCCTTTCGCAGCGCCAGATACACCAGCTCATAGCCGCCGCTCAGGTACTCGTCCGCCGCGAGAGGGGTTGCTTCGACGACGGAGAGCGCCGCGCCGTGATGAGCGGTCTCGAAACGCTGGAGCACGAGGCGCGCCTTGTGAGGACGAGCGACGTCGGCGATCATCTGAAAGAGCGTCGCTGTCGGAACAAACGCCTCTATCCTGGTCATGCGGCCCCCACGAGGATGAACGCGCCCGATCTCGCGCGCAAGGTCTCGGCGGCGAGCCCATCGACCCAGGGGTCGCTCTGGCCAGCCGGAAGGGAAAGACGTGTCCGCGCCGGCCCCCGCGGGGCCACGACCAGACAGCGGCCTAGAGCGCCGATCATGCTGGAGTCCCGACGAACATCAACAGAAGGGAAGAGAGACCGCAAGGGCGCAAGGGGGCGCAAGGGGAAGATAAAATTCATCTGACCTCTGGTCCCTTGCGCCCCTTGCGCCCTTGCGGTCTCTCTCTACCGCATTCCTCACGCCTGGAGCTTGCTTCCCGGCAGAGCGGTCGGGCTTCGCAATTCATTGAATTCAGGAAACTTTCATCCTGTTCGGCGCGCTAGGCCTCCTCGTCCTCGTCGAGCCCTTCCCACCACTCGGCCAGGTCGATCTCCACGTCCTCGAACGGCGCCGCGCGCGCCGTCTCGTCTCGCCCATGGATCCCCAGCTCGATCCACCGCCCGTTCTCGATCTGGCTGAGCGCCAGCCGTCTGGCCGGAACGCCGTCCTCGACGGCGCGCCCCGCGCAGCGCCTACGCGCTTCGGCCGGACGATGGCGACGTTGCGGGGAGGCTCTCTAGCCAGGTGACAGCCTCGTCCCAGCTCAAGGCGCGCCTCGGCTCGGCCTCGCGAAGCCGCCGCCATTCCTCGCCCTCGTCGTGGGTGATGATCCGCGATGTCTCGTCGTCCTCGACGGCGAGCGCGATGAGCCAGTCCGTGGTCATCGGCATCTTTCCGGGGGCGATTTTGAAGTCCGCGTTCAGCTCGCCGCCGAGCGTGCGATGCTTGGCCAGCTCCCACGCGGCGTCCGTTGGATATCGCCTGCACAAAGCGTCAGCCCATCGAGCGGCGGTCGGTTGATCGAGGTGGATATCGATCACGCGGATTGGTAGCTGTTGAAGGAGACCGTCGAAGAGCGTCTCCTTGAACCCGTCGCCGTGGAGCACGCGCCTCTGGCGGCGCATTTCCAGGTAGACCTGCGCGTGGACCACCACATCGACCCCTCTGCTCCGAGCCAGACGGCAGAGACGCCGGAGGTCAGGTACGCTGCGCGCGGCGTTGGTATCGATCCAGAGGCGCAATTCAAGCGTCCTTGGAGGAATTATCGCCCAGGCCAAGCTGTTCGTCGAGCTCTGCCTCTGTCCAGGCCTCCCAGCGGCCCTCCGGCCTGGAGCGCAAGAACCAGAGGTACCCGCCGTTCTGCAAGCCGAGGTTGCTTCGCATCTCCGCAGGGAGCTGAGTGTAACCGTCCGGCGTGACCCACTGCTCGTCGGCACCGCTCTCGCGCGCTCGGGCCCGGAGCGCGCGGTCCGAGCGCGAAGGCTGCCGCGTGACGAGCGTCTCTCCCTCGGGGGAACGGCTGAACCGGAGCACCTCCGGACCGTCGAAGACCTGGACATGGCTCTCGAGGAAGATCTGATCGACGATCCCGCGCTGCACCTGCTCGCGCAGGATGTCGCGGACGAGCTCCTGGTTCTCGGGATGCAAGCTCATCTCCGGCTCCTCGATGGCGACGAGCGCGGCGCGGGACGTGAGCACGGCCGCGACGAGGGCGACCACCTGCTGCTCGCCAGAGCTGAGCTCGGAGAGCCGGAGGATCTGCTTGCCCCGGACCTCGAAGCGCAGATCGGTCACCTCCCCGCCAGCCACTGGAGCGCGGAGCACGGAGATCTCTCGATCCGAGAGCGTCTTGAACCGATGGATGAGCTCCACGAAGACGCGCCAGCGCTCGGTCTCGCCCGGGTCGAGCGAGGTGGCCAGCGCGAGGAGGCGTTCGGCCGTGGTGGCGGACAGCGTGCTGGCCCCCTCATCGCGCGGCACCCCCTCGCCGATGGCCCGGAAGTCTCGACGGCGAGCGTCCAGCAGGAAGAACGGTTTGCTCCCGGGGCCGAGCGGCGCCTCCAGGCCGTTCTTCAGCGGGGAAATCTCGTCATCTTGCAGCCTGTTCCCGCTGCCATCTTTCAGCACCAAACCACCCGCGTTCCTCACCGTTCGCGGTGCCCTCCAGTGGTTCGCTGAGGCGGATATCGACCTCTCCAGCCGGAGGAGGACGTCGTTCCCCGACGGAGTCAATGTGACGCGGAGGGCGCCGAGCCGCGCATCGTCGAAGTGGACCTCGATCCGCTGTGGATCGCGAATACCGGGAGGCCAGCTCCGGTGGTTCATCAACAAGCCAAAGTGGTCGTCTCTGAACCCCCACTGTAGCTTGAACGCTGCGTCCGGTGGGCTCGCTCCACCGGAACCAGCGACGGAGCTCAACCAGTACGAGGCGCACCGAAAGAATAGATCGAGCGCCGCGAGCGCGTTCGATTTGCCCGCCCCGTTGGCGCCGTGGAACACGGGCATCTCATCCGCTGCGCCGCCGGACGTGAAGCCGATCTCCGTAGGCCCCCGGAATGTCCGGAAGTTCTCGATGACGAGCCGCGCGATGCGCAGCGACGGTGTAGCGCGGGCGTTCACCGGTCAGAGCAGAGCAAGACGCGGGCCGCGAGGTCAAGCCATCTCCCCGCGGTGCCGCTTCCATCAGGCCGCAGCTCACTTACCGCCCACGGTCGGGCCCGGATCGCTCCTCAGCGGAACCCCCGCCCTCAGTGGCAGGCCGCCTGCTCGGCCGGCGGCCGAACCCGCTGCAGCCGGTGCCCCCGCCGACGCGACGACCACCGGCGGCTCGACCGGCCCCGCTCTTCCAACCATGAAACGCGTGGCGTTACGCCACAGTCGGCCGGCACACAGGCTTCCTCGCGAGGGAGCCACTCTCCCTGGAGCGACACCCCGCGCGCGTCCTCGCGGACGCCCCGCGACCAGAGCCACGCGGCGAGCGCCTCGCCGAGCTCGCGCAGGCTCGACCAGCGCGCCGTCGGCTCCTTCTGCAGCCCGCGCTCCAGGATCGCCCAGAGATCCGCGTCGAGGTTGCACGTGTCGACAAGCGACGGCACAGCGTCCTGCAGGACCGCCCGCAGGCCGTCCAGCGCGTTCCTCGACGAGAACGGGGGGCGGCCCGACAGGAGCTCGTACAGCATCGCGCAGAACGACCAGACGTCGGCGCGGCGATCGACGGTGGGCGCCGCGAGCGCCTGCTCCGGCGGCATGTAGTCCGGGGTCCCGAAGACCTCGAAGCTCGCCGACGCCGGGCTCTCCTCGCGCTCGGAGAGGAGCTTGGCGACGCCGAAATCGATGACCTTCGGCTGCATCCGGCCGCCGGCGCGGCGCACCAGCATCACGTTGTCCGGCTTGAGGTCGCGGTGGACGACCCCCTTGTCGTGCGCGGCGTGCATCGCGCCCGCCACCGGCAGGAGCAGCGCGATCGCGCGCTCCGGCGTCATCCACCCCTCGCGCGCCAGCACGCTCCGCAGCGACTCGCCCTCGATGAGCTCCATCACCAGGTACGGATCGCCCGCGGCTGTCTCGCCGAGGTCGAACACCCGCACGATCTCCGCGTGGTTCATCCGGCCCGCGGCCCGCGCCTCGCGCTGGAAGTACTCGACGAGCTCCGGCGACCGCAGCTCGGGCCGCATCAGCTTGATCGCGACAGTCGACTCGATCGCGACGTTCGTCGCGACCCAGACCGTGCCCATCGCCCCCTCGCCGATCTTGCGCAGCAGCCGGTACTTGCCCGCGATGAGATCACCCTCCTGGTGGTGCACGCTGCAGGGCGACTCGCCGAACCCCTCGCCGAGGTCCCATGAGCTGTCGTCCGTGCTGCTCCAGGCGTCCGTGATCTCGATGCGCGACATGATCTCTCCTGCCCCCTGCCACGCGGCCCCGCCGCGGTCGTAACCGGTTCGTGTTCGGTTCGTGCTGGGTCGGAAGCAGACAGCGTGCCATCCATGGCAAAGCTGGAAAGGTTTCCAGGAACGGCCGAAATGCCGCATGAAACACGCAAGACACCGACAGCGGCGCCGCACGGCTGCCCCGATGGGGCAGTCGGCCACACCCCGCTGAACCGGCGTGCCCCGGCGCGCCGCAAAGGTGGTTTACTGCGGCACCCCCGCATGCGGATCGAACGGAGGCCTGCCTGATCCCGGCGGCCGCGCTGCGCGCCCTGCCCTATGTCGCCACGGCGGCCGGCGCGCTCGCCTTCGCCGCGCTGCTCCGCCTCGCCCTGCGCCGCGGCGCGCTCCGCCGCCCGATCCTGCTCGGGTGGATGCTCGCGGGCGCCCTGCCGGCGCTCCACGTCGGCCTGGTCTGGTGCGGCCTGCTGCCGGAGGTCTACCTGCGGCTCGCGCGCCCCTGGGGCGCCCTGCTCGCGCTGGGCGCGACGTCGTTCGTCGCGCTCCGGTACCTCGCGCTCGCGCTCGCGCTCGCGTCGCCGCGCGCCCGCGCGCAGGGGGCGTGGCGCGCGCGGCTCGGCGATCTCCTCGCTCCCTTCGCCGCGTTCGCCGCGGCCATGGCCGTGGCCGGGCCGGAGATCGGCCGGCCGCTCGATCGGCTGACCGTCCTGGTCGCCGTCGATCGCAGCCGCTCCATCGATCTCGTCCCGGACGCCGACAAGCGCGTCGCGCACGAGCTCTCCATCGCCGAGCTCGGCATGCGCGACGACGACCGGATCGCCACGATCGCGTTCGCCGCCGGCGCGGCCACCGAGGACCCGCCGCGCCCGCGATCGCAGCTCCCTGCCCCGCAGCGGGTCGCGCTCGGCCGCGACGGGACGGACCTCGCCGCGGGTATCCGGCGCGCGCTCGCCGAGGTGCCGCCCGACTCCGCGGCGCGCGTCGTGCTCGTCACCGACGGCGTCGCGACCCGCGGCGACACGATGGCCGCGGCCGCGGCCGCCGTCGCGGCCGGCCTCCCGATCGACGTGATCCCGCTGGAGCAGCGGGCGGTCCCCGACATCCGCGTCGTCGCCCTGCGCGCGCCCGCGCGGGCCGACGAGGGCGAGGCGCTCGACCTGCGGCTCGTCACGTCGTCGCCGTCGCCGGCCGAGGTCGAGATCCGCCTCCGCCGCGACGGAGAGCTCATCGCCCGCGCCGACGCCTCCATCGCCGCGGGCGAGGACGTGCTGCGCATCCGCGAGAAGGCGCCGGGGCCGGGGCTGCACCGCTACGACGTCGAGATCACCGCGAAGGATCCGCGGCTCGACGAGGCCGCCGAGGACAACGCGGCGAGCGCGTTCCTGCGCGTCCGCGGCGCCGCCACGGCGCTCGTGCTGGAGGGCGACGCCGGGCAGGGCGCCTTCGTCGCGCGGGCGCTCGAGGGCGGCGCGTTCCGGGTGGCCGAGGGCGGCCTCGACAGCGTCCCCGCCGACCTCGGCGGGCTCGCCGGCTACGACGTCGTTGTGCTCAGCGACATCCGCGCCTCGGACCTCTCGCCGGGGCAGATCGACGCGCTCGCGAGCTACGTCCGCGACCTCGGCGGCGGCCTCGTCCTGATGGGCGGCGACCGGAGCATGGGGCCCGGCGGCTACGCGCGGACGCCGATCGAGGAGGTCTCGCCCGTCTCGTTCGATCTGAAGCAGGAGCGCCGTCGGGGGAGCCTGGCCGAGGTGATCGGCATCGACATCTCCGGCTCGATGTCGGCGAGCGCCGGCGCCCACACGAAGCTCGAGCTCGCCAACGAGGCCGCCGCCCGGTCGGCGGCGCTGCTCGGCCCCGGCGACAGGCTCGGCGTCGCGCACGTCGACACGGCGGTGCGGTGGAGCGTGCCGCTCGGGCCGGTCGTGGACAACGCCGCGATCGACAGGGCGATCCGCGCGGTGGGCCCGGGCGGCGGCGGCATCTACGTCGACATCACGCTCGAGGCGGCCTACCGCGCGCTCGACCAGGACGCCTCGAACCTGAAGCACGTGCTCCTCTTCGCCGACGGCTCGGACGCGGAGAACATGGGGCCTTGCCGCGCGTGGGTGGAGGCGGCCGTGCGCCGCGGGATCACGACGAGCGTCGTGGCGCTGGGCCAGGGCAGCGACGTGCCGGAGCTCGAGACGCTGTCGCGCCTGGGCAACGGCCGCTTCTACCTGGTGGAGGACGCCACGCGGCTGCCGGCGGTGTTCACGCAGGAGACGATCCTCGCGGCGAGGAGCGCGCTCGTGGAGGAGCCGTTCCACGTCGCGCTGGGCGCGCCCTCGTCGATCACGGCCGGCGTGCCGTTCGGCGAGGCGCCGCCGCTCGCGGGGTACGTGGTGACGATCCCGAAGAGCCGGGCGACGGTGCTGCTGTCGGGGCCGGAGGGCGATCCGGTGCTCGCCGTGTGGTCGGCGGGGCTCGGCCGGGCCGCGGCGTTCACGAGCGATCTGAAGGACCGCTGGGGTGCGGCGTGGACGCGGTGGCCCGGCGCGGCGCGGATGATCGCGCAGGCCGCGCGCGACGTGACGCGCAAGGCCGAGGATCCGCGGGTGCGCCTCGAGGCGGGCGTGTCGGGCGGCGAGCTGTCGGTGCGCGCGAGCGTTGTCGGCGACGACGGGCGGGCGCAGTCGTTCCGCCGGCTGGTGGTGCACGTCGCGGGGCCCGACGGCTTCTCGCGCGAGCTGCCGCTCGAGGCGACGGGCGCGGGGTCGTACACGGCGACGCTGCCGCTGTCGCGGCCGGGGACCTTCGTCGTGGTGGCCCGGGACGAGCTCACGGGCGAGGCCGTCGGGACCACGGGCGCGGCGATGACGGCCGGCGAGGAGCTGCGCCCGACGGGCAGCGATCTGTCGCTGCTCGGGCGGATCGCGGAGTTCACCGGGGGCAAGCGGCGCGACACGCTCGCGGGCATCTTCGAGGACCGGGCGTCGCGGCGCTTCGCGTACAGGGACGCGACGCCCCCGCTCGTGCTCTTCGCCGCGCTCGCGCTGCTGCTCGCCGTGGCGGCGCGGCGGCTCGCGCTGCCGGAAGCCGCGGCGGCGTGGCTCGCGCGGGCGGCGGAGCGGCTGCGGGCGCGCCAGTGGG
>NZ_JEMA01000804.1 GCF_001589285.1 Sorangium cellulosum | reverse complement strand
GGGGGTGTACCTCTTCCTGCGCCCGCCGCCGGCCGCGTCGGGCGGCTGCCCGGGCGGCATGGTGCTCATCGAGGACGCCGAGCTCCAGATGGGCTCCGACGCCGACGCGGAGACGCCCAGCGACGAGACGCCGCGACACGGCGTGACCGTGAAGGCGTTCTGCCTCGACGTCACCGAGGTCACGGTGAAGGCCTACTCGGACTGCGAGGCCTGTGAGCGCCCGCGGCGAACCGTCGAGTCGGAGGGGCTCACGCCGAACGGCCGCGCCTTCTGGAGCCAGTTCTGCAACGGCCCCGAGGCGCCGGACCACCCCATCAACTGCGTCGACTGGTACCAGGCGAAGGCGTACTGCGCCGCCTCCGGCAAGCGGCTGCCCACCGAGGCGGAGTGGGAGCTCGCGGCGCGCGGCAACGACGCATGGACCTACCCCTGGGGCGACTCGCCTCCCTCGGGCGAGCGCCTCAACGCCTGCGGGCCGGAGTGCAGCGGGATGCTGACGGAGCGGCTAGAGAAGGTGGGCAAGGGCCCGTGGCCTCGCATGTACAACGACGGCGACGCGGCCCCGGCGACGGCCCCCGTCGGACGATCGCCGGCAGGGAGATCGCCCGCCGGCGTCCTGGACCTGGCCGGCAACGTCTGGGAGTGGACCGAGAGCCACTATTGCCCCTACGACAGGGACGACTGCGACGACTCCCGCCGCGTGCTCCGCGGCGGCGGGTGGGACACGGTCGAGAGCCAGTACGTGCGCTCCGCCCACCGCCGCCCGAGCGCTTCCACGGCGCGCGGCTGGAGCATCGGCTTCCGTTGCGCCAAGGCCCCTTAGTTCTGCGGGTCAGAGATCCTGCCAGGACATCTACGGCAGGCTGCACCCACCTGGCCAGCGCTACAAGGATTGAGCAGCTTGCGACAGCGGCCCTTGAATCAGGCCCGCAGGCTCGGCCGACGCAGCGAAGCCAATCGACAACCCCCCATTGCCTTCACCAAGAGCAGAGCACCCTACCGCACCCCTGGCTCAACACAAGAACGCAGAATTTCTTCCAGTGTTTCATCGACGATATGCGAACAGGTCCTCGTCGCGATTGATGTCCCATGGACTCCCGCTTCCATGGCCAGAATAGATTCCGGACGATAGTAAGCCCACGGATGCCGTCTGTTGTAGTCCGATGGAACGTCCGAGCCTCGCCCTTCCGAGCTTCGAGCCAATCGAACAAACGACGTCAAGTCAAGCTGAGCTATGAGCTCCTCGAGCGGATCGACCGTGTCGAGACCTAAGAATGGGGTACCGACACGGGTGTCCAAGCCCAACCCAGGGTTTCTCGGAACGATCGCATCGATCGCGTCCCGATCCAACACCCAATCGTATCTATATTCCGCTCCACCTTGCCCGGCGGCGCATTGCGCAAAAGACACCGGACGCGCGATCGGACACACTTTCAGCACAGCCTCAGCCGATAGGCCCGCAAGCTTGACTGCCCCGTGCAATTCAATATTTCCACCCTGGTCCACCCGGAAGCCTTTTATCCGGTTCGCCCGGAAAAATGCTCGGCCGTCTTCGATCTGAGCGACCGTCATGCCCATGACCCAGTTCGGCTCGAACTGGTCGCTGTACACACGCTCCCGGCTGTCGAACGAGTAGACATAGGTGGACGAACATTCAAGGGGAGATACTCCAAGCAATCGATCGCGCCGGAAATAAACGACCTGCTCCTCGCCGCCGCGCATGCAATCGAACATCTCGCCGGGAAATCTGGCCACCAGCTCGCTCGGCGACTCTGCGGCCATGTAATCCCGATCGCCTGAAGTGTGCACCCTCGTCGCGCCGCCAACAGCCGTGATGTACTCGATCGCGCCGAGGCGAATGTATCCACACACACGCATCGAGCTCTTCAAGAATGGAACTTCCACGAATGGCTCATCCCCTTGGATGACGCTCAACAAGGATTCGATCGGGCGACTCTCCAGGTAACGTCGTCCATGGAGGTCGTTGAGAAGCGTCCCCTTCTCCTCCTGCAATAAAAATTCGATGGCGCGAGGCCGGATATAAAAAGGCGGACGGTCGCCCGATGAATATGGCAGCGTGATGAAGCTCATCAGTGATCCTCTTGAAATTTCAGGAGGTATCCGAACCCCGTCGCGAGGCGGCTCACGTAAAATGCGCCCCGCGTGTAGCTGGCGAGCCTACTCCAGCGTCGGCGAGCGCAAGACGAAGGCGTAGCCCCGATGGATCAGCCGGACCACGAGCTCCGAGAGGAGCAGGAGCGCCACGATCGCGACGCACAGCGCGACGAGGTTGTGGAGGAGCAGGTCGAGATGCAGGGTCATCGAGGCCGCCGAGGCTACCGCCCGATCTGGACGTTCTCAAGCACGCCGAGAGCGTCGGGCACCAGCACCGCGGCGGAGTAATAGGTGCTCACAAGGTACGAGGTGATGGCCTTCCCGTCGGTCTCCATCCTGCGGGCCGAGACGCCGGGCTCGATCTCATCGGGGAGGCCCGTGCGGTGGAGGCCGATGACGCCCTGATGCTCCCGCCCGGTGCGCATGACGAGAATGGAGCTCGTCTCGTCCTCGTTGATCGGGATCTTGTCGCAGGGCAGGATCGGGACCCCGCGCCACGCCGCGACCTTCGCGCCGGAGAGCTCGACGATGGTCGGGTAGACGCCGCGGCGGCTGCACTCCCGGTGGAAGGCGGCGATCGTGCGCGGGTGCGCCAGGAAAAACTGCGACTTGCGGCGCCGACAGAGGATCTCGTCCATGTCGTCGGGCGTCGGCCGGCCGCTCCGGGGGTGGAGNGTCGGGCGTCGGCCGGCCGCTCCGGGGGTGGAGGCGCTGCTTCAGGTCGGCGTTGTGCAGGAGGCCGAAATCACGGTTGTTGATGAGCTCGTACTCCTGCCGCTCGCGCAGGGCCTCGACGGTCAGGCGGAGCTGCTCCTGGAGCTGATCCATCGGATCATTGAAGAGATCCGAGACGCGCGTGTGGAGCCGGAGGACCGTCTGCGCGACGCTGAGCTCGTATTCACGCGGCGCTGTCTCATAATCGACGAACGTCCCCGGGAGCGCGCGCTCGCCCTTGTGGCCGGCGGCGATCGCGATCGCCGCCTGTCCGAGCTTGTCCTGCGGCTTCTTCAGCCGCTCCTTGAGCGACGCGACGTGCGCGTGGAGCGCCGGGGATCGCGAGATGAGCTCCTCGAAGACGCGCTGCGGGAGCTCGAGCACGATGCACGGCGTGACGGCCCTGACCGAGTACGTCCAGACGTCGTTCGAATCGATGACGGACTGATCCCCGAAATGGTCCCCGTCCGCGAGGACGTCGAGGATCGTGTCGGCGCCGTACTTGCCTGCGCCGAGCTTCTGGGCCTTTCCGTGCGCGAGCAGGAAGATCGTCTCCGCGGGCTTTCCGCGCTCGGCGATCAGCGCGCCGGGCTTGTACTCCCGCTGGATGAACCGGCTCGCCAGGGCGTCGAGCACGGCATCGTCCGAGAAACCTTGCAGGAGCGGCAGCTCGCAGAGCTCCTGCGGGATCACGTGCACCTTCGCCCCGACGTTGCCGAAGCTCAACCGCCCGTCGCCGACGGCATAGCTCAGGCGGCGGTTCACGCGATACGTGCCGCCCGTGACCTCGACCCAGGGCAAGGCCCGCAAGAGCCACCGGGGCGTGATCCCCTGCATTTGCGGGTGCGACTTGGTCGTCGTCGCGAGCCTTCGCGCCCCCAGCGTCCCGAGGCTCGAACGCTCCGCCTCGTTCCCGATCCCAGCTTTATCGGCGTTTGCCATGACGTACCTTTCCTTCTGCGCGCTTCGGAGAGCAGAGCGCTCCGCGTGTCCCCCGCGCTCGCGCGGGGCACACGCGGAGCGGCTACCGCTCGCGGCTCATTCGTGGGCGCGCCCGATCTCGACGCTCTCCAGGACGCCGAGCGCGTCGGGGACCAGCACGGCTGCCGAGTAATAGAGGCTGACGAGGTACGAGATGATGGCCTTCTCGTTGATCCCCATGAAGCGCACGTTGAGGCTCGGCTCGACCTCGTCCGGAATGCCGGCGTGGTGCAGGCCGATGACGCCCTGGTTCTTCTCGCCCGCGCGCATGAGCAGGATCGAGGTCGTCCGCGTCTCGGAGACCGGGATCTTGTTGCACGGGAAGATCGGCACGCCGCGCCACGCCGGGACGTGATTGCCGTTCACCTCGGTGCTCTGCGGATAGATGCCGAGGCGGCTGCACTCCTGGCCGAACGCCGCAATGGCGCGCGGGTGCGCGAGGAAGAACGACGGCTCCCTCCAGACCGTGGCGAGGAGCTCGTCCATGTCGTCCGGCGTCGGGGGGCCGCTGCGCGTGTGGATGCGCTGCTTCAGGTCGGCGTTGTGCAGGAGGCCGAACTCGCGGTTGTTGATGAGCTCCTGCTCCTGGGTCTCCTTCAGGGCCTCGATGGTCAGGCGGAGCTGCTGCTCCGTCTGGTTCATCGGCTCGTTGAACAGATCCGCGACGCGCGTGTGGATCTGGAGCACTGTCTGCGCCACGCTGAGCTCGTACTCGCGGGGCGAGGTCTCGTAATCGACGAACGTGCCGGGGAGGACGGGCTCGCCGGAGTGGCCCGCCGAGATCTCGATCGCCGCCTCGCCCGTGTCGTCCTGCTTCTTCGCGGCGAGCGCCTTGAAGCTGTCGAGGTGCTTCTTCAGCGACGGGTACTGGGCGACAAGCTCCTCGAAGACGTTCTGCTGGAGCGTCAGCACCGTGACGGCCGTGACGGCCTTGGCCGTGAACGTCCAGTAATCCTGCGTCTCCAGGAGCGCCTGGTAGCTGTACTGGTCGCCGTCCGCGAGGATCGCGAGCACCGTCTCATCGCCGTACTTGCCCGTGCCGATCTTGTTGACCTTGCCGTGCGCGATGAGACAGATGTGATCGGCCTCCTTGCCCCGCTCGGTGATGATGTCGCCGGGCTTGTATTCACGCTGCACGAAGCGGCTCGCCAGCGCGGTGAGGACCTCGATGTCGTCGTAACCGCGGAGGAGCGGCAGCTCGCAGAGCTCCTGCGGGATGACCTGGATCTTCGCGCCGGTGTTCGTGAACGTCACGCGCCCGTCGCCCACCGCATAGCTCAGGCGGCGGTTCACGCGGTACACGCCGTTGACGTGCACCCACGGCAGGAGCTTGAGCAGCCACCGCGACGAGATGCCCTGCATCTGCGGCGCCGACTTGGTCGTCGTCGCGAGCTGCCTCGCGGCCGCCGTCGCGAGGCTGGTCGGCAGCTGATCGATCGAACCCAACTTCCCTGAGATAGACATGAGTCCCTCTTTCCCGGACGGCTAGGACCGCCCGTGCTTCACCGGCACGGACCGCGCCGTACCCATCGAAAGATCCACCTTCGCAGCAGGCGCCGCGGCACCGGCTCTTCCGGCGCCGAAGAAACTGCTGATACGCGCCGCAGAGGCGCCAAACCCACGCGCGCCCGCGATCGCCCGTTCGATCGGGTGGCGCTCCAGCTCCGCGTCCACGTACCGGCTCGTCGCGACGTGCCAGTTGAGGACGCCAGCCATGTACGATCGCTGATTCTCGACATATCCGAGCACGGCCTCGCGGGCCGCCTTGTCGAGGTCGAATTCGTCGAGGATGCGGGGCAGCTCTGTCGCGACGATGTGCTCGAACTCCAGCACGCGCGCCGTGATCAGATCATTGACGACCTCCTTGGCCCGCTGCGCGTCGCACTCGAGGAACCGCTCGACGACCAGCACGAGGTTGCTGAGCTCGCCCTCGAACTCGATCTCCTTGCGGTACGAATAGAGATCGTTGATCCACCCGCCCACGTCGGCCGTCGTGTTGTCGAGCCCTCGCATCGTCCGCGTGCGGAAGACAGCGGCCGGGACCACATCGCCGAGCGCGAGCTTGGGCAGGCCCATCGTGAGAGCGGCGCCGAACGTCTTGCGGCGCATCTCGACGTAATCGACAGGATCCGGGATCCGGTTCTGGGTCTGGTTCAGGAGCTCCCAGAGCCAGCTCTCGGTCATGGTCTCGATGCTGCGGCGGAGCGACTGCCGCGAGCTCATCGACATGGGGGAAGCCGTACGCATCCAGAGATCCAGGAGGCCGCTCTCCACCGGGTTCTCGGGCGCCGGGGCGCTCGCGCAGTCGAGGGGCATGAACATCGAGAGCCGGGCATTGAACCGTTTCGCGCCCACCATGTC
The DNA here is from genome assembly GCF_001589285.1 of Sorangium cellulosum. GTDB lineage: Bacteria > Myxococcota_A > Polyangia > Polyangiales > Polyangiaceae > Sorangium > Sorangium cellulosum_G. Next base: position 3,446 of record NZ_JEMA01000804.1, on the reverse strand, counting down.
GCGCGTCGCGCCGAACACGAGCGGGAAATAATCGTCGGCGTACGTCCCCCACGTCAGCCAGGCCGAGCTCATGTCGAGCTCGTGCGGGGACGCGTCCGGGTGAATGCCCGCGGCGCAGAGGGGGAGATCGAAGCCGATGAGCCTGCGCTCGTCCCAGATCCCGGAGCCGACGACGCCCGGCACGACGTCGAGCATCGCGAGCTTGCGGGCCCACGCGACGATGTTCCGGCGCGCCGCGGGCAGATGCGGGCTCAAGCGGAGCTTGAACGGCATGGTAATCTTCGGGAGCGGCGACCTGCCCACGGGCTGGAACGGGGCGTGGGTGAGGGTCTTGATCCGCTGCAGACCCAGGGCGCCGGGCGTGAGCTTGATCCGGAACGCCGAGGTGCCGAGCCCCGTCGGCGCCTCGAGGGGATCGGGGGCGCTCGCGGATCTGTCCGCGTTTTCGTTCATGTAGCGGCTCGACCGCATGTGCCATTCGTGGCCGCCGGACTGCCAGTCCTGCAGCCCCTTCACGTACCTGGCGACATCGAGGGCTTGCTCCGGCGTCAGCCCGTATTCCACGCAGAGCGCCGGCACCTCGACGAGCGCCGTGTTCTCGAATTGCTGGAGCCGCGACGTCAGGATCTCGTTCGTCAGATCGGCCGCTCTTTGCGTGGGGACGCTGAGGAAACGCTCGAGGACGAGCACGCAGTTGGCGTTCTCCCCTTCGTCCTCGACCTCCCGCTGGTACGAGAACAGGTCATTTCGCAGGTGAACGCCGTCCGAGAACGTGTCGCGCAGGACCTCGAGGGGGCGCGTCGCGGCGACGGCGGCCGGGACCTCGGCGCCCACGGCGATCTCGATGAGGCCCGCCGACCAGGGCGCGCCGCCGACCTTGCGGCGCATCTCGATGTATTCGACCGGGTTCGCGACGCGGTTCTCCTGGATATTGGCGAGCTCCCACATGCATTCGAGCAGCAGGTTCTTCGTCGCCTCGAGGAAGCGCCCGCGCCACTGGGCCGAGGTGAGCGGGACGGTTCGCGCCCAGAGGTCCGCGAGCGCGCGCTCGACGACGTTCGTCGGCTCCGGCGGCGTCCCCGTGCTCACGACGGGCATGAAGAGCGGCAGGCGGTCGAGGTACGCCTTCGCGCCGCGCATGTCCTTGGTGCGCTTGTAGATCTCGAGGAAATGGTCGTCGAAGAAGAACACCCAGACATACCAATCCGTGATCAGATCGAGCTTGGGCGCGGGCGCGTCGGGGTGGGTGTACGCGCAGAGCAGCGCGTAGTCGTGCGCGTCGAGGTCGCCCTCGGTCCAGATGGGTGTTCCCTGCGGGTTCTCCTCCAGGATACCCATCTCGTAGGACCAGGCCTTGGTGTGTACGCGCGCGCCTTCGAGGTGCGGATTGATGCGCGCCGGATGCGGCACGTAGAAGTCGGGCAGCTTGAAAGGTTGCATGTTCGCTGACTTCTCTCGCGCGACGTCGACAGGGGCGACGCGGGCGACCTGAATGTCTTCGCGGTGCGTGTTCCGGACGCTCGCACGCAGGCTTACGATGACGCGCTTGTGCGGTTCGTCCGTACAGGCTGATCGGGATCCTTCTGACAGGGCCGATCTAGTTCAGCCCAGCGGGTCCCACCAAGAATCTGGTGACCAAAACGTAGACCGCGGTAACTCCACGACTTCTGCCTTGGGCGGAACCGTTCTGGCGCCACGTCCGCGGCGACCGCCTGTGCCGCGCGGGCGGTGGAAGCCTTGGCACGGTCATCTACCGGGCCAACCTGGCAGTTTTAGAGATGGGAACACCAAGGCTCCCGGAGCGCAAAGGCACAAGGATGCGCGAATCTGACTCTTTTTTTGCGGCCTTGCGTTGAAAGCTCTCTCCGGATCCCGGGCAGGAATCCTCGTGGAGGGAACGAGGCGCGATCACTCCCCTTGCCCCGCGCGCTTTCGGAACCGCAGCAGCTTCCCGCGCGAGACGCCGAGCCGCTCCGCGGCCGACGTCACGTTGCCGCCGGCGGCCGCGAGGGCGGACTCGACGCGCTCCTGCGTGAGCGCGGTCTTCTGATCGTCCGGCGCCTTCCCCAGCGCCTCCTCGAGCGCCCACAGCCGCAGCCCGGGCTCGTGATCGAGGCGGCGCACCGCCGCGAGGGCCGCGTCGAGCCCGCGCACGTTGCTCGGCCAGGGATCGAGCAGCAGCCGCTCCATGGCCTCGACCTCGACCGCTTCGGCCGGGAGCGCGACGCCCGCGCGCCGCGCGAGCTCGCACGCCACGCTGAAGAGGTCCTCGCGCCGGTCGCGGAGCGCCGGCACGCGGATGCGCGCCATCGCGAGCCGCGCGAACAGGTCGCGCCGGAACGCGCCGCGCGCCACCATGTCCTCGAGGTCCCGGTTCGTCGCGGCGACGACAAGCACGTTCACGTGGACCGGCCGCTGCGCCCCGACCGGCAGCACCTCGCGGTTCTCCAGCAGCCGCAGGAGCTTCGCCTGGAGATCGAGGTCGAGCTCGCCGATCTCGTCGAGGAACAGCGTCCCGCCGTCGTGGGCCACGACGATCCCTGGCGCGGCGCTGCGCGCGTCCGAGAACGCGCCCGCCACGTGACCGAACATCTGGGACTCGAAGACGCCGCGGGCGACGCCGGCCACGTTCACCGCCGCGAACGGCGCCGCGCGCCCGAGCGCCGCCGCCGCCGCGCGCGCGACGAGCTCCTTGCCCACGCCGGTCTCCCCCTCGATGAGCACGTTGCCGGGGCGGCTCCGCGGCAGGCCCGCGAGGGGCTGCGCGACGGCGCGCAGCCCGTACGGGCCGACGAGCCCGCCCACGGGCGGCGCCGGATCGAGGGGGCCGTGGAGCTCCTCGCGGAAGACGAGGAGGATGCGCCCGAGCCTCAGCACCGCGCCGTCGTCGAGCGGCGTGATGTCGCGCGGCGCGAGCCTCGATCCGTTCACCCACGTGCCGTTGCGCGACCCGACGTCCGCGACGCGCAGCGCGCCGCCGGCGCGATCGATCCGCAGGTGCCTGCCGGACACCTCCTCGTCGGCGAGGCCGCGCTCGGCGAGCCAGGCGCGGCCGATGACGCTCCCGGAGTCGGGCAGCGCGAACGCCATGGGCCGCGGGAAGGCGCACACGAGCGCCGGCCGCCGCCGCCCGGCCTCGGGCCGCACCGGGCTCCGGTGCTCGCTGGTGCTCGGCACGTCCTTGGCCATTCTCCTCGCAGGGTGCCACGCGCATCCGGGGCGTGGAAGCGCCGCGCGGAGGGCGGCGGCGCCGTCGTTCGCCCGGAGAGAAGCGCGGCGCCGGCGCCTCAGAGACGCCGCCCGTCGAGCCCGCACATCGGGTCGCCCAGGTTCGTGCACTCGGGCCGCGAGGGCCGGACCTGCGGCTGCGGGCCCGGCGCCGCGGGCCGGGAGAGCGCCTCCCGCAGCCGGGTGAGCGCGCCCTCGTACGCGCGGAGCGCGCCCTC
>NZ_JEMA01000803.1 GCF_001589285.1 Sorangium cellulosum | reverse complement strand
GGGGGCCGGCTCCGCCGCGGGCGCGTCGGCCGGGGACGCCGCGTCGGCGCGCGGGACCGACCCCCATCCGATCCGGAGGAACGGACCGACGCGGCAGCCCACCACGGAGCACCTCTCGACGTGCGCGGCCGCGCCGCCCGGCGGCGGCGCGACGGGCGCCCACCGCGCTCCACGATCGATCGTCTCGAAGAGGCGGCCGTCCTCCGTCTCGACGAGGGCGAAGGGCCCGGACGCCTCGAGCGCTGTCGCGCGCGCCGGGAGCGGGCGGCGGCGCACCCGGCCGGCCGCGTCGATGGCGACAGGCGCGAGGCGCGCCGCCTGGTCCTGCACCGGGAGCCAGCCCTCGACGGTGTGGTCCGCGAGCACGGCGAGCGCGCGGGAGAGCAGCTCCGGCCGCTCGCCGTACCGGGGCCCCTGGGACAGGGAGAGCGGGGGCTCGCCCCGCGCGAGCCGCACGACGCGCAGCGCGCCGCGCACCTCGACGCGCTCGGCGTCCCGCAGGGACGCGCCGGGGCGCGCGACGAGGGCGACCGCGCCCCCGCCGCGGCGCGGGATCCAGGCGAGCACATCGGTCGCGTCCGCGGGGTCGAGGCGGTGCTCGACCCAGGCGCCCGGGCCGCGGCGCACGCAGAACACCGCGCTCCCCTGCGTCGAGCCGCCGGCGAGCGCCGCGCGCGCGATCGCCCGGAGGTCGATGCGCGGCCTCGGCAGCCCCTCGCACGGCCCGACGTAGCCGAGCGACTCGCCGTCGACGCCCACGAAGCGATCGACCTCCGGCTCCGCCCCGGGCCGCAGCTCGAACGCGCGCTCGATCCGGANCGGGCCGCAGCTCGAACGCGCGCTCGATCCGGAGCGCGCGCGGCGCGCGGGCGTCGCCGGAGATGTCCACCACGCTCGCCCGATCCGGGCCGGCGCAGACGGCGAGCAGCGCGTCGCCCGCGCGGAACGGCGCGCACGCGCCGCTGCCAGGCGGCAACGGCGCGCCGGACGAGGCGCGCCCGGTCGCGAGGTCGACGCGGCCGACGA
>NZ_JEMA01000802.1 GCF_001589285.1 Sorangium cellulosum | reverse complement strand
GAGGCGGACCATAACCACCACCGCCCTGACCGCCCCCTGATCCCCCGCCCCAGCCACCTTGGCTCATCTTGTCTCCACCGGTGCAAGCATCAATTACGCCCAGCCAACCAACGCCACTATACGTGGTGCGCGTCGACGCGGAACAACGAACGCGCCGCTCGCGCGAGCCGAGAGCCCGTGTCCAGGACCGGCTCGCTCCACCTGCCCGCCGCGCGCCGGAGCGGCACGGAATTCACGGGCACGAAACCGGAGAGCACGAAACCGAGGACGATCACCGCGGCGGCGAGCCGCCCAGGCAGAGGCCAGCGATGCTGCTCGTGAACGACGTTCCACCCCCGCCGCGGACCACGGCGGAGTTGCCCGTGAGCGGCGATGAGAACACCTCCTCCACGACGCCGGCCCCCGCCTTCGCCGTCACGAAGCGGCCGACAAGCGAGCCCGGCGACACGGCCTCGATCGGAGCGCCCGGCGCGAGCGCCTGCTCCTGGGGCAGCTCCGCGCGCCGGAACCCGCCGAACCGAACCACCGCGCCGCCATCCGGTCCACGCGCAATTTTACCAACACACTGTCCAGCCGCCGTGCTGACGGCCGCGTAGCTCACGGCGGCGTCCACCGGCAGCCGCATCGATTCGCCGACGAGGACGGCGGCGACGGCGAGGACGAAGACGGTCACAGGCACCACCAGCGCTGTCGCCACGACCGCCGCGGCGGCGCCGGAGGTCGCCCGGCCGAACGAGGCGAGATCGGCGCTCACGGCCTGCTCGAACGATCGCAGGATGACGACCTGACGCGCGCGCACGCGCTCGAGGACGGCGGGCGCGACAAGGTTGTCCGCGGCGCAGAAGCCGCATCGGGCGATCGCCCCGTCACCGCCGTCGAGCGGCGCGCCGCACACGTGGCACGCCGCCGGCTCGCCGGGGGCCGCGGGCGGGCGCGCGGCGCACGCCTCCTCGATCCGGCGCTGCCGGCGGCGCACGAGCGCGAGCACGGCCGCGCCCGCGCCGAGGGTGCCGAGCCACGACGCCACCACCATGCCGCCGGTGACGAGCCGCCCGTCGTCGTCGGGGCTGATCCAGATCCCCAGCAGGACGAGCGCGGCGAACCCGGTGATCGGCACCGACGCGAGCGCGAACACGACGAGGAGCCGCGCGTGCCGCTGCGACGCCGTGACAAGCGTCCGCCGGAGCGCGTCCGAGAGCTGGCGGCGGCGCACGTCGGCCTGGAAGACGACGTGCGCCGCGGCGCGCAGGCCCTGCGCCGCCTCCCCGGGCGGCGGTCCGCTGTAGTGGCACGCCGCGCACGCCACGAGGTCCGGGCTGGCGAGGGACACCGGCGCAGGTCGCCCGCAGCGCGGGCAGTGCACGGCGAGCATCGGCCGATTCTACGGCAGGCCCGTCTCGGCACGTCAAGGCGCGCCGCGCGCGCGCTTCCCCGCCGGCGCGAGCTCGCGGAGCGCCGCCGACAGCGAGGCGAACGTGGCCAGCTCGCCGAGGCCGACGTCGACGAGGCTCATCGCGATGTCGGGGCGCACGCCGACCAGATGGACCCGCGCCCCGAGCAGCGCCGCCGCGCGGCTCGTCATGCCAAGGAAATGGGCGACCTGCGCGTCAACGAACGGGACGCCCGTGAGGTCGAGCAGCACGCGCAGGGCCTCGTGCCGGCTCACCCCTTCTGCCACCTTCTCGAGCACCTGCTGCGCGCGCCCGCCGTCGATCACCCCGATCAGCGGCACGAGCAGCACCCCGGGCAGCAGCGGGATGAGCGGGCAGCCCAGCTCGCGCACCGTCTCCGACAGCGCGCGCTCGAGCGCGAACGCCTTTTGCAGGTCGGCGTGCTGCGACGACAGCGACTCCAGCAGCGCGTCGCGCTCGAGCGCCGCGCCGAGCAGCGTCCCCCAGATCGCGACCGTCCCCTCGTCGCCGGTCATCGCGACGACGGTCGGGCCGACGAGCGCCAGGATCCCCCAGTCGCGCTGGGCGGAGCGTATCGGCAGCAGCAGCACCATGAACGTGCCGTCGGTGGCCGACTCCGGCAGCATCTCCGCCGGCGGAAACGCCTCCCGCGCGCAGCGGCTGCCGTCCGGGGGCGCCGGGCTGCCGTCGCGGCTGTAGGCGCCGGCGACGACGAGGTGCTCGCGCGACGCCGGGTCCTCCCACAGCGCGAGGCAGCCCCAGACAACCGGGGTCGCCTCGAGCCACGCCAGCGACCTGTATTCCTGCCGGGTGCCGCCGAGCAGCGCGTAGCTGACGTCGTGGTTGGTCCTCGCGAGCACCCCGAGCTGGTGGACGTGCTGCGTCTCGGCCTCGAGCCGGGCCCGCGCGATCGCGAGGCGCAGGATCTCCAGGAAGTCTTCCACCCGCCGCCTGGCCGCCGCGTCGAGGGGCGCGCCGCGCCGCTCGGGGAGCTGGCCCAGCAGCCGGGCCGTCGCCAGGAGGGTCCCCAGATCGGGCGTGATGCCGACCGCCTGCCTGTAGGCCCGCTCGAGCTCGGCGGCCGGGGCCGGCGCGGCGCCCCGGAGCGCCGCGAGATACATGTCGACCACCCGCGTGACCCCCGGCCACACCTCTGCCGGCGCGACGCCGGGCGGGAGCGGCCGGGGCAGGAGCAGCAGCTCGACCATCTGCCGGGCCAGGACGCCGCCGGCGTCCTCGTCGGACGCCGCGCCCTCCGTGTCGAGGAAGTTCTGGATCACGTTGCACCCGCACGAGCTGCGCACGGTGAGCAGGTTCGCCGTGCGCACGCCCTCGGGCGGGAACGCCTCGCCGGCGATCATCGACGCGAGGAGATCGCACGCCGCGCCGCCCATCATCTCGAACCGCTGGCGCACGGTGGTCAGCGGCGGGTCGGCGCTCTGCGCCTCCACGACGTCGTCGAAGCCGATGATCGCGAAGTCCTCCGGGATGCGGACGCCCGCCGCCTTCATCGCGGACATCGTCCCGAGCGCGTTCTTGTCCGTGCCGAAGACGGCCGCCGTGCACCCGGGCAGCCTCGCGAGGAGCGCCGGCGCGGCGGCCCGGCCGCCGCTGTACATGTTGTTGTCGCACGGGATGATGAGGTCGGGGTCGACGGGGATGCCCGCCTCGGCGAGCGTGTCCTCGTAGGCGTCGCGGCGCTCGCGCACGTCGTACGCGGCGAAGTTGCCGACGAACGCGATGCGCCGGTGCCCGTGCTCGATCAGGTGGCGCACCGCGCTGCGGATGCCGCCGTGGTTGTCCGGGAGCACCGCCGGACAGCCGATCTCCGCGGGGCGGGCGCCGAGCGTGATGAACGGGATCCCCGCGCGCGCGAGCTCCTCGAGGCCCTCGAACTCGATGATCACGATCCACCCGTCCACCTGCTCCCTGGCGAGCGAGGGCGCCTGGACCTCGGGCGGCGTGCCGCGCAGCACCAGCGTGCGAAGTCCGCGCTGCCGCGCCGACTCATGGATGCCGATCAGGACAGGACCCCAGAAGGCGCCGGACAGAAAGGGGGCGATGACGCCCACGGTGCGAGGGCGAGCCGCCCCGCCCGGCACCTCGGCCCGGCGCGCGTCAGGGCCCGAGGCGCCGGTCTTTCCACTGGCCTGCCGCCCCGCGGTGCCGGGCAGCTCGCCCCACTGCTCCGGAAGCGGTACCCCACTGCCCTGGCGACCCTGACCCATTCCCGACGGCCTCCTGCTCCGTGTCCTGACCGCCCTCCCCACGATCTGTGCGGACCGTCTGCAGCGTACACGCTGCGCCGGCAGCCCGGGCGAGAAGACTGTTGGTATCGTGGTGCGATGCGATACCGCGACGAACGGGACGCGCTGCGCGGACGCGTGGACAGCCTCGAGGAGCAGCTCGCGACGGCCAGGAAGCAGCTCGACGACCACAGCGACGACGATCGGGCGGCGCGCGTCGAGCAGCTCGAGCGCCAGATGGCGGACGCCCGCCGCGTGCTCGACCAGCTCGGCCGCGAGCTCGACGCGGTGCGAGGCCGGCCGAGGCGGTCGCTTGTCGCGCCGGTCCTGGCGATGATCGCGGGCCTCGGGATCTGCGGCGCGGTGCTGGGTCATCTGCTGCTGCGGCCCGCGTCCGAGGCGCCGGCCGACGGGGCTCTGCAGCCGGTCCTTGTCCCTGCCCCGCCGCCGGAGCCGACGTCCATGGCCCCCGAGCCCGCGCCGGCGCCGCCCGCGCCGGCCCCCGAGAGGCCGCTGCGGACGGCGACGGCCACCTGGCAGGCGGCCGTCGCGCGCGCCACGGGGCTCCCCCTCGCGGCCGGCGCGCCGTGCACGGTCACGGCGGAGCTCGCGAGCGCGGGCGACGACATCCGTGTGCCCTCGCTCCAGGTCGTCTGCGGCGGGAAGCCGATCTATCGCTCGAGCGATCCGCTCAACGGCATGTCGATGTTCAGCAGCGGCGTGGAGGAGGACTCCGGCGCGGAGCCTGGCACGCAGGTCTATGCCATCTCGTACCAGGACAAGGGCACGCGCGCCGGGGAGCGGGCCGAGGTCTCGCTCGACAGCATCCGCAGGGCCGGCGCCGTCTGGAGCGACGCGGCGCCCGCGTACCGCGTCGAGCTCACGCTGGCGTACCAGAGCCCGCCCGTCGCCGGGGAGCCGCTCCTCGACGCCACGAAGAACACGCTGCACCGGGCCGCTGGCGTCACCGAGTCCACGGGACCGAGCCCGGTGAAGGCGGGCGCGAGGTGCGCGCTGCGCGTCTCGCCGCTCCCGCGAGGCGGCAAGTGCCTCACGCGCCTCGCGTGCAGCGGCCGCATGCTCTACGGCGCGGGCACGACAGGCGTCTCCGAGTGCGCGGTGGAGGGCGGTCGAGTCGTCCGCGTCCACGACGGGAACACGACCCAGCACGGCGGCGATCCGGCGCTCGATCTCGACCTCGCGACGGGGCGGTTGACCGTGCGCGACGAGGGGGAGCGCGGCGCGTGGAGCGTCGGCGTGCAGCTCGATCCGGTCGCGGGAGAGGGCCAGTGACGCCCGGGGCCCGACGCCGATCGACGTGAATCGACGCATGCCCGTGCCTCTCATGAGAATTCCAGACGAGTAAACGCAAGTGTCCACAGGGCGTGACGCGGGAGAAGCGCTGCACTTCGCGCGCTCGACCGTGCATCGCGGTGGTATGTTCGCGGCGCCCGTGGCCGCATGAAGTGACCTGTCGCACCGGAGGCAGCCCGCGCGAGGCCGGACGCGTGCCGGCGGTCGGGCGGCGGGGTCGGTCGATTTTTTTTCAGGGCACCGATGATTTCGATCGGGCGCGGGGGTCTATGCCTCCGAACCCGGACAGAGAGGCCCCCATGACCGCGATCTCCCCCGCCATTCGCCACGCCGCGCCGACCCGAGACGAGAACGAGACGCCCTGGACCGGCGCCGCCCCCGGCGCCGCCGCCCCCGGCGCCGCCGTGACCGGCGCGCCGGGCCAGCGCCAGCGCTCGGTCCTGAGCTCCAGGAAGGCGCTGTGGGCTGGCCGTATCCTGAGCGGCTTCGCCGTCCTGTTCCTGGGCTTCGACGCCACGGGCAAGCTGCTCCAGCCGCCGGAGTTCGTGGAGGGCACGACCAGCCTCGGGTACTCGGCGGGCGTGCTTTTTCCCCTCGGGGTGCTGCAGGTCGTGTGCCTGCTCTTCTACGTCATCCCGCGCACGGCGGTGCTGGGGGCCGTGCTCTGGACGGGCTATCTGGGGGGCGCGATCGCGACGCACGTGCGCGTCGGCAGCCCGCTCTTCAGCCACACGCTGTTCCCGATCTACGTGGCGGCGCTGATCTGGGGCGGGCTCTGGCTGCGCGACCGGCGGCTCCGCGCCGTCCTCCCGCTCCGGGCGGCGGAGTGAGGAGAGACGGCGTCCGCGAGGACCGATGAGCTGGAGCTCCTCGCGACATCAGGGCATCGATCGCAGCGCTGAAACAACGATTTTCGCGGCGCGGGCCGCACGGAGGAAGACATGTCCATCAAGAGCCTGAATCCCTATCTGTTGTTCGACGGGACGGCCGACAAGGCCATCAAGTTCTACGAGAGCGCGCTGGGCGCGAAGAGCGACGGCCCGCCGATGCGCTTCGGCGACATCCCTGGCGACAACCCGGCTCCCGAGCACAAGGACCGGATCATGCACGCCACGATGCGCGTCGGCGGGGGCGTCATCATGATCAGCGACACCATGCCCGGCATGCCGACCCCGGCGGAGGGCAACACCGAGGTCTGCCTTCACTTCGACGACGCGGCGGACATGGCGAGGGTGTTCGACGCCCTCGCCGAGGGCGGCAAGGTCACGATGCCCCTGCAGGACACGTTCTGGGGCGCGAAGTTCGGCTCGCTCACCGACGCGTTCGGCACCCGCTGGATGTTCAACTGTCAGAAGGAAGACTGTCAGGGCCAGCAGGCGTGACGCCGGGCGGCGGCCGGCGCCGCGGCCTGCGTGCAGCGCCGGCCTGGGCGGCGCGATGACGAGAGCCCGCGCCATCACGCCACGTGTGGCGAGCCTGCGCGTGCGACGTAAGGCGCCCCTTCGACCCCTGCTTCCCGCCCGGTGCTACCCGCCGAGGACCTCGGCGTAGAGCGCCTCGTACGCCCGGATCATCCGGTCCATCCCGAACCGCTCGATCATCCGCGCTCGCCCCCGCATCCCCATCGCGGCGCGGTCTTCCCGCACGGCCACCGCCTCCAGCGCCGCCGCCAGCGTCTCCGGCGCCCCCGGCGACACGAGCAGCCCCGTCTCGCCCTCCTGCACGATCTCCGGGTTGCCGCCCACGCGCGTCGCCACGATCGGCAGCCCCGCCGAGGCCGCCTCGATGAGCGTGAGCGAGATCCCTTCCGTCAGCGACGCGAGCGCGAACACATCGAACGCCGCGAGCAGCTCCGCCACGTCGCCGCGCGTCCCCGTGAACGTCACCGCGCCGGCCAGCCCGAGCCGCGCCGCCTGCTGCTCGAGCGCCGGCCGCACCGGACCGTCGCCGATCAGCGTCAGGTGCGCGTCCGTCCGCACCTCGCGGAGCCGCGCGAACGCCGCGAGCAGCGTCGCGTGGTCCTTCTCCGGCGAGAGCCGCGCCACGCATCCCACATGGTAGCCCGCGGCGGGCACGCCGAGCCGCGCCCGCGCCGCGCCCGCGTCGCCCGGCCGGAACACCTCCGTGTCCACGCCGTTCAGGATCGTCACGACCTTGGCCGGGTCGACCCGCTCCACCTCGAGCGCGACAGCGCGCGCGTCGTCGCTCACCGCCACCACCCGGTCCGTGAGCGCCGTCGCCAGCCGGTTGACCAGCACCTTCCGCTTCTGCTTCGGGTAGTTGCGCCCGTGCTTCGTGTGGATGACGCGCGGCCCGCCGCCGCCGCCGCCACCGCCAGCCAAGCCCGCGGCCCGCGCGAGGCCCGCCGCGAGCGCGCCGTAGAGGTGCGGCCCCGGGTTGTGCGTGTGGACCAGCCCGATCCCCTCGCGCCGCATCCACGCCGACAGCCGCACCGGGAGCCCCGGGTCGAGCCCCGGCCTGCGCGCGATCACCACCAGCGGCACGTCGAGCCGCGCGAGCTCCTCGGCGAGCGCGCCGGGCTCCTGCAGCGCGCAAACGACCGGCGCGAACCTGTCGCGCGCCGTCCGCTCCAGGAGCCGGAGCACCACCCGCTCGAGCCCGCCGACGTTGAGCGACAGCACGACGTGCGCGACCTTCGCCGGCCGGCCCGGCGCCGCGCGCGGCCCTGCCCCCGACGTCGGCAGGGCCTCGGTGGCTCCGATCACGCCGCGACCTCGCGGCCGAACTCGATGGGCACCTCGGACACGGTGAACCGGAACTTGCCGCCCGACGTGACAGGGATCTCGTCGACGAGCTGCACCCGGATCTCCGCCCGCTCCCCGAGGAACTGGCGGAGATCGCGCTCGATCGCCTCCGACGTCTCCGCCTTGTAGCCCTCGCCGGGGATGATCCTGATCGTGATCGCCCGCGTCTTGTCCTGGTGGACCTGGTAGCGCTCCACCGTCGGGTTGTCCTTGAAGAAGTAGGGGAAGAACACGGACGAGAGGAGCTGGCCGTCCGGCCCGACGATCATGTCGAGCACCCGCCCCTCGACCGAGGCGAGCAGCGGCAGCCCGCGGCCGCACGAGCACGACGTGTCCGCGGCGACCACGACGTCCTCGTTCTTGTAGCGGATCAGCGGCATCGACCGGCAGATGAGGTCGGTCAGGATCACCTCGCCCGGCTCGCCGGGCTTCGCGTGCCGGCCGCCGCACTGCACCTCGACGAAGATGTTCTCGACGTTGAGGTGCTTGCCCTCGCGGCGCTCGCACTCCGCGCCGATCAGCATCATCTCCCGGCAGCCATAGCGATCGTAGACCGGCGCCTGGAACGCCTTCTCGATCGTCTCGCGCTGGTGCGGGAAGAGCCGCTCCGCCGTCGCGATGATCCCCTTCGGCGTCGGCAGCCTGTGCCCCGTCTCGAGCGCGTAACGCGCCGTGTAGTAGAGCGGGCTCGTGTATCCGACGACGAGGTTCGGCGCGTACCGGCGGATCTCGTCGACCACCCCCGCGAGCCGCTCCTCGGACAGGTTCCACGCGCTGACGGTCTTCTTTCGGATGGCGGCCTCGTGGAGCGTGCGCTTCGCCTTCTTCCAGCGCGGCTCCTTGGTCGGGATGCCCCAGATGTAGAGCTCCTTCTCACCGATCCGCCCGCCCGCCCACGCGTCGGCCCGCAGGGCCGCCGCGCTCCTACACTCGTACGTCGTGTGATCGTAAAAGAACCGCGCGGGCTCGCCGGTCGAGCCGCCGGTGCCGCTACGGAAGAGCTTGCCACTCCACCCGTCGGCGATCAGCTCGCTGCCGTGCGCGCGGAGATCCGCCTTGGTGAGGACGGGAAAGCGCACGAGATCCTCGGGCGCGTGCGCGTCCTTCGCCCGCACCCCGTACTCGGCGAAGCGGCGCCTGTAGAAGGGGATGCTCTTCTCCGCGAACTGGAGGGTCGCCTGCATCTTTCGCCAGTTGAGCTCGCGGAGCTCGCGCTCCGGCCGCCACTGGGAGCGCTCCATCTCCTCGAGGTACGCCAATGTCGCCCTTCTTCGGAGTTTCGTCTCGTAAAACGGATAGAGGACATTCCGAAAGAGTGCTGAGTACATAATGAGAGCCGATTCTTCCGAACCTTCGACAGGTCGTCAAGCGGCCCGCAGCCTGGCGTCGCGCCGCGCGCGCCCTCGCTCCGGTAACCGATCTGTCGAGGTGTCGTGATCGAACTCTACATCACGCCTGTTGCTGCGTCCCGCATCACAGGCACACGGACGCTGCGCGCAGCGCCGCCGCACCGCGCCGCGCCCGCGAGGCGCCTCAGCCTGGACGAGATCCGTCCATGCGCTGCCATGGGGGTGATCGGTTTGAAGCACGAGACGGGAAGCGGGGAGAGGCCGGGGGGAAGAACAAGGAACTTCCTGGTTTCCAGCCGCCGAGCGAGCTCCTCCGGCGAGCGCGACAATGACCCCGCCGCGCGCGCCCGCAGCGCGGCGCGGCGTCTCTCAGCCCGCGGTGGGCTCCGTCTCCTGCTGCCATAGCGCCGCCAGCGCGAACGTCTTCGCGTTCTCCGGCACGGCCTGGCAGAAGCTCTGTCGCCGCGCCGGGTCGTGGATCCACTGGGCCCGCGTCACGAGCCGCTGCATCGCGACAGCGATCGCCTCGCGCGCCGCGTCGTGGTGCCCGGCGGCCCGGAGCGCCTCGGCGTACACGAGCCGGATCTGCGCCTCGCCCTCCTCGGTCCCCCCGACCGACACGAGCAGCCCGAGCCCGCGCCGCGCCGCCTCGAGCGCCTCGTGCGCGCGCCCCTGCTCGAGCAGCACCCGCGCCCGCGCCGCGAGCGCCAGCGCCTGGAGCGTCGGCACGTGCGCCAGCATCGCCACGGCCGCGCCCGCCTCGTTGTCCGCCGCGGCGAGGCTGCCGAGCCGGATCAGGATCGCGGCGAGGTACGCGCGCGACCGCGCCTCCTGCCGCCGGTTCGCGTGCGCCGAGAACGCCTCGACGGCCTCGGCCGTGACCGCGCGCGCCGCGGCCAGGTCGCCCTGCTGCGTCCAGAGCAGCCCCAGGTTCTGCTTCGCGAACGTCGCGACGTTGTGCAGCCCCATCCGCTCCGCCTCCGCGAGCGCGTCGCGCAGCTCCGCCTCGGCGCGGTGGTACATCCCGAGCTGCACGAGGCAGTGCGCCGCGTTCACCCGGCTCAGGCACGCGTTCCGGAGATCGCCCGTCTGGAGGTACGCCGGGATGCTCTGCTCGGTGCACTCGAGCGACGCCGCCGGGTCGCCGTAGCAGAGCGCCCGCGACGCCCGCAGCGCGTGGATGCGCGCCGCCACCGCCGCGTCGCGCTCCGCGAGCGGCATCGCGACGCGCGCGAGCTCCTGCACGATCTCCTCCGCCGCGGCGTACTGGCCGCCGTGCAGGAGCGACCCGGCGATGCGCGCCAGCGCGCTCACCGAGGCGCCGGTCGCCTCCTCGACGT
>NZ_JEMA01000801.1 GCF_001589285.1 Sorangium cellulosum | reverse complement strand
GTGGCGGCGGCGGCGGCGGCTCGACGGGGGGCACGCCGACGACCGAGAGCTTCAGCGGCAGCATCGCCAGCTCCGCGTTCGTGGACGTGGGGTCGGGCGCCGGGTTCGACGTCACGCCGGGGACGGCCCTCCGCGTCGTGATGACGGGCTCGGGCGACCCCGACCTCTACGTGAGGTTCGGGGCGGCGCCGACGACGAGCGCATACGCCTGCCGCCCCTACACCAGCGGCGCGTCCGAGACATGCACGCTGGATGTGCCGGCCGGACAGACCAAGGCGTTCGTGAAGGTCCGGGGCTACACGAGCGCCACGTTCAACGTGGCGGTGACCTACACGCGGTCGANTTCAACGTGGCGGTGACCTACACGCGGTCGAGCGGCGGCGGCAGCAGCGGCGGCGGCAGGGCGACGTCGGCCACGTTCAGCGGCAGCCTCGCGGCGGGCACGGCGGCCTCCCACGGGCCCCTCGCGGTGGTCCCGGGCACCCGCTTCGAGCTCGGGATGACGGGCTCGGGCGATCCCGACCTCTACCTGCGGTTCGGAGCGGCGCCGACAGCGGCCCTGTACGACTGCCGCCCGTACAAGGACGGCGCGGCGGAGACCTGCTCGCTGACGGTCCCCGCGGGCCAGACGCAGGCCTTCATCGCGGTGAACGGCTACACGACCAGCACGTATCAGCTCAACGCGAGCTACACGACTCCGTAGCTCCCGCCCCGACGCGCATCCCCGAGGTGGGTATCAGGCGCAGGATGAGCAGAGTACGGGGGGCCCGTCATCCAACGGGCGAGCGGCATCTCAGCACAAAAAAATCGTCGCCGGAAATTGGGCACTCCACAGGGACCCTTTCTAGGGTGCTCTCATGGACAAGAAAATTGTTGCCGCAACTCTCCTGCAGGCGCTTGCCGTTGCCCAGCGCGAAGGACGCGCCGAGACCCTCGAGTCGCTCGTCGAGAAGCTGCGTGTTCGCCGCAAGGACGTCCGGAGCACGCTGACCCTGCTCCACCGCCAGGGGATGGTGGACGTGCTCCGGATGCGACTCACGCTCTCCGGGTTCGCGATCGGCTCGGCGCTGATCGGAAAGACCTTGCCGGCGCTCCGCGTCGCCCCGCGGGCGGCCACCGCCGCGGCGTGAGCCGCAGCGCGGCACCCCGCGGGAGCGAGCGCGCCGGCCGCCCCGAGCGCGCCGGGCGCCCGGGCGGAGCCTACGCCTCGACGAGGCCCGAGCGCACAGCGAGGCGGGTCAGGTCGGCCACGCTGTGCGTAGCCACCTTCGCGCAGAGGCGCGCCCTGTGCGTCTCGACCGTCTTCACGCTGATCGAGAGCTGCGCGGCGACCTCCTTGGCCGAGCGGCCCATCGCCAGCAGCCGGAGCACCTGCCGCTCCCTGTCGCTCAGCGACGCCACCATGTCGCCGCGCGAGGCCGCGTCGCGCCGCTGGAGCGCGCGCACCATCGCCGCGCTCACGTCGGGCGACACGGCGGTGCGCCCGCGGACCACGGTGCGCAGCGCCTCCACGAGGTCGGCGAGCCGGCTCTGCTTGGACAGGTATCCATCCGCGCCGGCCCGCATCGCCTCGGCCACGCGGAACTCGTCGCGGTGCATCGAGAGCACAACGAGGCGCAGCGCCGCGAGGCCCTTGAGCTCCCGGATCAGCTCGATGCCGCTGTGGTCCGCGAGGCAGAGCTCGACCACCGCCACCTGACAGCGGTGGAGCTCCGGCGCGCCGAGCGCCTCCCTCGCGCTCCCAGCCTGAACGACCTCGCCCACCCCTGGCTGCGACGCGAGCGCGTGCGCCAGCGCTTCCCGTACGATGTGTTGATCATCGACGAGCAGGATATTCATGTTGACGGCCCCCCTTACCAAATTGCCTTGTATCAAAATCGTTTGATCTCCATGAACCTGTTTTCTCGGTAAGGATCCGCCTGGCAGCGTCGATTTCGTTCCTGCGGTGCCCAACTGGCCTCCTCGCGAGATCGCCTTGGACGAGCGCGAGAGGGCCAGTTCTTCATGCCGCCCGGCGATCCGCGGCTCACAGCGGGAACGGCCGCTCGATCGGCCAGCCGCGTCGCTCTGGATCGCTCCGTGATCCGGGCGCTCCGGCCGAAGCCTCTCCCGTGGACGTACTGTTTGCGCTAGATAGGCTGCCTCATGCCTGGCCTGCGCGGAGCTCTCCTCTCCGGTCTACGACCCGACTCGGCGTTCTGGCGCCGGGCGCTCACCGCGGGCGTCACGCGCGGGCCGGAGCCCTGGGTGCGCCACAGCCCGCCGGTGTTCGGCGTGCTCTTCGCGGCCGCGCTCCCCGAGCTGCGCCGGCGCGTCGCGCAGAACCTCCGCCGCGTGCGCGGGCCGCGGTCGCGCGTGGCCGACGTGCTGGACACCGCCGCTGTGTTCGCCACCTACGGGAGCTGCATCACCGAGGCGCTCCTGCTCACGAGCGGCCGCGGCTACGCGGTGCAGCGGCGCTCGCGGGGCGTCGAGCACTACCACGCGTGCGCGGCGGCCGGCCGGGGGATCCTCATGGTCACGGCGCACACAGGCGGCTGGGACATCGCCGGGCAGATCCTCGGCGTTGTGCACCCCGAGGGCGTCATGCTGGCGATGCAGCGCGAGCGCGACGCCGAGGCGCGCGCCATCCAGGACGCGGCGCGGCGGCGCGCCGGCGTGCAGGTGGCGCACATCGGCGACGGGCCGCTCGACGCGCTGCCGCTGCTCGGCCACCTGCGGCGCGGCGGCGTCGTCGCCATGCAGATCGATCGCGTGCCGCCCGGGATGCGCAGCCGCGAGGTCCCGTTCCTCGGCGCCCGCTGGCGCGCGCCCGAGGGCCCGATCGCGCTCGCCGCGATGAGCGGCGCGCCCATCCTGCCGGTGTTCACCCACCGCCTGGGCTTCCTCGAGTACGAGGCCGTCGTGGCGCCCCCGATCTGGCTCGCCCGTCGCGCCACCGAGGACGAGCGGGACAGCGCGGCCGCGACGATGATGGGCGCCCTGGAGCGCTTCCTCCGCGCCCACCCGACGCAGTGGTTCCACTTCGCCGCCGACGGCCCCGTCGCGCCGGCGGCGGCGGGCTGAGCGACGGCGGCTGGCGGCTAGAGCGGCCCTTCCGTGAGGCCGTGGACGAACTGCCGGACGCGCGGGTCGTCGCTCGCCTTCGCCTCCTCGGTGGTGCCGTCGAAGATGAGCCGGCCGCGGTAGAGCATCCCCACCCGGTCCGTGACAGTGAGCAGCCGGTCGAGGTCGCTCGAGACCATCACCACGGTCGCGTTCATCGCCCGCTGCTCGGCGCGGAGCAGGTCGAAGATGCGCTGCGACGTCACCGGGTCGAGGCCGGCCGCGGGCTCGTCGTAGAGGACGATCTCGCCGCGCGCGATCGTGGCCCGGGCGACGCCGACGCGCTTCTTCTGGCCGCCGGACAGGCCGGCCGGCGTCCGGTCCTCGAAGCCCGCCAGCGACACGACGCGGAGCCGCTCGGCGACGCGCTCCTCGATCTCCTCCTCGCTCAGGTCGTAGAGCCGCCGCAGCGGGAACGCGATGTTCTCTCCCACGGTCATGTAGTCGAACAGCGCGTTGTTCTGGAACAGCATCCCGAACCTGAGCCGGAACGTCTGGAGCTCGAGCTCGCTGAGCGCGTGCACGTCCTTGCCGTCGACGAGCACGCGCCCCCGGTCCGGCCGCAGGAGCCCGGTGATCATCTTGAGCAGCACGCTCTTGCCCGAGGCGCCCGGCCCGATCAGCCCGTAGAGGCAGCCAGCGGGCACGTCGAGGTCGACGCCCCGGAGGACGGGCATGCCCCCGAAGCTCTTCGTCAGCTGCTCGATCTGGATCATCGGTCGCGTGGCCACTGTCGCCGGGGGAGGGGCGCTCACGCCCGTACCATAGCCCCGTTCGCGGGGAGGGGGCGCGCGCTGCCAGGGCCCCGCTGACGGGGAGGGCGCGCGCCCGTGCGATGGCCTCGCTACTTGAACGTCGTCCGCGCCACGTCGAGCCGCGGGTGGGACGGGAACGAGATCCCGCGGATCTGCCCGGAGATGCACGAGGCGATGCCCGGGTTCGACGGGCTCGTCGTGACGGTGACGCCCACGGCGCGGCCGTTCTGCACGGCCGCGCAGACGTTCACCTCCATGTTCGACGGCACGCCGCAAGCGTTCAGGTAGCTGCCGCGGTTCAGCACGTTGCCGTAGGCGCCGGCCGTGAGATCGGGCGGGCCGTTGTTGCCGAGCTTGTACTCCTCGACGTAGCGCGCCTGCGCCGCCTCACAGCTCAGGCCACCGCCGAGCGTCGGGTAGCTGCCGCCGCCGCTCGGCCGCGCCCCCCCGCCGGCGCGCGCCGCCTTGGCGCTGACGAGGCCGGCGTCGACCTCGATCGCGACGCGGTCGGTCGCGCCCTGCACAGCGAGCTCGCGCTCCTTCTTGTGGCTGCGCTCGCGGTACCACCAGCCCGCGCCCGCGGCGAGGATGACGCCCATCAGCGCCATCCCGAGCAGCGCCTTGTACTGCGTGCCCTGCTTCTCGGCCGACACGACGGCGTCGAGCGCGCGCTTCTCCTGCACGATGTCGCGGTTCAGCTTCGCCTGCTCGGCGAACGGCGCGAACTCCTCCCAGTCCTGGATCGCGCGCTCCTCCGAGGAGAACGTGTCGCGCAGCACCTGCTCACCCGTGAAGGATCCGGACGCGATCTGCTGGAGCAGCTCCACGCTCGAGAACGGCCCGTGGTCCATGCCGTCCTTGATGACGACGTAGCGCGGCCGCGGATCGGACTCGAGCGCGGCCTTGAGGTCCGCGAGCTTGCGGGTCGGGTCGTTGCCGTGCAGGCGCTGCGGCTGCGCGACAGGGATGGCGACAGCGAACGGCCCGTCGCCGGACACCGCCTGGATCTTCGGCAGGGACGGGGCCGACGGGACGCGCGCCTCCTCTCCGTGCCCGCCCGGCGGCATCATCGAGAGGTTGATGTCGACCTCGAAGTCGCCGTCGCCGTCGAGGTGCGACGTGTCGGCGCTCGGCGGCATCGACGAGGCGCTCGGGACGATCTGGTAGAGCGCCTGCGCCAGGGCGGCGAGGTCCGCCGGGCGGTGCTTCGGATCGGCGACGAGCGACTTGCCGAGCACCGTTTCCAGCGTGGGCGGGATGTCGGGGATCACGTCCGCGGGCCGGCGCATCCCCGGGCCGACGCTGCTGCTGGTGAGCAGCTCGTAGAGGATGGCGCCGACAGCGAAGACGCTCGCCCGCGCGTCGCCCTCGTTGCCCTTGCGCTCCTCGGGCGCGAGGCAGGCGCGGTCGCGGGGGAGGAGCGGCGCGGCGTGCGCGAGCTCCTCGACGAGCCGGAGCGCGCCGCCGGCGCCGTAGGCGAGCGACGAGGGGTGCACGAACAGGGTCCGCCCCTGCGCGTGCAGCTCGTGGAGCTGCGTGCAGAGCGGCACGACGAGGCCGATGGCCTCGCGGATATCGAAGCGACGACCGGCCGCGCGGCGCGAATCCATCTCGGCGCGGAGCGTGCCGGCAGGGATGGACATGCCGACCGGCAAGGGGGTGAGGATGACCTGGGCCTGAGCAGACATCGGGGAGCAACACTACGACAACACGCCGGCTCCGCTCAACGCTGCGACGCGATGCTTGCGGTGTGGACGTGCGAAGACGCCCGGCGCCGACGTGTGTTGAGCAGCGAGAGCGTGCGCTTCTGACGTCAGCGTTCTTCGGCGCGCGTCGGGTGTGTGTTCGTCGCTCAGCGGGCGCGCCCGGCGGCGGTCTCGGCCGAGGTGGTGGCGTCTGCGCTGACGGCGAGGGTGTGGCCTGCGAAGAAGCGGAGGAGATCGGCCTCGCGCGATTTCGGCCAGCGCGCGTGGTTGATGGCGCCCTTCTTCGCGGTGCAGCGGTTGCGCAGGGCGCAGTGGGGCTCGTCCCTGTCGCCCTCGTCGAGGCGCAGGAACGAGGTCTGCGCGGATTGCGCGTCGCGCGCGCGCAGCCACCGCTCGACCGACTCACACGGGAACATGTCGTCGCACGCGCGGTAGATCGCCATCGCGGGCGGGGGAGGGCCCGGGCACGCCCACGGGGCCGGCGGGGCGTTGCTGCCGAAGGTCGCGAACGCCGCGACGCGGTCGGCGCGCATCATCGCGTAGGTCGCCGCCATGTGGCCGCCGTACGAGGCGCCGACCGCGTAGATGCGCCGCCGGTCGACGAGCTTCTTCTCGATGAGCTGATCGACGAAGGCGTCGACGGTCGCGACGTCGACGTTGCCGTCGCCGGTGAACTCGGCGTCGAACGGCGAGAGCGGCGTGTACGTCTTCGAGCCGCGCTCGCGCTCGCCCTGGGTCGGGTTCTTGAAGGCGCGGCCCTGGGGTGCGAGCACGATGAAGCCCGCGTGGGCGGGGTCGCCGGTGAGGTTCCATGTGGCGCCGAGCTTGCGGAGCCCCGTCTCCTTGTCGACGGCGGTCGGGTTGTCGTGCTCGGCGTGGAAGAAGACGAGGAGCGGCAGCGGCGCGCGCGTCTCGACGCCGCTCGGCGCGATCACGCAGGCGTAGCGGGGCGACCCCTCGGCGTCGCGTGTCTCGAGCACCTGGGCGCCGCGGCACGGCGGCCTGCCCAGCGTCTTGCGGAGCTCGCGCCCTGGTTGTCCCTGCTCGGCGACGCAGCTCCCCTCGCTGGGGGGCCTCGCCTCGGGCGGCTTCGGCGGCTTCGCGGCGCCGGCGCCTGTCGAGCCGGCCGCGCGGGCGCCCGCGTCCTTCTGGGCCGCGGCCGTCCGGGGCTGTCCGCCGTCGGCCGCGGCGGTGCCGGCGCCTGCGTCCCGCTCGAAGACGCCGAGCAGGTCGCCGCCGTCGACCCCGGACGACGGCGTGGAGCACGCCGCGGCGATCCACGCGGCGGCGCCCGCGAGCGCGGCGCCCGCGAAGAGGACGCGGCCGCGCCGGAGGCCAGGGGGGGCCGGCGTCGAGGTGCGCCGGGCGCGGAGGCCGGGTCGGGAGCGAGGCACGGGCGAACTGTAGTACGAGGGCTCCGGAGCTCAGCCGGGATTTCTCGCCCCGTGCTGACCTGGCCCGGGTCGGCTCGACGGGCCGCTCTGCGGCGCGAGCCGACGTACGCTGGACACCCATGGCTCATCCCACCCGGGACATCCTCGCTGCCGCCCTGTCCCTTCCTGAAGGAGAACGCCTGAGGCTCGCGTCCGAGCTCATCGCCAGCGTCGAGGAGCCGTACGACGACGCCTGGAATGCTGCGTGGCTCGAGGAGAGCGAGCGCCGGGAGCAGGCGGTGCGCGACCGGGGTACTGCGTGCGACGCTCGGGCCAGTGAGACGTCTCCCGGTCTCCACCCGTCCGTAGCCGTATCCTCGGTTGTCCGGCTGCGGCAAGGCGGCCATTCGAGAGCTCCCCAGAAATGGGCAAGAGTCGCGGGCTGACTCCGCGGGAGCGTTTGGGCTTGGCAGTGGGCTCAGCGTGGGAGACCGTCGTATTGATGAATGCGGCGGATCTGGTTGGCTTCCGGAATGCCCGGGCCGACCGGCGCACGTGGAGATCCGAGATGTGCAGGACGCGCAACCTGCGCTCGCGCTCGTTGGCCATGCTCCCTCCTGCGACGGTATCAGGCCCCGGCGTTGTCTTCTGGCAACCCCTCCAACAATCCTCAGCGATGGTGTCTTCCAATGGCCAGCGCGTCGACTACCCGCCTCCCGGCGCCGGGCGAGGAAGGAGAACGAACCGTCGCCGCGCCCGGCGCGCGTTGGCGTGCGGCGAGAGGTCGCCTGTCGGCGCATCGATGTAAGTTGTCTTGCTCGAAAGGCCTGCCGCGAGGGGGTCAGCGCGAGTTGGAATGCCGCCAGAGGCGCCCCGGAGGCAGCTTGCGTAAGCTGTCTTGCACAGGCATGCCGCCGGCAGGCGATCGGCGCGCGTCTGGATGCAGCGAGGACCCACCGGGCGGCGTGTCGACGTAAGTTGCCTTACGTCATGGGGCCGCCGAGAGGCGCTCGGCGCAAGCTGGCATGCGTCGAACGGCCGCCTGGTGGCGATCAATGTAAGTTGTCTTACATGGTCCTGCCGCCGAGGGGCGCTCGGCGCAGGCTGGAATGCGGCGAGGGACTGCCGGGCGGCGCTCGAGTTGTCTTGCTCCCGAGGTCCGTCGGGCGACCTCACCCCCGCGCCCGTCCGGCGCGACCCGGACGAACGTACAGCGGCAACCTCCGGTCGCTTGCGAGGGAGCCCGCCGTGGCTAGGCTGGTGCGCACCCAGCCATGACGTCCTTCGATATCCTCATCGGCACCGCGCTCGCGGCCGTCCTTGCTTTTCAGGTCTACGTCACCGTGCGCGTCTTCCGGAGCCGCGTCTACGAGCCCAAGCAGAAGGTCTACCAGGCGCAGCTCGTCTGGCTCCTCCCGATCATCGGCGCCGGGCTGGTCTTCTCGATCCTCCAGGAGGAGGACAAGTCCCGCCGCGACGCCTCCTCGCACCTCGGGAGCTGAGCCCGCGCGCGGGGCCGCCCGGCAACGCCGGCGAACCCGTCCCCGCCACGTCCAGCCGCCCGCCTCGCCCGCCTCCGTCCTCCACGCTCATCTGGTCACCTCGGCGCATCCCGCGCGCGATGCGAGGGGGGCACAATCGAACAGGAAGTTTCGGTTTCGCCCTTCGGTCCAGCGGCGCCGTGCGCTATGGCTCAGGGAGCATGGCGGACGACGTCTTCGGCATCGTCGGGACCACGCAGGCGGGTAATTTCCACGTCGAGCAGGTGGTCGCAGAGGGGGGATTCGGCGTGGTGTACCGCGCCATCCATGCCGGCTTCCGCGCGCCCGTCGCCTTGAAGTGCCTCAAGGTCTCCGAGGCGAAGACCCCGCGCGAGCGCCAGCTCTTCCTGGAGAAATTCCGCGAGGAGGCCCAGCTCCTCTTCCGGCTCTCCGCTTCCATCCCGGAGGTCGTCCGCCCCCTCCACGTCGACGTGCTGCACCTGAAGCGCGGGGAGTTCGTCCCGTTCCTCGCCCTCGAGTGGCTGGAGGGCGAGTCGCTCGACAAGGTCATCGATCGGCGCAGGCTCAACCGGGAGCCGCCGATCCCGCTCCACCGGCTGATGAAGATGATGCGCCCCATCGCCCAGGCGATCGCGCGCGCGCACCGCTTCCCGAGCCCGAACGGCACGGTGTCGATCATCCACCGCGACCTCAAGCCCGAGAACATCTTCATCACGACGCAGGAGGGGACCGAGCGCCTCAAGATCCTCGACTACGGCATCGCCCAGGCGAAGACGCTCGCCGAGCAGGCCGTCGGCCGCGTGACGAACGGCGACCCGCTGAACGCGTTCTCCCCGGCGTACGGCGCCCCGGAGCAGTGGGCGCCGAAGCGGTTCGGGCAGGCGGGAACCTGGACCGACGTCTGGGGTCTTGCGCTCACCATGGTCGAGGCGCTGGTCGGGCGGCAGGTGATCGAGGGCGAGGCGCAGGCGATGATGGGGACGGCGCTCGACGTGAAGCGCCGGCCCACGCCCCGGACCGAGGGCGCCAACCTCCCGCCGGAGGTCGACGCTGTGTTCGAGCGCGCGCTCGCGGTGAGCCCGCGCGACCGCACGCGGGACATCGAGACGTTCTGGTCGGAGCTGGAGGCGGCGATGGGGGTCGCGCCGACGTTCGGGCGGGCCTCCGCGGACGACGGGTACTCCGTGCCGCCGCCGTCGTCGTCGATGCGCGCGGCCCCGCAGGTCAAGCGCGCCGCGCACGTCTGGCTCGACACGCCCGCGGACGGCGGGTCGCTGGAGATCGACCTCGACATGGCCCCCGCCTCGATGCGCCCGCCGAAAGGCGGCCGCCGCGACGGCCCGGCGAGCAGCGTGCGCCCGGCGCCGCCCCCGGACTCGTCCGGCCTCGAGATGGATCTGCCCGAGGGGCCGACGCCGAGCGCGATGGGTCGTGGCGTGGGCGTGCTCGCCCCCGAGGGCGTGCCCGCGAGCGCGCGCGGCCGCGTGGTGCGCGACGATCGCGCGGGCTACGCGGAGTCGACGCCCGTCGGCGTGCTCCCCCGCGCCCTCGGGATGGAGACAGCGCCGACGCTGGAGGTGGCGCTCAGCGTGGCGCCGCGCGCGACCACGATGGCGCCCGCGGCGCTGCGCCCGCTGTCGGACATGCCGTCGGCCCGCTACCGGCCGACGGGGCGCCCGCCGGCGGACCTGCGGCCGCGCCCCCCGGATCCGAAGCCGCTCGCCGGGCCGACCCTCCTCCAGCAGCTCGCCCTGCCCGTGGCCTGCATCGTGTTCGCGTGCGTGCTCACGGTGGCCGACCTCATCATCAAGCGTTCGGGCGAGGCGCTGAGCTTCGGCCCTGTGCGCGCGTTCTGGGTCGCCGGCGTGCTGCTCCTCGTCGGCGTCGGCCTGTTCTTCTGGCGCATGCTCGGAGATGCCGGAGATGCCTGACGTGACCCCCGGCGCCGCGCTCGCGGAGCAGCGCGCGGACCAGAGCGTGTCGGCCCGCTTCACGCGGCTGATGAACGCGTCGACCTCGCGGTGGGGCGTGCTCACCGATCCCCCGCTCGTGTCGCTCGCGTCGGGCGTCTTCCTGCTCGCGTTCCTCGGGGCGCTCGGCCGCGACGCGGGCCCCTCGGTCGCGCGCGCGCTCGGCGGCCTCGTGCTCGCGCCGCTCGCGATCGCGCTCGTCGTCAGCGTGGCGCTGCGCGGCGCGCGGCGCGCTGTCGTCGCGTGGCTCGCGCGCCAGCCGTTCCCGGTGGAGAACCTGAACGCCGTGCTGAACGGGCTGGGCGAGGCGCTCGAGGTCACCTTCGCCGGCGCGGTCCCGGAGACGACGGAGGTCAACGCCGAGCTCGACAAGGTGCACCCGGATGCGTTCGTGACGGGCGGCGTGGAGGACGCGCGCTCGCTGGACATCCGCATCGGCGTCGTCGACTCGAAGCGAAACCCGGCCGTCACGAACCACCAGCGCTACGTCCGCGTCCGCGAGATCGTCGAGCGCGTGCTCGTGCCGATCGCGGAGCGCTACCCGATCCAGAGCGTCCGGGTGAAGTAGACGTAACCCGACGCGAGCCGACGTAATCCGACGCGGCGAGCCGACGCGGCGAGCCGACGCGGCGAGCCGCGCGCGGCTTGCCACCCCGCCCGGTACCCCTGCTATCGTCGCGGCCCATGACCGCCTCGACCTCCGAGAAGCTCCTCTCCGATCTGGAAGCGCGGGGCATCACCCGCGCCAAGATCGGCGGCTTTGACATCGACGGCATCCTCCGCGGCAAGTACGTCTCCCTCGAGAAGCTGAAGAGCGCGCTCGGGAGCGGCTTCGGCTTCTGCGACGTCATCTTCGGCTGGGACATCGCCGACGTCCTCTACGACAACGCCAAGGTCACCGGCTGGCACACGGGCTACCCGGACGCGCACGCGGTCCTCGACCCGAGCACGACGCGCGACCTGCCGTGGGAGCCGGACACCGTCGCGATGCTCGCCGACTTCCGCGACGAGCGCGGCGGCCCGCACCCGGCGTGCCCGCGCTCGCTGCTCCGGAGCGTCATCGCGAAGGGCGAGCGCATGGGCTACTCGGCGAAGTTCTCGTGCGAGTTCGAGTTCTTCCTCTTCGAGGAGACGCCCCGCTCGCTGCACGAGAAGCGCTTCGCCGGCCTGACGCCGCTCAGCCCCGGCATGTTCGGCTACTCGTGGGTCCGCGAGGGCCAGAACAAGCAGCTCATGGCGGCCATCCTCGACCAGATGCGCGCCTTCGACGTCGAGATCGAGGGCCTGCACACCGAGACGGGACCGGGCGTGTACGAGGCGGCGATCCGCTACGACGACGTGCTCCGCGCCGCGGACAAGGCCGCGCTCTTCAAGGTCGCGATGAAGCAGATCGCCCACGAGCACGGCCTCTCGGTGACGTTCATGGCGAAGTGGAACGCCGAGCTCCCCGGCTCGAGCGGCCACCTGCACCAGAGCCTGTGGAAGGACGGCCGCAACGTCTTCGAGGACGCGTCGGCGCCCGACAGGCTCCCGGCCGCGCTGCGCCACTACGTCGGCGGGCAGATCGCGCTCATGCCCGAGCTCACGGCGCTCTACTCGCCCACGATCAACGCCTACAAGCGGTACGTGCCCGGCGTCTGGGCGCCGCTCACCGCGAGCTGGGGCGTCGAGAACCGCACGGCGGCGATCCGCCTCATCGGCCTCGGCACGCCCGGCGCGCGCGTCGAGTACCGCCAGACGGCCGCGGACATCAACCCGTACGTCGCCATGGCCGCGTGCCTCGGCGCGGGGCTCCACGGCATCGAGCACGGCGTCGAGCCGCCGCCGCAGGCCTCCGGGGACGCGTCGTCCGCCGAGTCCTCGCGCCTGTCGCTGCCGCGCACGCTCGCCGAGGCGACGCGGATGCTCGCGGACAGCCAGGGGGCCCGGGAGATCCTCGGCGAGAGGTTCGTCGATCACTATGTCAGGACGCGCGAATGGGAAGTGCGGCAGTACGATCGCGCGGTCACGGATTGGGAGCTGAAGCGCTACTTCGAGGCGGTGTGATCATGAGCCAGTTCACGGTTTGGAGCTTTCCTACACGCATCCTCTTCGGCGTCGGGGTCGTCGGGCAGACGGGCGCCGAGGCGCGCCGGCTCGGGGCGTCGCGGGCGCTGATCGTCACGGACAAGGGCGTCGTCCGCTCGGGGCTGCTCGAGCCCGTCGCCGCGTCGCTGCGGAACGAGGGCGTCGAGGTCGCCGTCTTCGACGACGTGCTCGGCAATCCGATCGAGAAGAACGTGCACGACGGCGTCGCCGCGTTCCGCGAGGCGCGCGCCGATCTCGTCGTCGCGCTCGGCGGGGGCTCGCCGCTCGACGTCGGCAAGCTCGTCCGCCTCGGCGTGAACCACACCCGGCCGCTCGTCGACTACGACGACGCCACGGGCGGCGATCGCTTCATCACGCCCGACGTGCCGCCGATGCTCGCCATCCCGACCACCGCGGGGACCGGCAGCGAGGTCGGCCGCTCGGGCGTCGTGACGCTCGACGTGAACCACCGCAAGACGGTGATCTTCTCGCCGTACCTGCTCGCGAACGCCGCGCTGCTCGACCCGGAGCTGACGCGGTCGATGCCGGCCTTCCTCACGGCGGCGACGGGCTTCGACGCGCTCACCCACTGCGTCGAGGCGTACGTCGCGAAGGGCGATCACCCGATGGCCGACGGCATCGCGCTCGAGGGGATCCGCCTCGCCGCCGCGCACCTCGAGCGCGCTGTCTCGCACGGCAACGATCTCGACGCGCGCGGCGGCATGATGAAGGCGGCGATGATGGGCGCCGTCGCGTTCCAGAAGGGGCTCGGCGCGTGCCACTCGCTCGCCCACCCGCTCTCGAGCGAGTGCGGGCTGCACCACGGCCTGGCCAACGCCCTCTGCCTGCCGCCTGTCGTCGAGTTCAACGTCGCCGCGGCGGGGCCGCGCCTCGCCCGCGTCGCGGCCCTCCTCGGCGGCCCCGAGGACGCTGCCGCCTGCGCGGACGCCATCCGCGCCCTGCGCACCCGCATCGGTCTGGCGGCCGGCCTCGAGAAGGCCGGCGTCCGGCGCGACAAGCTCGACGCGCTGGCCGACCTCGCCGCTCAGGACGCATGCCACTCGTGCAACCCGCGCCCGTGCTCGCGCGAGGATCTCCGCAAGCTCTACGAGGCCTCCTTCGCGGGTTGACGCGCGCGCTGCGCCGCGTCGCGCAGC
>NZ_JEMA01000800.1 GCF_001589285.1 Sorangium cellulosum | reverse complement strand
GGGCGCGCCGTGCGCGCGTGCGTCGCCGCGGCCGCGCCCGCCCCGCCGCACGTCCAGACGTCGGACGGGAGGCGCGTCTACATGCTCTTCCCGGACGTGCAGGAGCTCCCCATCGGGGCCGGCTGGCCGGGCGCGGCGCCGTGACGACGCCGCGGCGCTAACCGCAGCGCGGCACGTCGTCGAGGGCGGGCGCGCTGGTCAGGGGGCCTGCAGGTCCCGATCGGCGCTCTGGAACCAGCGCGTCGCGACGCGGACCGCGTTGGTGGCCGCGCCGAGCCGGAGGTTGTCGCCGACAACGGTGAGGCAGACGCTCTTCCTGTCGCGGTCCCGCGCGTCGGGGCGGATCCGCCCGACAAGCGCGAGGTCGCGGTCCTGCACGCAGTGGAGCGCGCTCAGGCCCTCGCCCGCGGCGCCGGGGAGGTGCTTCACGAAGGGCGACAGCGCCGGATCGCTCAGGATGCCCGTCACCCGCTCGAGGTCGACCGGGCGCTCGAACGTGACCCACGCGTTCTCGTAGTGGCCCACGGCGACGCCGACGCGGCAGCACTGCGCGGAGACGCCGAGCTCGGGCATGCCGAGGATCTTGCGGCTCTCGAAGATGAGCTTCCGCTCCTCCGAGGAGAAGCCGCTCTCGTCGGTGCCGCCGTTGTGCGGGACGGTGTTGCCCGCGTAGCCCGACAGCTTGAACGGCAGGCCCAGCCGATCGAGGGCCTGGTAGCCGTCGCGCGCGTCCGCGAGGAACGCGTCGAGGGCCGCGATGCCGGCGCCGCTGACCGCCTGGTAGGTGCTCACCGTGACAGCGCTCAGCCCGAACTCCCGGCGCAGGGGCGAGAGCGCGAGCGTCAGCGGGATGGTCGTGCAGTTCGGATTGGCCACGAGCCGGACCGACTCGTCGACGAGGCTCGAGTTCACCCCGGCGGTGACGAGCGGCACCTTCGGGTCGGCGCGGTACGTGTTGCTCTTGTCGATCACGCGGTACCCGAGGTCGAGCAGCCGCGGCACGTACCGCTTGCTGTGCTCGTCATCCAGGGCCACGAACGCGAGGTCCCCGCGGGGGGCGTCCTGCGCCTCGAGGCGCGAGGCGCCGAGCACCTCGTACGACTTGCCGTCGAGGGTCAGCTCCTGGTCCCGGCTCGCGAACAGGGCGAGCGTTGCGCCGGGCCACGCCCGCGCGATGAGGGAGATGGTCTCGCGACCGACGAGACCCGTAGCGCCGAGAATGCAGATTCGCATAGGGCTGCTCTTTACCAGAGCAGGGCCCAGCCGACGAGGGGCCTGGCGAGATGGCGAGACAGCCGGATGAGCGCCGCGTTATGACGCGATGCGTTGTTCCGAGTTGGTGGGACGTTGGCGGGGACGTCGGCGGAGGAGCGACGGGGGCGTCTGCTCAGATGACCGTGCCCGGGGGGACGACGGCGTTCTTCGGGACGACAACGACGCCCTCGCGCGCCGCGTAGAACTCGGCGTCGGCGTCCTCGCGATCGGGCAGGTTGCGGATCACCACCCCTTCGCCGATGCGCGCGTTCTTGTCGATGATGGCGCCGTCGATCTTGCACCCCCGGCCGATCCCGATGGGGGGCAGCCCCCGCGTGCTCTCCGGGGCCTGGACGGAGAACAGGGACTCGTAGTCCGCGCCCATCATGACCGTGTTCGACATGGTGACGTCGGGCCCGATCGACGAGAGCTGCCCCACGACCGACCGGCAGATCTTCGACTCGATGATCCGGCTCCCCTCGGCGAGCAGCACCTGATCGAGCACCGAGCCGGCCGTGACGTGGGCCGGGGGGAAGAACTGCGGGCGGGTGTAGATCGGCCGCTGCGGATCGTAGAACGAGAACGGAGGGTTGGTGTCGGTGAGCGCGAGGCTGGCCTCGTAGTAGCTCCGGATCGTGCCGATGTCCTCCCAGTACCCGTCGAACGTGTAGGTCACCATCCGGTGGGTGTCGAGCGACTGCGGCAGGATGTGCTTGCCGAAGTCGGACGAGTTG
Organism: Sorangium cellulosum; assembly: GCF_001589285.1. Classification (GTDB taxonomy): domain Bacteria; phylum Myxococcota_A; class Polyangia; order Polyangiales; family Polyangiaceae; genus Sorangium; species Sorangium cellulosum_G. Next base: position 9,314 of record NZ_JEMA01000800.1, on the reverse strand, counting down.
TCGCGCTCGAGCATCTCGTAGAGCGCCTTCGCGCGGAAGATGTAGACGCCCATCGAGGCGAGCCACGGGTTCTTCGGGTCCGGGATCTGCCGCACGTTGTCGAGCAGCTTCATGTCCTTCGGCTTCTCGATGAACTTCACAACGCGCCCGGCGTCGTCGGTGTCCACGATGCCGAGGCGGGAGACCTCGGCGGTCGGGACGGGGCGCACGGCGAGCGTGACGTCGGCCCGGGTCTCGCGGTGGTGGGCGAGGAAGGGCTCGTAGTCCATGCGGTAGAGGTGGTCGCCCGAGAGGATCATGACGTCGCGCGGGTCCGGCGACTTGACCTCTCCGAGCTGCTTGCGGACCGCGTCGGCCGTGCCCTGGTACCAATCGCTGTGGTTGGGCGTCTGCTCGGCGGCGAGGATCTGCACGGCGCCCGCGGAGAAGACGTCGAACCTGTACGTCTGCGTGATGTGGTTGTGGAGAGAGACCGAGTTGTACTGCGTGAGGATGTGGATGCGGTTGAAGCCCGAGTTGAGGCAGTTGCTGATCGGGATGTCGACCAGGCGGTACTTGCCCCCGGTCGGGACGGCTGGCTTCGAGCGCAGCTTGGTGAGCGGGTAGAGGCGGCTTCCGACGCCTCCGCCGAGGATCAAAACCACCACGTCGTTGTGCTTCAAGCGGACCTCCGCGAGGTGAGAGGGGACGGTTCGACGCCCGGAGCGATGGGCGCGACTAGACTAGCCGATCACCGTGATCGGTCGAGCCGAAACCCGGTGCGCGCGGGGCGCGGTGGCGTCGCGGCCCTCGCTATCACCGGAGCGCCCTCAGGGCAACATGCGTGATGAGGCGGAGACGCGGAGACGCTGATCTCCGGCGTTTGCCATGCGCTCGAGGTGGGGATTGATCCGGCGCGCCCGCGCCGCGCCGCGTCGCCGCAGCGGCGATGAGCGTTCGCGGGCGGGCGCGCGCCCTTCAGGCGCGGAGAGAGTCGACGGCTCCGCCGGAGCTCAGCGGGGCGCCCCGGAGCCCTGCGCGCCGCCCGCGTTGCCGCTGCCCTGGCCCGGGCTCTGGGTGCCGGTGCCGGTGCCCGCGGTGCCACCCTTCTTGTTCTGCGAGCCCGTGGTGCCCGTCGTGCCCGTGGTGGGCGACTGCTGGCCGCTGCTCGTATCGCCCCGGAAGCCGCCGNCGACTGCTGGCCGCTGCTCGTATCGCCCCGGAAGCCGCCGGGGGTCCCGGCGCCCGAGCCGGTCGCGCCGGTGCCCGAGCCGGGCGCGCTGCTGCCCGAGCCGGTCGCGCTGCTGCCCGAGCCGGTGGCGCCCGTGCCGGTCGCGCCCGAGCCGGTCGCGCCCGTGCCCGAGCCGGTCGCGCCTGTGCCGGTGCCGGTCAACCCGGGGCCCGAGCCGGTCGCGCCGGTGCCGGTCATCCCGCTGCTGTCGGTGCCGGTGCCTGCTGCGCCGGTGCCCGTGCTCGTCCCGGGGGCGCCCTGCCCGGTCCCCATGTCGCTGCCGGTTCCCATGCCGCCCGTCGAGGGCTGACCCAGGGGGCTGCCGGTCCCCGGAGCGCCGCTGGCCCCGGTGCCGTTGGCGTCCGAGCCCCACGGCGACTGCGTTCCCGTGGTGCCCTGAGAGCCGCTGGCCCCGGACGGGCTCTGCGCAGGCTGCGAGTTGCTGGAGCACCCGATACCGCCGAGAGCGATCAAGGCCGAAAGCGCGACAGAGTGAACGAGATATCTCATGGATCGATCTCCTCGCCGCCGCCCGAGGCGGGCAAGCAGCGTTGAAGCGAGCCCCCCGGTCACGGAGGCTCGCTGAAGAACAACCGAAAGCCGTTGCGTGAGCGGAGCCGGCGCAATGCACGGCGCGAGCCAGCCTCATGGCGCCGCGGGAGAATCGGCAGCTACCTCGCTGTCCTCCAGCGAGCTCTACCTTTCGTTCGTGTGGGGGCGCTCTGCCACAGGTGTGGCACGATGGCTGAGGCCGCGGCGCGACGGCAGGGCCGCAGGCGAGCTCAGCGGCAGCGCGCTGGCCTGGCGTTCCGGCGCGCGCCCTCCCAGGCGGTCGCGCCCGTCTGCTCCTCCACGCTGAGCGACGTGATCAGCGGGTCCGGCGAGGTGTCCACGCGCACGGCCACCGACAGCGCGCCGTGCTCGCAGCGGAGGCCGAAGCGCGCCGACGTCGCGCTCTCCACCATGGCCGAGCCGTCGAGCGCGCACGCGCCCATGCGCGAGCCCACGTCGCGCAGCTCCTGCCGCAAGGTCGTGAGGTGATCCTCGGGGAACCAGCCGGGGCGGAGCCGGCGGTCGAGCAGGTCCGTCCGCGCGCGACCGATGACCGAGGCGACGGCCTGGGCCGCGCGGCGGACGGAGGGGGAGGGCGGGACGACGCGCGCGACCATCGCGCCGGTGCCCTGGAGCTTGCCGAGGACCTTCTCGTTGAGCGACTCGAGGTCGGCGCCGGCCACGTTGGCGAGCGAGACGACGCCGACGCCGCGCTCGGGCAGGAGGATCACCGAGGCGGAGAAGCCGTCGATGAGGCCGTTGTGGAAGACCACGTGGCCGAGGTCGCAGTCCTCGCGCACGTGCCAGCCGAGGCCGGGGCCGTCGGCGCCGCCGGCGGCCGGGAAGGCCGAGCCGTTGCGTGCCATCATGTGCGACTCGCGCACCGTGCTCCGCCGCAGCGCGCCCGTCTCGGGCGCGTCGCGCGCCGGCCAGGCGGCGAGCTGGAACCCGATGAAGCGGCCCATGTCGGAGAGGCTCGCGTAGAGCCCCGCTGTCGACTCGGAGGCCCCGAGCCGCCACGGCCGGATCGGCGTCACCGCGCCGCCCGCCCGCACGTGCGGCGACGCGAGCGAGGCGGACGGCACCTCTGCGCCGTCCCACGCGGCGTCGCGCATGCCGAGCGGCGCGAGCAGCGCGTCGTGCACGTAGCGCCTGTAGGGGACGCCCGCGGCGCGCCCGACGAGCAGCCCGAGGAGCGAGTAGCCCAGGTTCGAGTAGGACGTCTCGGTGCCCGGCGCGCTCTCGAGCCCGAAGCCGTCGAGCGTGGCGAGGATCTCGCGCTCGGTGACGTCGCGCGCCGTGGACGCCGGGGAGAACACGCCGAGCCGGGGCAGGCCGGAGCTGTGCGTGAGCAGGTCGCGCACCGTCATCGGCCGCGAGTCGCGCGTCGGGTAGACGACGCCGGCGAGCGCGGGCAGGTAGCGCGCCGCCGGGGCGTCGATCGACAGCCGCCCTTCGTCGCGGAGCCGCAGTATCGCCGCGGCGGTCAGCGCCTTCGTGATGGAGCCGATGCGGAAGCGCGTGTGCTCGTCGACCGCTCCGCCCAGCGCGACGTCCCGCACGCCGGTCACCTTCTGGATCGCGAGCTCCTCGTCGATGACGACGCCGAGCGCGAGGGCGGGCAGGCGCTCCCGCTCCGCGGCGCGCTGCGCCAGCCCCTGCACCTCGGCCGTCACCGAGCGCAGCCGCCGCCCGCGCTCCGGATCGAGGAAGCGCGGGGTCGGCGCGGGCTCGCTGGCGAAGCGCTGCAGGAGCGGCGCCGGGGCCGCGGCCTTCACGGCGCGCGGCGCGGGCGGGGCCGACGCGCATCCGCTCACGATCGGGAGCGCTCCGGAGAAGAAGGCGGCCGTCGCGAGGAGCACGGCGAGCTTGTTGTCAGGCGTCCTCAAGGCGGAACCATCATTATCGCTCCTCGATCGCGGTCCGACCAATCGAAAGGAGCCGACGCAGGATCTCCGCTTTCGATTTTTGCTTTTGCTTCGAGGGGTGACGGGAGGAGCGCCCTCGACGTGCGCCGGGGGCGCGTGTCTGCCGGGGTGAGTGATCCGCGCTCGCGCTCGTCGCGTCGTCGTGGCCGCGCGGTCCGGCGATTGCCCACGACGGTGCGCCGCATGTCGCGACTCCACACGTCCCCCCACAGCCGCGCGCATTGCTCCAGGGCGAGCGGGCGCCCTCGTCCGATCCGTCGGTGGACGTCCGCCGCTCGCGGCGGGGCGCGGGGCGGGGCGGCGGTCCGGCGGAGCGCGCTAGGCGCTGGCGAACCGCTCGCGGAAGGCGCGGTAGTTCGGCTGATCGTCGCCCCGGTCGTACACAGCGAAAACGACGCGCGAGAAAGCCCCGCGGAAGCGCGGGTGATCCAGCGCCTGCGCGAAGACGTCGGCGACCTCGCGCGGGTCGTTGCGGAAGACGCCGCACCCCCAGGCCCCGAGGACGAGGCACCGGTGCTCGTGCGCGCCCGCCGCGGCGAGCACCATGGCCGCGCGGCGCTCGAGGGTCGCGCGGATGTCCTGGTCCACCGACCCGTCCCGCCGGAGCGCCTCTCCGGCGTTCGGCGCGGGCATGGTGATGATCGACAGCGCGAAGGGCCGCTCCAGCAGCGCGTGCTGCTCGTCGCGGAAGAACGGCACTTCCGGCGCGTAGATGAGGTGGTCCGTGTACAGGAAGCTCCCCGAGGCGCGGTTCTGGTCGTAGTATTCGCGCTGCGCGACGAGGCACGCGTACAGCGCGGAGCACCGGGCGAGGTCCTCCTCCTGGGCCTTGGCCCCGCGCAGGAACCCGCCCCCGGGGTTCTTGGCCGACGCGAAGTTGAGCGCGACAACGCGGGCCTCGCCCTCCCGCTCGACCAGCCGCCGCCCCGCCGCCCCCGTGGTCTCCCCGGTGACCTCGATCACGGGCGGTCGATCGAGGCGCGCCTTCGGCTCCCACGCGTCGAGTGATCCGGGCCGGTAAAGCACGGTCCCCTTCACCGCGGCGAGCACGCGGTCGCGGATGTGGACCGTGGCGCCCGAGGGCGAGGTGTACTCTCCCCGACTCCCGATCTGCACGGTGTCGGCGGCGACGCTGGTGAGCTTCATCGCGCAAGGATTGGCGAGCCGCGGCCCATCGTCCAGCGAAGCGCGCGCTGCGGCGCGATCTCCGGCCGCCACCTTCCAGGAGACAGGCGGGCCGCCAGCGCCGGCGGGCCGTCAGCGATGCACGGTGAAGCGCGCCCACGGCCCGTCGCGCGCCACGAGGGCGAGCCGCTCGCTCGCGAGCAGCGCGGGCGAGGGCGAGCGCCGGCGTGGGCGGCCTGTTCGGTTCCCACGCCCTCTACTTCTACGCGCTCTCCGCCGCGCCGCCCGTGCAGGTCAGCCTGATCGCGTACCTCTGGCCGCTGCTCATCGCGCTGCTCTCGGCGCGACCGCGCGGGTCGGGCAGGGTCGACAGGACGATACTTGTATTGACAATCAATTCATCCGCGCTACGCTCGGTCCACGATGCGCGACCAGTTCACGGCCGACGGCGGGATCATCCTCGACAACGCGCTCGGCTACTGGGTGTCGCGCGTGTACCTCGCGTCCCGCGCCGCGATGTACCGGCGCTTCCGCGCGCACGGCGTCGAGATCACGCCCGAGCAATGGATGGTGCTCGTCCGGCTGTGGGAGCAGGAGGGCGTCACGCAGACGCACCTCGCCGACCGCACCTTCCGGGACGTGCCCACGATGAGCCGCATCCTCGCGCTCATGGAGCGCGACGGGCTTGTCGCGCGCCGCCAGGACCCGACGGACCGGCGCGCCCGGCTCGTGTACCTGACAGCGCACGGGCGAAAGCTCCGCAAGGCGCTGTCGAGCGAGGCCATGGCCCTGGTCGACGCGCTGCGCGCCGGCATCCCGGAGGACGACCTCCTCACGACCCGGCGCACGCTGCAGCGCCTCCTCGCGAACCTCGAGCCCGAGGGCTGAGCGCGGCGCCGCACCTCGCCCCGGCGCCTCGACGTCCAGTTGCTTGTATTGACAACCATTGACCCCGAGGAGACCCCTCCATGAGCCTGCCCGCTGCTGCTCCCGCTCGCTCCGTCGCTTCCCCCCACTTCCCCGCCCACACGCTCGAGACGGCGCCTGCGGCGGCGCGCCCCGCGCTGGCGCAGATCGCGCAGAAGTTCGGCTTCCTGCCGCTGCCCGTGGCCCGCTTCGCTACCTCGCCGCTCCTGGTGCGCGCCTTCGACGAGCTCAAGGCCCTCTTCGAGGGGGCGACGCTCTCGCCGGTGGAGCGCGAGGTCGTGGTGATGGTGGTCGCGGCCGAGAACGGCTGCGATCTCTGCCGCGCGATGCACCGCGGGCTCCTCCTCCGCGCGGGCGCGCCGCCCGCGGTCGCCGCCGCGCTGTTCGAGCGAGCGCCGGTGCCCGACGCGCGCCTCCAGGCGCTGGCGGGGTTCACCGAGGCGGCGCTGCGCGAGCGCGGTCAGGTCCCGGACGCCGAGCTCGACGCGTTCGTCCAGGCCGGCTTCACCGCCGAGCAGGCCCTCGAGGTGATCGTCGGCATCGCCGCCTTCACCCTGTCGACGTTCGCGAACCGGATGACCCGCAGCCACGCGCTGCGCTGACGCGCCCGGCGTCGCCGGCGCTCGCAGCTCCCCGCGCCCGCGCGCTCTTCACCCGCGGCGCCTCGTCACGCGCGGCGCCGGGCGGGCGCCTCGTCGCCGTCGAGGCCCGCTGTCGCGCTCGGCGTCGCGAACACCCCCCGCACGTCGTCGGCCGGCGCCCACAGCCCGGCGCACATCAGCGCGCCCCCCGTGATCTCGGGCGGCGACGTCGGCCGCGCCTGCACCTCGTCCGCGTGCACGCACACGTTGACGTGCACGCGCGCGTCCGCCCCGTCGCGTCGGTCCAGCGCCTCGTGCAGCGCCGTCGCGAACTCGATCGCCGCGCGCCGCTCGCTGTGCTGCTCGGCCGCGTCCGCCGGCAGCAGGCGCACCCCGAGCACCTCGTTGCCGGTGGTCGAGGCCAGGATGAACCCCGCGCTCGAGAGCTGCGACTCGGCCATGTCGAGCACCTGCCCGATGTCGGCCGCGAGCCCCTCGTCGAGGTCGTCGGAGCCGCGCGTCCGGATCTCCAGGTACACCGCCACCGCCGGCATCGTCGGGTCGGGCCCGCTCTGCACCCCCGACGCGGGCTCGCCGATCGCCTCCCGGAGCGCGCGCACCAGCTCTTCCACCGAGCTGAACCGCCGCTCCCGCCGCTTCTCCATGCAGCGAAGCACCACCGCGTCGAGCTCGAGAGGAAGCGGGACCCGCAAGCTCGGGGGCATCGGCGGCTCCTCGAGGTGCTTGCGAACCATCTCGTCCATATCGTGTGTATGGAAGGGTAGCCTCCCCACCAGCATGCGGTGGAGGAGCACGCCGAGCGCATAAACATCCACCCGAGCATCGATGGGGCCGCCCAGGATCTGCTCCGGCGCCATGATCGATGGCGTCCCGGGCATTCTTCCGGCGGTCGTCAGCCAGGTCTGGCCCTCCTCGGGCCCCATCAGCTTTGCGATACCGAAGTCGAGCAGCTTCACGGTGCGCGGCTTGCCGGAGCAGATGAAGATGTTGCTCGCCTTGACGTCGCGGTGGATGATCCCCGCGGCGTGCGCGGCCCCGAGCGCCGCACAGATGGGCTCGAACAGATCGAGCGCTTCCCGGGGCGCGAGCCGCGTCTCGGCCCTGATCAGCGCGTCGAGCGTCTGCCCCTCGAGGCGCTCCATCGCATAGAAGGGCTGGTGGTTGTCCATCTCACCTACTTCGTAAATTTCTACGATGTTGGGGTGGGAGATGAGCTGCAAGGCTTCGATCTCGCGAGCGAATCGCTCGACCACACGGCGAGAGTGGGCTACCGCCTCGCTCAGCACCTTCACCGCGGCGGGCCGCCCGGATCGGGCGTGCCTCGCTCCATAGACAACGCCGCAACCGCCGCGCGCGATGAATCCCTCGAGGAGATAGTCGCCGGCGACGGTGCCCGGCGCGAGCTCGCCGCGGGCGCTGGCCCTCTCGACATCGGAAAACGGCCTCGTCTCGTCTTCTTTCGTCATCTCCCCTCACCGCGCGCCGCGTCAAGGTCTGCCGCGCGCGCCGCTGTTTCGCTCGCGCGCGATCTTGGGTGAACCGGTATATGCAGGAGCGTTTCCAAATGGTAACTTAAACTTGGCCGCTACTCGACACTGAAACGCTGGGACCGTCGATGAAAGGGGGAACCAAGATGTTCCTTTGCTGTACGCGGACTGTTGCGCTGCTCGCAATACCTCTGGTTACTACCGCCTGCATCGGGGCCGAGATCGACGAACAACCGGACGAATTGATAGAGGAGGCCGAGGGAGCAGTCGTCGTCGGGAATAGCCTGATTGCCAACAGGCTGGCATTGAACGCGCTCACGCAGACCGCCCTCACGCCGCTCACGCTCAGCCAGGGCGCGCTGACCCCGGGCTCCCTCAGCTGGAGCTCGCGCGCGGCCATCCAGAATCCGGGAACCGACGGCGCCCTGTCAAGGGAGCTCCTGCGGTACGTCGTGAGCTGCGCGCTCAGGCCGGACCAGTCGTTCTCGTTCTCGTGGACCGACAGCGGCGGGGTCAGCCACGCGGAGACCTACGCCGGCAACCTCGGGATCGCGGACTGGTGGGCCTACGGTCCGCTGAGCGATCCCTACTTCCAGCGCTGGATCTCGGCGTGCCTCGCATCGCGGACGAACTGGTACGGCGTCTCGGTGAACATCTCCCTGCGCGGCACCCAGACCCCGCTGGCCTCGCCAGCGGCGGAGCGCTCGGCCTACACGGTGAGAGAGGGCGCGTTCTGGGGCAACGTGTTCAGCTCGACGCCCTATCTGCGCTCCTGTCACGCGCCCGAGGGCATCCACCGCGCGCGGAGCATGATGCGAGATTGTGCGGCAGGTCACCTCGCCACCGATCCGGCGACCGGGGGGACGGTCACGCAGGCGTGTGGTCCTATCGCGCTCACGGGCTCGTGCGATACGATCTGCAACCGCGAGCCCGATGCAATCGGCGGCTACTACTCCCGATGTCTCGACAATCCCGCGACCTCGTCCACGGCGTACTCGGAAGTGGTGATCACGTCGTTCTTGCCCCCGTAGGATCGAGGATGCGCGTCGAGGCCCCCCGAGGCGAGGAGCCGGACGGCGCGCCGGTCGAGGGCCGGCGCTGCCCGTCGTGCGGGCGGAGGAACCAGGGCTCGTGTCCCGAGTGCCCGGCGCACCATCGGCCGCTGCCGTATGACGCGACGGTGCTCGACATCACCGAGGTCGTCCCTGTCGCGCTGCCCCGCTTCGCCGGCTACCTGACCCTCAGGATCCTGGGGCAGGGCGGCTTCGGCACCGTCTTCGAGGCCGAGCCCGAGGGCGGCGGGGCGCCGGTGGCCATCAAGCTCGCGCGCGCCGATCGCCGCGGGGCAGGGCTGCGCCTGCGCCGCGAGATCGACGCGCTCCTGGCCGTGGGCGCCCCCTGCGTGCCGGCCGTGCACGCGTGGGGCGCGCTGGACGACGGCTCGCCGTACGCGGTGCTCACGCGCGTCGCGGCGCCGACGCTC
>NZ_JEMA01000799.1 GCF_001589285.1 Sorangium cellulosum | reverse complement strand
GCGGCTCGGCCGCCGCCTCCCCTGCCCCGCCCGCGCCGCCCGCATCGGACCGCGGCGGGCCGGCGTCCGCGAGCCGCAGGGGCGCCACCCGGAGGACGCTGGCGCCGCGCTCGAACAGCAGCCAGACGGGGTCGCGCGGGGGCGGCCCGAAGGCCGCCTCCTTGTCGCGCTGCGACGCGCCGAGCTCGGGGGCCACGCGGAGGAGCAGCGGAGCGCCGCCCTCTGCCGAGAGGGCGCGCGCCGCGCCGGCCGGATCGCCGAGCGGATCGAGTGCCGGAACGGAGCTGTCGGCCCCAAGGGAGCGGAGNGGAGCTGTCGGCCCCAAGGGAGCGGAGGGCGCGCGCGACCTCCGCGTCGAACGCTGCGGTGCTCGGCGCGGGCATGGCGGCACGTTTGCCCCGGCTGCGCTGGGTTGTAAAGCGGCCCCCGCGCTACGAGCGCTCGCGCGGCGCGTGGGCGGCCCCACGGCGCCGGAGCCGGCGCGACAGCAGCGCGCCGAGCGCGGCG
>NZ_JEMA01000798.1 GCF_001589285.1 Sorangium cellulosum | reverse complement strand
GTCACGCGGCGCGCGCCGCTCCTCGCGGGGCGCGCCCTCTACCTAACGCCCGCCGGCGCCGCCGGTGCCGCCGGTGCCGCCGGCGCCGCCAGCGCCATCCGTACCGCCCGCACCGCCGTTACCGCCGCCCGCACCGCCGTTACCGCCGCCCGCGCCGTCCGTACCGCCCGCGCCGCCCGTGCCCGTGGCGGTGCTCGTCGTCGTGGTCGTGCTGGTGTTGCCGGCCGACGGCTCCAGCGAGGGGTCGCAGGCCTGCGTGATCACGCCGGGTCGGCAGCAACGGTGTTGTTGCGTTTGCTGGCCGATGGCCGTGCACTCGAGCCCGGCCGCGCAGTCCTCGCTGCCGTTCGCGATGTCGCAGGGCTCGCCCTCGCGCTGGTCGCTGCAGCTCGCGGCGGAGGCGAGGACGGCCGCGGCGAGCGCGGCCAGGAGGAGCGCGGGGCGCAGGGCGTTGCGCGACGTCTTCAGGGCTTTCACGCGCGCTGGTCTAGCAGAACCAGGCGGGCTTGCCTATTGCCCATCTACGGCGGAGGAGCCGCCCTGTTCTTGGCGTCGATCGCGTCGATGAACAGCCCCATGTACTGCGCTGCGCTCGTGATCGAGAAGATGAGCGACAGATAGATGAGCAGCCGCCCCACGTGCACCACGTCGACCTCGCCGAAGTCGACGCCGAGGTGGATCCGGTACGGGTAACCGAGGATCAGGCAGACGATGCCGATCATCTGCAGCGCCGTCTTGATCTTCCCGCCGTCGCCCGCCGCGATGACGAGCCCCTCGGTCGACGCGATCGAGCGGAGCGCCGTGATCGTGATCTCGCGCGAGATGAGCAGCACCACCGCCCACGCCGGGATCCGGCCCATCGGGACCAGCCACACCAGCGTGCTGGAGACGATGAGCTTGTCGGCGAGCGGATCGAGGAACTTGCCGAGCACGCTCACGAGGCCCTGCCGGCGCGCCAGGTAGCCGTCGAGCATGTCCGTGAGCGCCGCGAGCGAGTAGACGCACGCGGCCCAGAAGCAGTCGCGCGGCGCGCCCCGCGCCAGGAGCAGGAGGACGGCCGGGATCATGACGATCCGGGCGAACGTCAGCAGGTTCGGGAGGTTCTTCGCGTCCTCCCAGAGCGTCCTCCGCCGCTGCGCCTTGATGCCCCGCAGGGACGTGTCCGCGCTAGCGGCCATCGACGAGAACCATCCCCTCTCCACCGAACGTCACGAACCCCTGCATCCCTCCGGGCGCCTCGGTCGCGGGCAGCGTGCGCGGCAGGAGCCGCCCCATCCACCCGAGCACCGCCGTCGCGCGCGTCGACGTCGGCCGCGACGGCGTGATCTCCAGCGCCGCCGCGCGCTCGGGCACCGAGAGCACCACGTGGCCGCGTCCGCGGAGCTGCACCATCGCGATCGCCTCGCCGTCGCCGGCCGGCAGGCGGCCGTTCTCGTAGCCGATCGGCAGCTCGAAGCCGATGAGGACGTCCTCGCGCAGGTAGATCGGCTCCTCCCCGAGCGTCACGGCGTGGAGCCTCCGCCCCTCCGGCGCGCCGAGCACGAGCTCGCAGCGCCCGCCGATCTCCACGAACGGCGTGCTCGGCCCGCCGAGCGGCTCGTCGAAGATGCGGCCGCGCGCCTGCCGCTTCAGCACGTGCGTGGCCGTCCCGGAGTGCACGCTCATCGTGCGCAGCCCGTCGAGCCGGGTCACGAAGCCCTTCGCCGCCTGCACGAGGACGACGCCGGTCGCGTGCCGCGCGATCGCGACGTCGCGCGGGAAGGTCAGCAGCCGCTCGCGCACGAGCCCCAGCAACGTCTCCGGCGGCTGCGCCGCGAGCGGCGCAGCCGCCGGCTGCGGCGTCGCGGGCGCCGCCGCGGGGGGCGGCAGCGACGACGACCTCGCGGCGGACTTCCTGCTCGCCAGCGACGCCTCGCTCGTCGCGGGGACGGAGACCGAGAAGCGGCCTGTGGGCGAGGGCTCCTCGGGCGCCATCGAGCCGCGGCGCAAGGACGGCTGCGCGCTGCCTGCGAGCGGCGCCTGCACCGCCGGCATCGACGGGACCGTCGGCGCCGCGCCGCCCCTCGGGCCCGGCGCTCTGCTCACGCCCGCCGCGGCTCCCGTGCGGCCGTCCGCCCCGAGGCTCCGGACCGACGGCGGCGCCGGGATGGTCGCCATCGTCTCGCGGCCAGGCTCGATCGCCGACCAGGTCCCGGACGGGATGCGCGGCAGATCCGAGTCGTGCCTGAAGCCCGCGCCGGCGCGATCGAGCGCCTGCACCGCCTCGCCCGCGGCGCGCTGCACCTCGGCTCGCGCCTCGGCCTTGGCCTCGACCGGCGGCTGATCCTCGGTGTCGGGCGGCTCGATCGGGTACCTGCCCGTGCTGCCCCCCGTCATGTCGAGGAGGCGGCGCGCCATCGCGTCGTGGCCGCCCGCCGCGAACGCGTGGCTCGCGCGCTCGTAGTCGCCCATGCGCTGGAACGCGAGCCCCAGGTAGCCCCAGGCGCGCTGGTGCTTCGGGTTCTGCTCGAGCGCCTTCTCCAGCTCGGACCGCGCCTGCGCCGGTTGCCCGGTCTTGAGGTACGAGAGCGCGAGGTTGATGCGCGGCTCGACAGCCTCCGGGTGGGCCTGGATCAGCCGCTCATAGATCGCGATCGCGCGCGGGTAGAGCCCGAGCCGGAAGTAGACGATGCCGAGGAGATCCTGCCCCTTGGGATCGCTCGGCTGGAGCGAGAGGGCGCGCTCGAGCTCCGCCTTCGCGGCGTGGACCCGGTTGTCCTGCAGGAGCTCGCTGCCCCGGTGCAGGTGGAACAGGAACTCCTCCGCTGCGACTTCGCGGGTGGAAGGCCGGGGATCGTCGCGCTCGGGCATCGTCGGGTGGATCGTACACGAAAACGCACACGCGCCGTCAGGCGCTCGCCGCCTCGATCGCTTCGGCGATCGTGAACGCCCCCTCGTAGAGCGCGCGGCCCACGATCACGCCGCTGACGCCGGGGAGCTGCGCGAGCGCCCGGAGGTGGGCGAGCGAGCCGACGCCGCCGGAGGCCAGCACGGGGAAGCCGCATGAGCCGGCGAGCTCACGCGTTGCCTCCAGGTTCGGCCCGACCTGCGTTCCGTCGCGGGAGACGTCGGTGTAGAGGAGCGCGGCGATCGGGGAGCCGGCGAGCGCGCGGGCGACGTCGAGCGCCGTGACCGAGGAGACCTGCTCCCAGCCCTGCACGGCCACGCGCCCGTCCTTCGCGTCGACGGCGACCACGACGCGCCCCGGGAAGCGGCCGGCGAGATCGCGCACGAGCGCCGGATCGTTCACCGCGGCGGTCCCGAGCACGATGCGGTCGGCGCCGAGCGCGAGGTAGCTCTCGGCCGCGGCGGCGGAGCGGATGCCGCCGCCCACCTGCACGCTGCCGCCGTTCACGCCGAACGCCGCGATGATCGCGCGGACCGCGTCGGCTTGCACGGGCATGCCGGCCCGGGCCCCTTCAAGATCGACCACGTGGAGCCGATCGCAGGCGCGGCGGAGGCGGGCGGCGAGCGCCGCGGGGTCCTGGTCGTAGACGGTGACCTGATCGTAGCGTCCCTGGTGGAGGCGCACGGCCTGGCCTCCGAGGAGATCGATGGCGGGGATGAGCTGCACGCGGCGGGTCTAGCGCGCCTCTGCGCCCGCGGGTAGAGGCGGCGAGGGCGGGCGGCGCT
>NZ_JEMA01000797.1 GCF_001589285.1 Sorangium cellulosum | reverse complement strand
CCGAGCTCCGCGAGGAGCGGCGCGATGCGCGCGGCGCGGCGGTCCGGGTCGGGCTCCAGCATCGCGGAGAGCGCCCGGACGAGCCGCGGGTCCGCGCGGCCGCCGAGGGCCGCGGGCACGTCGATCGCGAGCCCCCGGTGCGGCAGGTTCTCCGGCTCCTCGCCGGTCAGCAGGCAGAGCGCCGTCGCGCCGACGGCGTAGACGTCCGACGCGGGCAGCGCGCGGCCCTGGAACTGCTCCGGCGCCATGTACCCGAACGTGCCGACCACGGTGCTCCCCCCCTCGGGTCGCAGACGATCGCGGACGGCCCCGAAATCGACGATCGCGAACGAGCCGTCGGGGCGGCGGATCACGTTGTTCGGCTTGATGTCGCGGTGGATGACCGGCGGCGCGCGGCCATGCAGGTAGTCGAGCACGCCCGAGGCGTCGCGCAGGAAACGGACGATCTCGTCCCGTCCGAGCACCGCGCGGCGGCGGCGCATCGCGCCCAGGCTCTCGCCGTCGATCTTCTCCATCACGAGGTAGAGCGCTCCGTCCTCCTCGAAATGGTCGATATAGGCAGGCAGGCTGGGGTGCGCGAGCGAGGCGAGCACCCGCGCCTCGCGCTCGGCGAGCTCCACGCCCTTCCAGCTCGACGCGCCGCGGATCTGGAAGCGCTTGATCGCCACGAGCTTGCCGACCCGCTTGTCGACCGCCTCGAGGGTGTGCCCCTGAGCCCCTTCGCCCAAGGCGCGCGTGATCACGTAGCGCCCGTCGCGCAATGCCTGGCTCGGCTCGGCACTCATGGCGGCAGCGAGGGTACACCGCCCGGGCAGCGACACCAGCGCGAAGCCGGAGGACGGCGCCCCCGGCCGCCGCGGAGCGCTCTGCTAGAGTCGCAGCCATGTCCCTGGTGCTCGTCCTGCTCGCCGTGTTCGCGGTCGCGTATCTCCTGTCGGGGCTGCGGCAGATCAACCAGTGGGAGGCCGCGCTGCGCTTCACGTTAGGCAAGCTGACCGGCCGCGTGTCCCCCGGCATCACGCTGTACCTGCCCGGGATCCAGGAGCTCCGGCGCATCGACACGCGGATGAAGAACCGCGATCTGCTGCAGCAGATGGTGATCACGCGCGACAACGTGACCACGATGGTCGACGCGGTCGTCTACTACCGCGTCGTCGATCCGGAGAAGGCCACGCTGGCCGTCGAGAACTACGAGACGGCGATGAAGGATCGCGCGAAGGTCGTGCTGCGCGACGTGGTGGGCGAGACGCGGCTCGACGAGCTCCTGTCGCACCGCGAGGAGGTCGCCGCCAAGGTGGGCGCGCAGGTCGAGGCGGTGGCGGCGGCGTGGGGCCTGCACGTGGAGATGATCGGCCTCCAGGACATCGCGCTGCCGCCGCAGATGCAGGAGGTGCTCGCGAAGGGGGCGATCGCCGAGCGCGACCGGCGCTACGTGGTCATCAAGAGCGAGGCCGACGTGGAGAGCGCGAAGAACTTCGCCGAGGCGGCCAGCATCCTCGCGCGCTCGCCCGGGGCGATGGAGCTCCGGCGCTTCGAGGCGCTGGCGAACCTGAGCCAGGGCAACACCAAGGTGATCTTCGACCTCGCGAAGCCCTACGACGACGTGCGGCACGCGGCGGCGGCGATGGCGGAGGCGGCCGTCACCTCCGAGGCGAAGCCCGTGCGCGTCCAGGAGGGGCACCGCGCGGTCGACGCCGAGGCGCAGCGCGAGGCCGAGGCGGTGCACGAGGCGGACGCCGCGCTCGAGGAGCAGCGGACCGCGCGGCGCGGGCGCATGGGCGGGGCGTGATCCCGGTCCCGGCGCTGACCGCGCTGAAGGCGGCGGTCGCGGCGCTGCTCGAGGCGCGCGGCGAGCGCGGGCTGTCGGCCCTTGTCGGCGGCGCCGAGCTCGCGCTGGCGGGGCCGCCGGAGCGGTGGACGCTGGGGGCGCGCGAGGTGAGCGCGTCGCGCCTCTCGCTCGCCGTCGACGCGCCCGCGTTCGCGGCGCTCACGGCGGACGCGGCCCGCCTCGCGGCGGTGCGGGAGGCGTTCGCGAGCGCGGTGCGCACGCCGGACACGGAGCTCGCCGATCTGACGGTGCTGCTGCGCCTGCCGGGCGCGGGGCGCGGGTGGAACCAGGTGTACCGGGAGGCGGCGCTCCCGGCCGCGCAGGAGCGGCCGCACCCCGACGCGGTCCTCGGCGGCGCGGCGGCGCTGCTCGAGGCCTCGGGCGACGCGCGCGGCGCGGCGATGCTCCGCCGCGGCCGGCTCGAGGCAGCGCAGGTGCCGAGCAGCGGCGGGGTCGCGCTGGTCCGCTGCGTTGTGCGGCTCGACCCGGCGGATCTCGCCGCGCTCGACCGCGAC
>NZ_JEMA01000796.1 GCF_001589285.1 Sorangium cellulosum | reverse complement strand
GGGCCGATTCCGCCGCGCCCGAGGCGACCGCCCCGCGCCGGGCCGAGCCCGCGCCGGCGCGCCCGCCGGAGCTGGATCTTGTGCGCCCCGAGGACGGGCCCTACGCCCACTTCTTCGCGGCGCTCCGCGCGCTCGAGCAGGGGCGCCGCAAGGACCACGTGCGCGTCGCCTGGCTCGGCGACTCGCACGCCGCCGCGGATTTCTGGAGCGGCGCGCTCCGCACGGCGCTGCAGCGGCGCTTCGGCGACGGCGGGCTCGGCTTCGTGCACCTCGGCTATGCCGCCTACCGCCACGACGGCGCGCGGCTCACGACCGAGGGCAAGTGGCGGACGCGCCCGAAGACGCCGGGCGGCTCCACGCCGGCCGACGACGGCGTCTTCGGCCTCGGGGGGATCCTCTTCAGCGCGCACAGGGGCCCGGTGCGCGCGGAGATCACGGTCACGGGGGCCGGGCCCTCCGCGCGGCTGCTCTGGGACGTGTGCTTTCGTTCCAGCGCGCCGACCGACGAGCTCGCGGTGACGATCGAGGGCGGTCCGAGCGAGATCCTCCGCGCGGCCGCGGGCGACGCCCCCGGCGCGCTGCAGCACGCGAAGCTGGCGAGCGTGGGCGCGACGAAGCTCGGCGTCGTGCCGTCGGGCGCGCCCGAGCTCTGCGGGCTGGTCGTCGAGGCCGACCCGGAGGCGAGACCCGGGGTGGTGGTCGACACGCTCGGCATCAACGGCGCCCGGCTGGCGACGGCGCTGCGGTGGAGCGAGCTCGCCTGGGCCGCGGAGCTCGCGCGGCGCTCGCCGGAGCTCGTGGTGCTGGAGTACGGCACGAACGAGGCCGGCGACGTCACCACGGATCCGTCCCTCTACGCGAAGCAGCTCGCCGAGCTGCTCGCCCGTACTCGCAGGGTCGAGCCCGACGTCGACTGCCTGGTCCTCGCGCCCACGGACCGGAAGGACGCGCCGGAGCGCACGCCCGTCATCCGTGACGTCCTGCGCGACGCCGCTCAGGAGGGCGGCTGCGCGTTCTGGGACACGTACGAGGCGATGGGCGGGAGGGGCTCGATCGAGGCCTGGTACCGCGAGCGCCCGCCGCGCGCGTCCCGCGACGGCGTCCACCTGACGTTCCGCGGCTACCGGGAGCTCGGCGTGAAGCTCTCGAACGACATCCTCGAGCGGTACCGCCCCTGACGGGCGGTTTCGCCTGCGGGCTCCGTCCGACGGCGACGGCGGATCCGCTCGGATGGCCTTGCTCGTGCTTTTCGGCTCTCGTGCTTGGTCGGCGTGAAGGCTTCTCTCACGCGCGATGGGCGAAGGGGGCACATGCTGCATGCCGGAGACGTTGCGGGAGGTCGCTTCCGACTGATCCAGCCGATCGGCTCGGGCGGGATGTCGAGCGTCTGGTGGGCGCGCCATGAGCTCATCGGCCGGGACGTCGCGCTCAAGCTGTCCCCGGCGATCCAGGACGAGCAGGTCATCGGGCGGTTCGTCCGCGAGGCGAAGATCATCGGCAAGTTCCAGCACCGGAACATCGTCGGCGTGGTCGACGCCGGCGAGCTCCAGGAGGAGGGTTACCTCTTCCTGGCCCTGGAGCTCCTGCGCGGGTCGCCGTTCGCGGACCGCCTGATCCCGCACCGGCCCCTGCCGCCCGAGGAGGTCTTGCCGGTCCTCATGGAGGTGTGCAGCGGGCTCTCGGCCGCCCACGCCGAGGGCGTCGTGCACCGCGACATCAAGCCGGAGAACATCGTGATGGCCATGGTCCCCGGCGAGGGGGTCGTGCCGAAGATCGTCGACTTTGGCATCAGCCAGCTCACGGGCGCGGGCGACGCGCTCACCATCGACGGGCAGCTCCTCGGGACGCCCTCGTACATGAGCCCCGAGCAGGTGCTGGGCAAGCGCACGATCGACGCGCGCGCCGATCTCTGGGCGGTCGGCGTCATGCTCTACGAGGCGCTCAGCGGCGCGCAGCCGTTCAGGGGAGGCAGCCACCACGCGGTCCTCCGGCGCATCCTCGAGACCGAGCCGGCGCCGCTCCCGTCGTCGATCCCGCCGCGCCTCCGGAAGATCGTCGGCCGCTGCCTCGAGAAGGACCCGGCGCGGCGCTACATGGACGCGGCCTCGCTGCGCGCGGATCTGCAGGCCACGCTCGACGACCTCGGCGCGAGCGCGCCCGCGCCGCTCGTGATCCTCTCGCCGCAATCCGCGGGCTCGCGGTCGGTCGAGGCGACGCGCCCGCGCGGCGCGCTCGCGGCGCCGCC
>NZ_JEMA01000795.1 GCF_001589285.1 Sorangium cellulosum | reverse complement strand
TCGGCCGCCGCGCCATAGGCGCCCTGCGCGTCCGCGACGCCGAGCACGGCCAGGCCAGGGCCCCCCGCGCCGTGGACCCCGGCAGCGGTCATGACCGAGAGGCACGAGCTCGATCCGTGGACCCGGACCGAGGACGGAAGCGCCGCCGTGGCGCGCGCGAGCTCGTCGAGATCATGGGANCCGTGGCGCGCGCGAGCTCGTCGAGATCATGGGACTCGGTGTAGCTCAGGAACACGTGGTCCGGCTCCCTGCCCAGGCTCTCGCGGAGCGCGGACATGGCCTCCGCGAACGCGACATCGGTCGAGCCCGCCGTGGAGGACGCGGTGGCCATCCTCATCGTCCCCGCCGCCCCTCCAGCGCCCGCCCGGCCCACCCGCGGAGCCTCCCTCGCCCCGCCGTTCCCCCCGGGGAAAGCGCCGTCAGCCCTGCTGCGATCGTTGCTGTCCATCGGCTCTTGACCTCCTGCCGTGCCCCCCCAGGATCGGGTCGATCACGCCCGATCTCTATACACCAACCCGCGCCGGGTCGGCGGGATTCGACCGCAGGAGTGAGAGCAACCCTCAATCGTCCGGATCCTCGCTCCGCGGCCCGGATTGCCCTGCGGCGGCCTCATCGCCCTCCTCTCCGTCCTCCGCGGAGTCCTCGGCGGCGAGCCCAGCGTTCGCCGCCTCAGCGCCCCCCGGCCCCGCGGCGAGCGCCATTCGATCGGCGAGGGGCCGCTCGGGCAGCGTGAGCAGCGGCCCGTCGCCGAGCTCGCTCATCATGTTGAGGTACGCGTTCATCGCGTGGCACACCGAGTCGGTGCGCACGTAACGATCCCTGACGCTCCAGAACACCCCGCCCGCGGACACCTGCGGGTTCTTCACCACGAACGAGTTCTCCGGGCCGTACGTGTATTGCAGGAGCAACCGGATCGCGGCGACCACCGCGTCCTTGTACCGATCGCAGCCGTCCATGCCCTTCTGGCGGCAGTGGTGATAGACCTCCGACATCACCTCGGCGAGCCAGCCTGTCCCGCTGCTCGACAGCGATCGCTGCCAGCGGCCGTAGCGGTAGGCGTCCTCGGGCCTGCGCCACTGCCGCTTCACGAGGTCGTCGGCGCAGCGGAACACGGCATGCTCGGCGCGCTGATCGCCGCTCGCCTTCGCGAAATCGAGCAGCGACTGGACCGCCCACGAGCTCGAGATCGGGTTCGGCTTCCTGTAGTCGTCGCCGAGGAAGCAGCCCTTCTTGGCGATCCTGGCGAGCAGGAAGTCCGCTGTCTGCGCCGCGGCGTCGAGGTACTTCTTGTTGTTCGTGGCCCGGTAGGTGCGCGACAGCGCGGAGAGGACCTGTCCGGTGTAGAGCATCGACTCCTTGCCCTGGACCTTCCACGCGCCCCCCTCCTGCCCGCTCAGGGCCGAGCGCACGCTGCCGTCGGGCCGCTGCATCGCGATCAGCCAGTCGGCGGCCATGACCGCCGACTCGAGGTACTTCTTCTCCTTCGTCAGCCCGTGGAGCTCGATCAGCGTGAAGATCGACTTCGACGCGGTGCCGACGACGAGCCGGCGCTCGGGCCGCTTGCGCTCCAGGTCGAACGCATAGAAGAAGCCGCCGGCCGTGCGATCGCGCATCTCGCGGCTCTGCATGCCCATCATGAAGCCGGCGGCCTCGGTCGCGAGGCGGAGCAGGCGCTCGTCCGGCTTGTAGGCGTGCAGCTTCAGCAGCGTCAGCGCCGTCGACGCGGTGTAGATCGTGTGAAGCTCGTTCTCGAACCGGTCGGCGGGGGCGTGGTAGTACTTGTGAACCCCCTTGTGCTGGGGGTCGATGACGCGCAAGAGATAGCCCTTGCCGTCCTCGATGCGCTTCGCGAGGAGCGCCTTGTCGAGGAGGCGGACCGGCACGAGGCCCTGGGTGAGCTCTACCCCCTTCCCCTTGGCCTCGACGCGCTCGACCATCGACTCGTGATGATCCGGCAGCTCCACGACGAGCCGCGCGCCGGCGAGCGCCTCGGGCGTGCCGCCCGCCGCGGCCACCGCCCGGCGCGCGGCGCCCTTCAGCGCCACGCAGAGCCCCGCGTCCGACGCGTCGCCGCGCGCGATCTGCTTCCCTTCCTGAAAGCCCATCACGACGGCGCGGAAGGGGCGTTTGGACGACAGGGACAGATCGCATGTCACCTTGTCACCGCCCGCGATCACCTGGCGGACAAAGGTCATTGTGCGATCGCGGAAGGTGGCATTGTCGAGCTCGGCGCCCGCGCCGCCTCCCGCCGCGGGCTGGATCGCCGGATCGGGCACCCGGGACAGATTCGCGGCGATCTGGACCGCAAAGCGGTCGTCCCCTGGCCGCGGGGCGGCCTTCCGGGCCTCCGGGGCGCCTGTCGAAGCGGCCGGAGCGGCGGCGACGGGCTTCGCAGCCGCCGCCTCCTCGCCGGGCTTGCGGCTGTCGCATCCGGTCGTGAGCGCCGAGGACACGGCGGCCAGCGCCGCCAGGGTTGCGATGGAGAGAGCGCGAGCAGACAGCATGGACAAACACCCCGGAAGAAGCGATTTCGACGCGTATCAGCAACTCCGAGGCTCCGCAAGGCCGAAGCCGGGCGGGGCACGCCGCCTCGCCGAGGTCGCGCCCGCGCCTGGCTGTCGCGGGCACAGCGACGCTCACATCGGCGCCGTTTGTGCGCGCAGCATGCGCTTGTCTCGTACGTACGCGGCCGCCTGTGACAGCCGCGCAGCAGCGTGGTTCCTCGACGAACTCAGGCTATTTCTCACTTGCGCCGAACGCCGCGCGGGGGCGAACTAGGACAGTTTCGCTCCCTTATTCGGATACGAGGGAAAGGGGCCAGGTGGCGGGATGAGGTTCTTAACACAACACAACGCGGCGTTGACATGCTGGCTGGGGGGGTCGCTGCTCGTGATCGGCCCGGGGTGCACGGCCGGAGCGGATCGCGCGCCGGCAGGCAACGTCGCCGAGGACGCGGCAAAGGTCGCCGATTTCCTCAGCGGCACGACGTCATTCGTGTCGGCGGACGATCTGCCGCTGGTGTTCTACGGGGAAGAAGAGGAGGAGGAGGAGGAAGAAGAAGAGGAGGAAGAGGAAGAAGAGGAGCGCGAGCTGGAGGAGGGCGACATCTACCGGGTCCTCGGGGACGGGCACCTCCTGAACCTCAATGGCTATCGGGGACTCCAGGTCATCGACATCCATGATCCGGGGAGCCCGACGATGGTCGGGCAGATGCAGGTCGCCGGGAGCCCGGTCGAGATGTACGTCGACGGCGACCGCGCGATCGTGCTGATGAACGACTGGGTCGGGGTCCGCGCCACGCCGGGCAGCCTCGCCATGGAGCGCCGCGCGGGCGGGGCCGTCCTCCTCGTCGACATCTCCAACCGGAACGCGCCCAGGCTCCTGTCGCAGTTCGAGGTGCCGGGGACCATCCAGACGAGCCGGTACGCGAACGGCGCGAGCCGGGACGCCCTCTACGTGGCCAGCACCGACTGGGGGTGGGTCGAGCTGGGGAACGGCGAATACGAGTATCACAACCAGGCCGTGGTCAAGAGCTTCGAGGTGACCCAGCGCGGGCTCACCGAGCGCAGCCAGCTCGACCTCGGGGGGTACGTGACGGACATCCACGGCGAGGGAGACGTCCTGCTGGTGGCGCGCAGCCCGGAGGGCTGGGATTACGAGGACAGCCAGGTGTCGATCGTCGACATCTCGAGCATCGACGGCGCCATGGCGCTGCGGGATACGGTCACCGTGGACGGCTACGTGCGCTCGCAGTTCCACATGGACTTCCGCGACGACACGCTGCGCGTCTTCTCGGGCCCGCAGTGGGGCGGAGGGGTGAGCCACCTGCAGACGTGGGACGCGTCGGATCTCGACGATCTCACGCCGATCGACGACGAGGACTTCGGCGAGGGAGAGTCGCTCTACGGCGCTGTCTTCCTCGACGACCGGGCGTTCGCCGTCACCTACTTCCGCACGGATCCGTTCCACGCCTTCTCGATCGATCCCGACGGGAACGTCGAGGAGAAGAGCGAGTTCATCGTCTCCGGCTGGAACGACTTCCTCCGCCCGGTGCTCGGCGCGACGCGGCTCATCGGGATCGGCGTGAACGACGAGGGCGGGGGGCGCAGGCTCGCGGCCAGCCTGTACGACATCACCGATCTGACCAACCCGAACCCGATGATCGCGCGCTCCGAGGTGGCCGGGGACGATGACGGATGGAACTGGTCGGAGGCCAACTGGGACCACCGCGCGTTCACCGTGCTCGACGGGGCCGTGCGCGTGGCCGCGCCGACCGGCGAGACAGAGACGGGCCTCGTGCTCCTGCCGTTCTCCGGCTGGACCGAGGAGGAAGGCCGGTGGAGGCAGAGCTCTGCCGTGCAGATCTTCACGTACTCGAGCGCGACCCTGACCCGCCGCGGCGTGATGAAGCACGCCTCCCCGGTGCGCCGCTCGTTCCGCGCCGGCCCGGACACCGCGGCGAACGTGTCGGAGACGCAGCTAAGCCTCTACGATCAGCGCAACCTGGACGACCCGGAGAAGCTCGGCGAGCTCGACCTCGCGCCCAACTACACGACGATCCTCGGGTACGGCGATCACCGCGTGCGCATCCGCAACCCCGAGCAGGACTCCTGGGACCGCGATCCAGGCCAGATGGCCCTGGCGGAGGTCATCGACGCGGCGGACGTGGCCGACGTCGCGACGCCGCGCGCGACCTTCCCGGTCACGCCCGACGCGAGCTACTATAAAGTCGGCGACGACCTGCTCGCCGTCGTGACCTCCAGGTACGTGGACTGGCCCAGGTACGAGACAACGATCAGCGTTGTCGATCTCTCGAACCCGCTGCGGCCCCGCGCGGCGGGGCAGCTCGTCACGACGGACCTGCCCCCGACGTACGGCCGTTATTACGACTACTACTATTACGCGCCGACGCGGGTCCATCCCACGAACGGGTCGCTCACGTTCGCGCACAAGACCGACTCCTGGGTCGAGCTCGGCCCGGCAGAGCACTGCGAGTCGTACGTCACCTACAGCCACGGCGACTACGCCTGCTCCGGCGTGGACAACTGCAGGTACACCACCGGGCAGCGCACCTGCCAGTCCGTCGACGGCGGGCCGGAGTACTGCACGGGCGGGTTCGCCGCGTGCACGACGCGGCTCGGCGAAGGCGACACCTGCACGCCCGTCCTCGACGAGGCCGCGCTCGACGGGCTGCTCGAGTCGTCGTGCTACGAGGGCGAGGCGCGCCGCCAGATCCGGCAGATGACCGTCCACGTGGTCGACCTCTCCGATCCGGATCACCCGGCCCTGGCGGCGCCCGTCGCGCTCCCGGCCGACGAGGACGCGGTGAGCACGCTGGCGCACGAGGGCGACCTCTACGTGTCCGTCAAGGTGCCCGCCGTTGTGGCTGACGACCCGCGCCCCCACGCGCGCTACTTCGTCCGGCGCGTCGACCTGTCCCGCCCCGGAGCGCCCGTCGTCGGCCCGGCGATCAACGTCCCCGGCGAGGCCCTCGCGATCCGCGGGACCAAGGTGTTCACGCGCGACCGGGTGTGGGGGGCTCACTTCATCGAGCCGGCGATCGCGCGATCGACGCTGCACAACGGGCGCGCGCACCTGAACAACTACCAGGAGCTCGCCGGCAAGACGGTCGGCGAGACCATCCTCATCGACCAGCACCAGCGGGCCCTCATGACGTACGGCGAGCGGATCTGGCCGTCGTACTGGCGGTGGAGCTACGGCTACGAGTCCGGCAGCCTCGCGATCCTGAGGCCGAGCGACACGATCTCGTCGACCGGGTTCGACGTGCTCTCGGAGACGCCGACCGATCGCTGGATGACGCTCATGCCCTTCACCGCCGAGCGCCGCGCGTTCTTCAACCTGTATAGCGGCACGCTGATGGTCGATTACGACGACCCGCGCCGGCCCGTGGCGCAGGCGTTCTTCACGGGCGCGTGGTACCCCGAGCTGCTGGTCGACCGGGCCAAGGACGAGGTCCTCGTCGCCGCGGAGCGGTACGGCATCCACCAGATCGATCTCGACGCCTCGAACCTCCTCCCGTAGCGCGCGCGGCGCGCATCCCCCTCCGGCACCAGGCCGATCGCGGCGCGCTCGTCGACGGCGGGGCGACAGCCCTGCAGAGCTCGGAGAGCGCCCCGCCTCACCGCCGCGACCGGAAGGCCGGCGCTGCGGCCGCCGCGCGGCGCGCTATCCTGCCCGGCATGGGACCCACGCAGATCAAGGGCAGGAACGTCGACATCAAGATGTGGACCCGGCCGGAGGAGGTCGAGCAGGTCGCGCTGGAGCAGCTACGCAACATCAGCGCCCTGCCCTGGGTGTTCCACCACGTCGCCGCGATGCCCGACGTCCACTTCGGCAAGGGCGCGACAGTCGGCTCGGTGATCGCGATGCGCGACGCGGTCGCGCCGGCCGCCGTGGGCGTGGACATCGGCTGCGGGATGGGCGCGCTCCGCACGAACCTCGAGGCCGCCGACCTGCCCGACGACCTCAAGCGGATCCGCAGCGACATCGAGCGGGCGATCCCCGTCGGGTTCGCCGCCCACGACGCGCCGCCGAAGGAGTTCGCGAAGCTGCCGCTCTGGGAGGAGTTCTCGAGTCTGACCCCGAAGGTCAAGGGCCTGTTCACGAAGGCGCGCTGTCAGCTCGGCACGCTGGGCGGCGGCAACCACTTCATCGAGCTCTGCCTCGACACGGGAGGCGGCGTGTGGCTGATGCTCCACTCCGGCTCTCGCAACATCGGGAAAGAGCTGGCCGAGATCCACATCGCCACGGCGAAGAAGCTCGCCCACAACCGCGACCTGCCCGATCGCGATCTCGCTGTGTTCCTCGCCGGCACCCCGGAGATGAAGGCGTACCGACACGACCTCTTCTGGGCGCAGCGGTACGCGCGCGCGAACCGCGAGGCCATGTTCCACCTCGCCGAGGGCGTGCTCCGGCGGCACTTCCCGCAGCTCGAGATCCAGGAAGCCATCTATTGCCACCACAACTACGTGGCCGAGGAGCACCACTTCGGCGAGGAGGTGCTGGTGACGCGCAAGGGCGCGATCCGCGCGGGCAAGGGCGAGCTCGGCATCATCCCCGGCTCGATGGGCACGCGCTCGTACATCGTCCGGGGCCTCGGCAACCCCGAGGCGTTCGAGAGCGCGTCGCACGGCGCGGGGCGCAAGATGAGCCGCGGCGAGGCGAAGCGGCGCTTCACCGTCAAGGACCTGGCCGCGCAGACGGCCGGCGTCGAGTGCCGCAAGGACGGCGGGGTCCTCGACGAGATCCCCGCCGCCTACAAGCCGATCGAGCGGGTCATGGAGGACCAGCGCGATCTCGTGGAGATCGTCGCCGAGCTGCGCCAGGTGATGTGCGTGAAGGGGTGAGCGGGCTCGCGGCGGGGGACCGGCGCCATCACCGACGAACGGACGGGCAGACGACCGGCGCGCCGCCGCCGATGCCTTTCCGCGCCTTTTCCGCGTCGCGCCGGATTCACCGTCCCTCCCCGCGCTGCCGTCGGCTACGATGCGCGTCGCCGGCGCGACGCACGCCGCGGCCGGACGCCGCGTTCGCCGCTGCGTGCGCGGCCGCGCGGAGACGTCATGAAGTCGGACTGGATCGATCTCGGCCCCCTCTCCGAATTCCCGGCGGAGGAGCCGGTGCTGCGCAAGGACGACGCGGGGCGGCGCTTCGCCTGCGTGCTCCGGGGCGGCGAGGTCCACGCGCTCGACGATCGGTGCCCCCACCAGGGCTACCCGCTCTCGCAGGGCGCGCTGCGCGGCGGCGTGCTGACCTGCGCGTGGCACAACTGGAAGTTCGACGTCGCCACGGGCGCCTGCTCGTTCGGCGGCGAGCCGGTGCGGCGCTACGCCACCCGCGTCGACGGCGGGCGCGTGCTCCTGAACCGCGCCGTCGACACAGCGGCCGAGGTGCGGCGCCTCGTCGCCGGCCTGCGCGAGGCGGTCCGGCGCGACGAGCCGGCGCGCGCCCTGCGCGAGGGGCTCCGGCTGGGGGCGCTCGGGCTCCACCGGGCCGAGACGGGCCTCGGCAGCCTGCACCTCGCGTTCGAGGTGCTCGCCAGGGACGGGGCGGAGCGCGCCGAGCACGGCTTCGATCACGGCCTCGCCCTGCTCGCGGACCTCTGCACCTGGGTCGAGCGCGGCTGGGTCCCCGCCGAGGAGGCGTTCGTTGTCGCCGCCCACGCGATCGGCGAGGCGTCGGCCCGGCTCGGCCCGCGCGGCAAGGCCGCCGGCAAGGCCGGCGGGAGCTCGGCGCTCGCGCGCATCGCCGACTTCGAGCTCGACGAGCCGGTGAAGGTGAGCGAGGCGCTCGCGGCGGAGCGGCGCGACGAGGCCGAGGCGCGGATGCGCGAGCTGATCGAGGTCCGCGGCACGCCCGGCGCGCGCCGGGCGCTCCTGCCCTTCGTCGCGCAGCACCTCCACGACTACGGGCACGGCGCGATCTTCCTCTCCAAGGCGCTCGAGCTCGGCGAGCGGTTCGCCTCCGCCGCGGACGAGGTCCTCGCGGCCTCCACGGTGCAGCTCGCCTGGGCCACCGCCGACACGAGCCTGCCGCCCTTCGCGGCCACGCGCGCCGCGCTCGCGCGCGTCGCCGAGCTCCCCCTGCCCGCGCCCGAGGGCGCCGCGGGGCC
>NZ_JEMA01000794.1 GCF_001589285.1 Sorangium cellulosum | reverse complement strand
GAAGGGGAGCTGCTGCTGCCGTTCGAGATGGGCGGCGTCGCCGTGCACCAGCGCGGGGCCGAGGCGGCGTGGGTGCACGCTCGGGTCCGCAGCGCAAGCGGCGGGAGCGTGGTGGCGGACGTGACGCTGGCGGCCGCCGGCGGCGCGGTGGTGGCGGAGGTGACGGAGCTGCGGCTCCAGCGCGCCGATCGGAAGGCGCTGGGCCGCGCGAGCGCGGAGGCGCCGGTCGGGAATCTCTATCGACTGTCATGGCGCGAAGCGGCGCTGCCGGAGGCGGCCGGGGCGCACCCCGAGGGCAGCTGGGTGGTGGTGGGCGCGGCAGGCTCGTCGGCTGCAGCGTCGCTGGCAGCGCGGCTCGGGGGCTCGGTGGTGGCCGAGCCTTCGGGTCTGGGGGCTGCGCTCGCGGGGGTGTCGTCGGTCGCGGGGGTTGTGTGCGTGTGGGAGGCGGGCGCGGAGGAGGCTCCGCCGGCCACGGCGCTGCGCGTGGCGACCGAGGGGCTCGAGGTGGTGCAGGCGCTCGTGGGCCGAGCGCCGGCGCTCGTGGGCCGAGCGCCGGTGCGGCTGCTGTGGGCGACGGCCGGGGCAGTGGGCGTGCACGAAGGCGAGCGTGTGTCGGTGGGGACATCGCCGGTGTGGGGCCTGGGCCGGACCGTGATGCACGAGCACCCGGAGCTCGGCGCCACGCTGGTCGACATCGCGCCAGGCGAAGAGGGCCTCGCGGCGCTGGTGCACGAGCTCTGGNCGCCACGCTGGTCGACATCGCGCCGGGTGAAGAGGGCCTCGCGGCGCTGGAGCACGAGCTTGTTGCGAGCGACGGCGAGAGCCAGGT
>NZ_JEMA01000793.1 GCF_001589285.1 Sorangium cellulosum | reverse complement strand
GGCCGCGTCGGCCGACGTCGCGATCGCCGATCCGAGCGGGCTGCACGCCCGCCCGGCGGCGCAGCTCATCGCGCGCGCGGCGGCCTTCGACGCCAGGATCACCCTGGAGAACGTGACCAACGGCCGCGGCCCGGTTCCGGCCGCGAGCCTGATCGCGCTCGCCTCGCTCGGGGCGCGCCGCAGCGACGTGCTGCGCGTGCGCGCGACAGGGCGGCAGGCGGCCGAGGCCGTCGAGGCGATCGCGGCGATCCTCCAGCGCGAGGCGAAGGCCGCCGCGCCCGCGGCGATCGCCGTGTCGGGCCTCGCCATCCCTGTCGCGCCGGGCGTCGCGCTCGGCCCGCTGGTCCGGCTGGTGCGATCGCTCCCGGACGTCCCCGAGACCACGGTCGACGACATCGCGGCCGAGGTCGAGCGGCTGCGGCGAGCGCTCGAGCTCGCGGCGCAGGACCTCGACAACGCGCTGCGCGGCAGCGACATCCTCGACGCCCACCAGGCGCTGCTCTGCGATCCGGCGCTCGTCGACGAGGCCCTCTCGCGCATCGAGCGGGATCGCTGCAACGCGGCCTGGGCCTTCTGCCAGGCGATCGACGCCGCGGCCGTGATCTACAGGCAGCTCGAGGACCCCTACCTGAGGGCGCGCGAGGCGGACGTCCACGACGTGGGCCACGCCGTTGTGCGCGCGCTGCTCGGCGGCTCCGCGGGCACGGTGCCCGACGGGCCGCCGGCGGTCGTCGTGGTCGACGACCTCACGCCGTCGGAGGCCGCGCGGCTCGACGCGGCGCGCGTGCTCGGCGTCATCGACCGGCGCGGCGGCCCCACCTCGCACGCGGCCATCCTGCTGCGCGCCGCCGGCATCCCCGCTGTCGCCGGGGCCGCGGCGCTCGTGCCGGAGGCGGGCGGCGCGCACGCCGGGCTCGACGGCGCGACAGGCGAGGTGTGGATCGACCCCGATCCCGAGACCGCGCTCGCGCTCGAGGGGCGGCGGGCGGTCCTGCGCGCGTCGCGTCGGCCGGCGGCCGCGCGCGACGGCCGCCTGCGCCTCGCGTGCGGCCGCGAGATCGAGCTCTGGGCGAACGTGGCCGGGCCGTCGGACGCGCGCGCCGCGCGCGACGCCGGCGCCCTCGGGATCGGCCTGCTGCGCACCGAGATGCCGTTCCTGGGCCGGATCGACGAGCCCGGCGAGGCCGAGCAGGCGGCGCTGCTCGCGGAGACGTTCGCTGTGTTCGCCGGCGCGCCGATCGTGGTCCGCACGCTCGACGCCGGCGGCGACAAGGCGCTGCCGTACCTCGCCCTCGAGGCCGAGACGAACCCCAGCCTGGGCGTGCGCGGCGTCCGCCTGTCCCTCGCGCGGCCGGCGCTGCTCGAGGCGCAGCTCCGCGCGATCCTTGTCGCGGGTCGCGGCCACGACGTGCGGGTCCTCATCCCGATGGTCTCGACAGCCGCCGAGGTGAGCGCTGTGCGCGCCGCGCTCGAGCGCGCGCACGACGCGCTCGCTGCCGCCGGCATGCCGCACCGATGGCCCGTGGCCACGGGCATCATGGTCGAGGTGCCGTCGGCGGCGCTGATGGCCGAGCGCCTCGCGCGGCAGGCCGACTTCTTCAGCATCGGCACGAACGACCTCACGCAGCACACGCTCGCGGCCGAGCGCGGCCACGCGCGGCTGCACGCGCTCGCCGATCCGGCGCACCCGGCCGTGCTGCGGCTCGTTCGCGCGGTGGTGGAGGCGGGGCACGCCGCGGGGCGGCCGGTCTCGGTGTGCGGCGAGGCCGCGGGCGATCCCGACGTCGCGCCGCTCCTTGTCGGCCTCGGGGTCACGCAGCTCAGCATGTGCGCCTCGGCGTTCGACGCGGTGGAGGACGCGCTCGCCGGGGCCACGTTCGCGGAGCTCGCGGCCGCCGCCGAGGAGGCGCTCGCTGTCGACGAGGCGTCCGCGGCCCGCGCGACCCGGGCGGCGGCGCGGCGGCCGGGCTGACCGGCCGGGCGCGGCCGGGCGTGCGGAGAGGGCCACATTCCGACCGTTCCCGGTGCCTCCGAGGCTGCCGGCTGCCTCCCGCAGACCGTCTCCGGTGCTGCCGGGGCTGCCGGCTGCCTCCCGCAGACCGTTTCCGGTGCCCCCGAGGCTGCCAGCTGCCTCCCGCAGACCGTTTCCGGTGCCCCCGAGGCTGCCGGCTGCCTCCCGCAGACCGTCTCCGGTGCCCCCGAGGCTGCCGGCTGCCTCCCGCAGACCGTCTCCGGTGCCCCCGAGGCTGCCGGCTGCCTCCCGCCGACCGTCTCCGGTGTACGGGCCCTTTCCGCGCCGGGGCCGCGGACGCGTCGACCGCTACAGCGCGTCTGCCGGCGGCGCGCCGTCGTGCGTGGTGCGCGCCGTGGCGTCCTCCGCCGGCTGCGGCGCGCGGACCGGGTGTCCGAGCACGCACGCGCCGTCGCCGGGCAGCTCGGTCGCCTCGTCGCACGCGGCGAGCTCCCAGCCGCGCGCCTGGTCGGCGTCGGTCCCGGAGAGGTCGGCGCCCCGGAGGTCGGCGCCGCTCAGATCGGCGCCCTCGAAGGTCGACTCCATCAGCGCCGCGCCCGACAGGTTCGCCCCGCCGAGGCGCGCGTTCCGGAAGCTCGTCTGGGTGAAGTCGGCGCTGGAGAGGTCGAGCCCGGACAGGTCCACGCCGTCGAACTGGCGGTGGCCGCTCCGCGCGAGCAGGCGCGCGGCGGCAGACCGGCCGGCGGCGTCGTCCGAGGAGAGCGTGGCGCGCAGCCGGAAGACAGCGAGGCGGGACGGGTCGATCCCGTGGACGAGCGTCGCGGCGAGCGCGGCGAGCACGAGGCGCGCCCCGAAGGCGCGGGCGGCGCCGCGCTCGGTCCCGAACGGCGGCAGCGCGAAGGTCAGGAGCGCCGCGCCGAGGGCGCCGCCGGCGTGCGCGGCCCAGAGGAGCCCGGGCGGCGGCACCTTCGCCAGCGCGACGGCGGCCGCGAGG
>NZ_JEMA01000792.1 GCF_001589285.1 Sorangium cellulosum | reverse complement strand
GCCTCGTCGAGCGCGCGCCGCGCCGACGCGAGCGCGACGGTGAAGCAGAGGGCCGCGAGCCCGTGCGACATCGTGTCGGCCGTGTGGTAGCGGAGCGCGGCGCAGATCGCCGAGAAGAGCGCGGCGACGACCGGCACGAAGGGGATCCGCGCGGCGCCCCCGGCGGGCGGGTCCTCCGGCGCGAACCGCGCGGCGAGGTCGTAGGTCGCGAGCGCGAGCGCGGCGGCGAGCAGGGGGCCGACAGCGAGCGGCGCCCCCGCGAGGAAGCCCAGCGCGAGGAGGGCCGGGTAGCCCGGGGGGAAGATGACCGCGACGTGGCCGGCGCTGCTCGGGGCGGCGCCGCCCGAGGACGCGGCGCCCAGGGCCGCGGCGCCGTGGGCCGCCGCGTCGCTGCGGACGAGGAAGCGGCCGAGCACCGAGGCCGCGGGCTCGTCGAGCGGCNGCACCGAGGCCGCGGGCTCGTCGAGCGGCCACGCGAGGTACCCCGCCGCCATCGCGCGCGCCTCGAGCCAGTAGCTCGTGGCGTCGATGATCCGGGGGCCGCCCCGGAGGTAGACAGCGACGTACGCGGCCGAGATCAGCGCCGCGACGACAGCGAGGGCCGCGGCGATCGCGAGGCCCGGGGCCGCGCCCGCGCGGGG
>NZ_JEMA01000791.1 GCF_001589285.1 Sorangium cellulosum | reverse complement strand
GCGAGGCCGTGCACGACGCGCGGCGCGAGCCGCGGGGCGCCCCGCGCGAGCGGCGCGGGCGGCGCGAACGACGCCACGTCGATCGACGCCTTGCCGCAGACGCCGCAGCTCGCGCTGGCGACCGCGAGCGCGCGCTCGGTGCGCCCGAGATCGACGGTCACCTCGTCGCGGAGCGCGACGCGCACGAGCCCGCCCGAGGGGCCCTCGCCCTCCTCGACAGCGACGACGTCGGCCGCGCCGGCGATGATGCCCTCGGCGAACAGCAGCCCGATCGCGAGCTCGCGATCGTGGCCGGGCGTGCGCATCGTGATCCCGAGCCGGCGCTCGGCGCGGTCCTGCTGCGCGCCGCGGGCGCGCGCGACGACGACGATCTCGAGCGGCTCCTCCACCGCGAGCAGATCCTCCGCGTCCGAGGCGCTGTCGTCCGTGATCCTGCGGATCGAAACGGGGGTCGTTGTCGAGGTCATGGCTGCGTGTCCCGCGCCTCCCATCCTAGCCCGCGGCCGAGCGCAGGGGAGGACCGGCGTTGCGGCGCTCGCCTGGTCGCCGAGCGACGTTGCCCGCCGCCCCCGCGGCCTCTCCGTGGCGCCCGGGGCGGAGATCTCGCTCACCGCTCACCCCGCGGACCACGCCGCGACGAGCCGCCCGAGCTCCCGCTCCGGCGCGTCGAGCGGCGCCTTGCCGCGCCACGCCGGCGGGAACAGCGGCATCACCGCGCTCCGGAGCAGCGGCGCGAAGCCGGCGATCTCGGCGGGCCCGCGCGGGACGCGGAGGAGCGGCACGCGCTCGCCCTCGAGCGCCGCGAGGCCCGCGAGCGCGCGCTCGCGGATGGGGGCGAGGTCGCCCGGGGGGACCTCGCGGGCGTGGACCGCCTGGTAGTGGCGCAGGAACGACGCCGCGCCGGCGCGCGAGATGTCGGCGCGGTCCTCCTCGCCGACCTGGCGCACGACGGCGACGAGCGGCACCGGCACGGGCGTCACCCCGAGCGCCGCTGTGTCGCGGAAGTCGGGCTGCGCGTACGGCAGCACCGCCGGCGGGACGGCCCAGAACCCCGCGCGGCCGTAGGCGAAGAGCCGCACCGCCGTGTCGCTGTCGTCCGGATCGACCGGCTCCATCTCGGCGGCGAGGAGGATCTCCGCCTGCTCCGCCGCGATCCCCGCCGCGTCGAGCGCGCGGCGCGCGAGCGCGACGGGCGCCGCGCGCAGCAGGGCGGCGAGGCCGGTGCGGCGGAAGTCCGGCAGGACGAGGGCGTGCGAGAGCAGCACCACGCAGCGCCGCGCCGCGCGGTCCAGCGTGACGAAGCAGTCGCGCGTGCCGGCGAGGCGCCCGTCGTCGACGCCCCGCGCGAGGAGCATGTGGTACGTCGCCGAGATCGGCGCCGCCGGGTCGGTGTGCTTGCCGGCGAGCCACGCCCAGAGCACCTCGCGGCGCTCGATCTCGCCCTTCGGCCCGAAGAACGCGTCGAGCGCCCTGTAGCCCTCGTCGAACGCCGCGTCGCCCTGCGCCTCGTAAAGCGAGAACTGCGCGAGCGCCCGCGCGACCTTCTCCGGCCCCTCCCCCGGGCAGACGTCGCGCGGGTCGACGATCATCCGGCCATCTCGCGCAGCACCGCGTCGAAGACGGAGACCGCCTCGTCGACCTCCGCGACCGTCGTGATGAGGTGCGGGCGGAGCCGCACCGAGCGCGTCCCCGTGTAGCTCGCGAACACCCCGCGGCGCAGCGCGCGCCCGAGGAAGTCGTCGCGCGCCGCCGTCGTCGGCAGGTCGAAGGCGAGCAGGAAGCCGCGGCCGCGCGGCTCGCTCGCGAGCGCGGGGTAGCGCTCGCAGAGCTCCTCGAGCCGGGCCAGGAAGTGGCGGCCCGTCGCGCGCACGTTGCCGAGCAGGTCCTCGGACTCGATCGTGCGGAGCGTCGCCAGCGCGACAGCGGCGCGCGCGCGGTCGCCGTTGCGCGTCTGGTACATGCGCCCGAACTGCGCGACGTCGTACGCCGACGTCGCGAAGAACCCGCCCATCTGCATCTTCTTGCCGAAGCACATCAGGTCGGGCGGGCGCGGCAGCTCGAGCTGCTCGTGCGCCCAGAGCGTGCCGGTGATCCCGAGGCCCGTCTGCACCTCGTCGAGGATGAACGCCGCGCCCGCCTTGCCGGCGAGCTCCTGCGCGCGGCGGAAGAAGACAGGGCTCGCGTGCCTGTCGCCGCCCTCGGACTGCACCGGCTCGACGATCAAGGCGGCCACCCTGCCCTGGTGCGCGTCGAGGATCCGCTCGAGCGCGGCGAGCGCCTCCGCCTCGGCGCTGTCGTTCTCGGCGGCGTGGCGCGCGAGCGGGAAGCGGCTCGCCGGGAACGGCGCCGTGGGCCAGGGGAACGCGGGCAGGTCGGCCTTGTGGATCACCTTGGAGTGCGTCGCGGACATCGGCCCGAGGCCGCGGCCGTGGAACGCGCCGGAGAACGACACGACAACCGCGTCGGTCCCCGCGTTGTCGAGGATGCTCTTCTGCTGCCCCTCCGGGAGCTCCAGCGGGTTCTTGGGCAGCCCCGCCGCCTCGCGCCGGCGCTCGCCGTGCCGGATGAACGCGGCCTTGAGC
>NZ_JEMA01000790.1 GCF_001589285.1 Sorangium cellulosum | reverse complement strand
CAGGGAAGCGGCCTGCGCGAGGCGCTGCGAGGGGGCCTCGACCGTGCCGGCGACCTCCATGGTCTCGGTGCTGAGCATGTCCGCCGGCGCGCCGCCCGCTGTCGACCCGGGCCCCTCGGCGTCGGCCAGCTCGGCGGGCGCGCAGTACCCCTCGAGCGCGGCGCGCAGCGCGACGCTCTGCTGGCGGACCGAGGGGAAGCGCAGGGCCGGATCGCGGTCGCACGACCGCAGGAACCACGCGTCGAACGCGGGCGGGAGCCACCGCCAGCGCGTCGACGGCGGGTAGAGCCGCATGACAAGGAGCGCCGCCATCAGCTCGGCCATGCTGTTCGCGGTCCAGTAGATGTCGCCGGTCAGCAGGCGCACGGCGATGAGCCCGATCGCCCACACGTCCGCCGCGGGGCCGATCTGGCCCGCGCGCCCGCGCGCCTGCTCGGGCGCCATGTAGATGGGCGTGCCGACGGCCGTGCCGGTGGCGGTGATGCCGCCCGAGGCGCCGAGCGCGCCGGGGTCGAGCTCCTTGACCAGCCCGAGGTCGAGGATCTTCACGCGCTCCCGCCCGTCGTCGCCGGTCGCGAGGAAGAGGTTCGCGGGCTTGAGATCGCGGTGGAAGAGGCTCCGCGCGTGGGCGACCTCGAGCGCCTCGGCGACCTCGCCGAGCCACCGCAGCACCTCGCCGGGCGGGCGCTTGCCCTCGGTGGCGACGAGGTGCTCGAGGTCGTGGCCCCGGAGCAGCTCCATCACCAGGAACGGCGCGTCGTCGAGCTCGGGCGCGACGCCGGCGTCGAGCATGCGCACGAACCCGGGCGCCTCGAGGAGCCTCATCGCCCGGATCTCGCGCTCGAAGCGGGCCTGCGTCGGGCCCCCCCGGTGCACCCGGAGCAGGACCTTCACGGCGACCTGGACGCCGCCCTCGAGGTCGTCGGCCCTGTAGACCACGCCCGCCCCGCCGCGGCCGATCTCGCTCAGGAGACGGTAACGGCCGCCGAGGACGATCGGGCGCTCTTGGTGCAGCATGGGACGATCGCGGTAGGGACCACCTCGTGAAGGCCGCGGCGGCGCAGCTTACCACAGGGCGCCCGCGCGCCGGCCTCGGCAGCGCCGTCCAGGGCGAGGTGTCCGCGGGAGGCGGGAGCGCGTCCGTTCGATCGCGTCACTCCCTGCGTTCGAGGACGTCCCCGGTGCGCCCCGCGAGGCTGCGGATGGTGGCCGCCAGCTCTCGCGGCTCGATCGGCTTGGCGAGGTGCACCTGGTAGCCAGCGAGCATCGCCTTGGTCCGATCCTCGGAGCGCGCGAACGCCGTGAGGGCGATCGCCGGGACCCGCCCGCCCTCGGACGGCGGCAGGCTGCGGACCTCCCGCATGAACTGATAGCCGTCCTTCTGCGGCATCCCGATGTCGCTGACCACCACGTCGGGGCGCTCGGTCCTCAGGAGCTCGAAGCCCTCTATCGCCGACGACGCCGTGATGACCTCTGCCTTGCTCCGGGCGAGCACGTGCCTCATCAGCTCTCGCGCGTCCGCCTCGTCCTCGACAACGAGGACCTTGATCCCCGCGAGGGCGATCTCGCCCCGCGGCGCCGGGGCGGCCTTCGCGCTGGTCGGGTGCTCGCGATCGGGCGCCTCGCGGACGACCTGCAGCGGCAGGCACACGACGAACGTGGAGCCCTGCCCCGCCCCCGGGCTCTCGGCGTGGATGGTGCCGCCGTGGAGCTCGACGAGCTGCTTCACGATCGAGAGCCCGAGGCCGAGGCCGCCGAACCTGCGCGTCGTCGAGGAGTCGGCCTGCCGGAAGCGCTGGAACATCTGCGGCAGGAACTCGGGGGAGATGCCTACCCCGGAGTCGTTGACCGTGATCTCGATATGAGAACTCACCCGCTCGAGCAGCACGTCGATCGTGCCGCCCCTCGGCGTGAACTTCACCGCGTTCGACAGGAGGTTCCACACCACCTGCTGCAGCCGGTTCGGATCGCCGGCGACCGGCCCCGCGAGCGGGTCGATGATCTTGCGGAGGCGGATCTCCTTGGCCTCCACGGACGGGCGCACCGAGTCCACCGCCGCGTCCACGACCGCGGTGAGGTCGGTGCGCTGTACGTCGAGCCGGACCTTGCCGGAGATGATCCGGTTCATGTCGAGCAGGTCGTCGATGAGCTTCGCCTGCGCCCTGGCGTTGCGGGCGATCGTCTCGAGGCCTTGCCGCAGCTCCGCGTCCTGGCCCCCCTCGAGCAAGAGCTCGGACCAGCCGAGGATGGAGTTGAGCGGGGTCCTCAGCTCGTGGGACAGGGTCGCGAGGAACTCGTCCTTCATGAGGCTGACGCGCTCCAGCTCGGCGCGGGACGCTCGCTCGCCATCGAGCAGCCGCGCTCGCTCGTCGGCGGCGCGCTTCACGTGCTCGTAGAGCCTCGCGTTGTCGATCGCCACGGAGGCCTGCGCCGCGACCCCCAGGATCAGGCGCTCGGTCCGCTCGGTGAAGACGGCGCGCTGGCTGTGACCGAAGAACAGCCCGCCGATCGCCTCGCCGGCGCGGGACGTGACCGGGACCGCGAGGTAGCTCCGCACCGGCAGGTGCCCGGCGGGCATGCCGTTGTGCGGCGCCATCCTCCCGTAGCGGGGGTCGAGCAGGACGTCGTCGCTGCGGATCGGCGCTTCGCCGCGGAACGTCGGGCCGAACAGATCGGTGGCGCGCGGGTGCCCGAGGGGCTCGAAGGCCTCC
This sequence comes from Sorangium cellulosum, assembly GCF_001589285.1. GTDB lineage: Bacteria > Myxococcota_A > Polyangia > Polyangiales > Polyangiaceae > Sorangium > Sorangium cellulosum_G. The sequence goes on along the minus strand of NZ_JEMA01000790.1, from coordinate 5,510 downwards.
CGCGGCGCCCCCGACAGGATACAGAGCTGGAAGGCGTCGCCGGCCTCGCCTTGCATGTTGTAGAAGAACGCGCCGAACTCCGCGCCGCTGAGCTGCGTGGCCGCGTCGGTGATCGACTGCAGCAGCGTCTGCACGTCCAGCGTCGAGGCGATGGCGCTCCCGGTCCGGTTCAGCAGCTCGAGGACCCGCGTCTCGTCCTGCAGCGCCACCTCGGCGCGCCGTCGCTCGGTGATGTCGCGCAACGTCCAGACGCGGCCGACGTCGCGGTCGTCGACGGTCTGGAGCTTCGAGAACCGCTCGAACGCCCGCCCGTCCGCGAGCTCCAGCAGGTCGTAGCTCTCGCGGGGCGCGGTCCGCTGGATCTCCTGCACGCGCTCGAGGAAGCGCCCGGGGTCCTCGAAGCGCTGCGCGATCCGATCGAGGACGACCTGGTGCTGCATCGGCGCGAGCGCCTCCCGCGGCAGCTGCCAGAGCAGCAAGAGCTTCTCGTTGAAGTCGGTCACGTGGCCGTCCCGATCGACGACGAGGATCCCGTCCGTCGTGGACTCCAGGGTGGCGCGCATCATCGCCAGGGACCGGGCGAGCTCCGCGGTCCTCGCCTCGAGCGCCTCCTTGGTGCGAAGGAGCTCCTGCTCGGCGCGCTGGCGCGCGACGAGGATGCTCTGCGCGTTCTGCAGGGCGACGGAGCGCAGGAGCAGCTCTTCTTCTTCCGGGTCAGCCATCGTCGACTCCGAGCATCCTGGCCGCGAGGCGTGTGCCGAGGACGCGCGCTCGGATCTTCGCGAAGGCCGTGTCCCGGCTCGTGGACGTGTCGTCGCAGAAGGGCGAGAAGCCGCAGTCGTCGGTGGTGCCGAGCTGATCGATCGGGATGTACGCGGCGGCCTGCAGGACGCGGTCCCGCACCTCCTCGGGCGTCTCGACGCGCGGATCGATCGGAGAGACGACCCCGACGAACACCCGGCAATCCGGCCTGAGGTGCTCGCGGATGATCTTCAGGACCCGGACTGGATCCCGCTCGCCCGCGAGCGCGACGTAGAAGCTCCCGACCTTCAGGTGAAACAGGCTGGGCAGGAGCTCGGCGTAGTCGACGTCGGCGCTGTGCGTGGAGTCGCGATCCCCGCCGGGGCAGGTGTGGACGCCGAGGCGCGCTCGCTCTGCGGCGGAGAAGCGCGACAGGGCGAGGTTGTTGAGATCGATGAAGCTGGTCAGGAGGGCGCCTGTCGGATCGATCTTGATCGCCAGCCGCCCCTCGGTGAAGTCGATCTGGACCTTGTGGGCGCCCATCTCGAGGCAGCCGCGGACCTCGGTCTCGTGCTCGGTGAGCAGGTCGTCGATGAACCTGTCGCGCGAGTAGCCCGGGATCCCCTCGGCGGGGTAGAGCAGGCTCAGCGCCGAGGGCGAGATGACCGCCTGCTTGATGGGCGCGCGCGCGTACCGCCGGGCGACCTCCAGGTGCTGGCTCGCGCGCACCCGGTACCTGAAGGGCCCCTGGAGGAGCCGGGGCATCCTGCGCACGTGGCCCGCCGTGAAGGGGATCTTGAACCCATCCGGCGCCATGTTCGGCAGCCCGTGAACACTGTACGTCCAGAAATTATGAACCTTGCGCTGCTCGCCGTCGGTGATCACCGGCGAGCCCGTGGCCTCGAAGCGGTCGACAGTGTCCCTGACCGCCTCGTCGTAGAGCGCGCCGAGGACGGGATCCATGTGATCCCGGGTGGACACGGCCTCGATCAGGGCTGCGGGTCTGGGGATGCTGCCGATGGGCTCGGTCGGAATGCTCATCAAGGTGGCCCTTCTCGTGCCATACGCTCGTCCGGGGAAGCCACGGCCGCGCGGGGCTGAGCTGCGCTCGTCGGTCCGTCGTGTGAGCTCATGGCTGATAGCACGGGCGTAGAGCCCTCGTTACCCGCGTGTGCGGCGGGCCTCTCTGCCCGGCAGATTACCACAGGGCGCCCGCTCACCGCGCTCGGCCGCCGCCGGTCTATGCTGTCGTGTCGATGGGAGGAGAGAACATGTCCATGGCGTTGGATGGCAAGGTCGCGCTGGTGGTGGGCGGCAGCTCGGGGATCGGGCGAGGCGCGGCGCTCGCGCTCGCGGCGGCGGGCGCGAGGGTGGTCGTCGCCGCCCGTCGCGAGCCGGAGTGCCGCGAGGTGGTGGGCGAGATCGAGGCCCGCGGCGGCGCGGCCGTCTTCGCGCGCGTCGACGTCACGGTCCCCGCCGAGGTGGAGGCGCTCGTCGCGACGGTCGTGGAGCGATGGGGCCGGCTCGACTGCGCGGTCAACTCGGCGGGCATCAACGAGGACGTGGTGCCCATCACCGAGGCGGACGACGCGGTGTTCGACCGGATGATGGCCGTGAACTGCAAGGGCACGTTCCTGTGCATGAAGCACGAGCTCCGGCAGATGGTGCGGCAGGGCGGCGGCGGGAGCGTGGTCAACCTGTCGTCGATCATGGGCCACGTCGCCGCGCCGACGGGATCGATCTACGTGGCGACGAAGCACGCGATCGAGGGGCTCACGAAGTCGGCGGCCCTCAGCTACGCGAAGCAAGGGATCCGCGTGAACGCTGTCGCGCCCACGGTGGTCGCGGGCACGCCGCTCATCGACAGCACGATGAAGAACTACCCGGGGCTGATCGATCCGTACATCGCCGACATCCCGGCGGGCCGCCCGGCCCGGGTCGACGAGGTCGCGCGGGTGATCGTCTGGCTCTGCTCCGACGACGCGTCGTTCGTGAACGGGCACTCGCTGGCCGTCGACGGCGGGCAGCTCTCGAAGTAGGCCGGAGGGGGCGCGGAGGGTCGTGAGCGTCGTCCTCGCGGCTGCACATCCGGAGCTGGACGAGGTCCCCTTGCGCGGGCGTCGCCCGCGAGCGTGGGCCCGCGGCGGCGGGGTCGCCTGCCGCGCTCGGATCGCCGGTTCGGTGCCACAAGGGCATGACTGCCTTCAAGGCCACCTCGTGACGCCGCCTTTCTGCTGAAAGAACGGTGACCGAGCCGGCCGCGGGGGGCCTCCGCGCTGCGCCAGTGGCGACCACCGAGCAAGCGGGACTGATCCTTTGGGGCTCGTGGTGAGGCGGAGGCGCGGAGGGCAGCTCATGGGTGGTGGTCTTCGTGGTCGATATCGCGGGATAGCTCGTTGCCTCACACTCCTTATCGAGTCGACGGGCGGCTACGGCGGCTACGGCGGACTCGACGTCGGCGGCGATGGCGCCCTGGGAAAGCCGGCGCCCGTGGAGGTTTCGGAGCGCGATGGCCGCGGAGGGGTCGGCGCGGACGCCACGAGATGCAAGGACGGGAACGATGGCGCAGACGGCGCAGACGGCGGTCGCGCGGGTGGCGCCTTCGGTCCCGGCTTCCTCAGCGACGATGGATGGATCGGTGTCCGTGGTGAGGACGGGAAGAAGGGCGGCGTCGGCCACGGCGGCGGGGGCGGCAGCAGCCGGGGGTGAACGACCCTGATGGCGCGCCGGAGCATCAACGGCTTATCGTGCGTCTGAAAACAGGCAATCGTATAACCTGGCCGCTCCCAGACGTCGTAGATTGGTCGCCACGTCCGGCACGACCACGGCGCCGATCTCCGGCGGCATGCGCTCGTATCCCCATGTCGCTTCGATCTCTTCGGCGATCCCCGCAGCGTACGGCTGCTCATCGGGCGATGGATCGAAGCAGATGACCTGCCGCGTGGGTTCGTCCTCCACGGAAGGCGGCTCAACGAGCTCGGGCTTGATCCGCCTGATCAGCTTGCCAACCCAGGCGGGTAGGACGTAGGCCGTATCATGCACGAAGATCGTGACGGCGCGAGGTGGCGTCGCGCGGAGCGTTTTCTCCCTCTCGATCTCCTCGCGATCCTCAACGAGGCGCGAACTGTAGACGATGTAATAAGGAACCAAAAAGCTCACTCTTAATTCAATTGTATGCCGGTGTTCGCCGGCGACCTTCGGAAGATAGAGCGAGCCGGAGTAACATGCGTCGTGACTTCCCGCCGCGAGATGGGCTGACAGATTGTCGATCTTGTTCGCGGGAAACTGTTCACGTAGGCGCCGCAACATGCCGAGCCACTGCTCGCAATCGGCGCCGGCTCGACGACGGGCGTCCACCAGCCGTCGATCCTCTTCTGTTTGCACGCGACCAGGATCCTCGTACGGAACCCGCCGAGGGTAGTAGCGGTATACGACGCTGAACAATTCCTCGATCGCGTGCTTCATGGCTGTGTGACTCTGGATCCAGCTACACGCTTGCGGAGGCCGACGTCCATCTCATCCTTCAACCTGACGCAGTAGATCCCTTGCGGGATAGTGAGGTTTACCCTCATCACTTTACGCGAAGCTTTGCTCGCCACGTCGGCGCTGATGCGCGCGGCCTCATCCGCTGGGATATGCCCCTGGGCCGCGTTCCGCACTGGCATCCCAAACGTCATCTGCGGACACTCCCAGAACTCCGGATACACCTCGACCCACCGCTTGACCTTCAGGCGAACGGAGGCCTGTTGCCAGCCGCCCGATTCACCTGTTCCATCGTCGGGGATCGTCGTGACGAATTTGAAGATAGTTGGCGAGAAGCCGTTGACCCCGGCCGGCGGGCACTTCGAACTACAGGCATCGCTACAGAACACATAAGTCTGGCCGTCTCCGGTGGTATCACCGGAACCTGAACATGTGCTACTTGTCGTACTCTCCGAGCTGTCTCTCGGGCGCTCTTCTCTATCCTCTTCTTCTCATCGGTTACTTCCCCCCTTTGGCACAGCCGGGAAAACGTGGCGACGCAACCAATTCTTCTGATGACAGGATTGGGCATCTAACGCAACCTAGAGGAGAGCGTCACAATGGACATGAGTGGTACCGTCCAGAGCGTGGCCCACTGCGCAGATGTCGGCGGCGCCAGTGTTCGTCAAGCTGCTGGCGCCGGCGGCCTGTCCACATAGCCGTGGGAGCGCCCGGACGGCCGTGTGCCCTGGCTGCACGACGTCGCCCGTGTGCCAGCGCCACGAGCGAGCACGACCCGCCGCGACGCCCTGGGCGGGCCGCCGCCGCGGTCGACAGCGCGCCGGCGGTCGCGCTCTGAGCTGGACGACGTCGGCCGTGCGCCTGAGTGTGCTGTGGCGCCGCCGCCCCCTTCGTTTCCCCCATTTTTGGCCCCTCTGCGGCGCCTCCCAGAACACTTAGCTCCGCGCGACGGCATCGTTTTTTCGCACGCCTCCACAAAGGCATCTCGTGCAGAGTCACCTTTTCGGGCTCCTTCCGGCGGCGCCGGTCACGGTTGCTCGCGAACCCAACGAATAGGCGTTTGCGGGACTGCGCCTGAGCAGCAGCGGCGGCGAGGTTCCGGCGCAGTCCCGCAAACGCCTATTCGTTGGGCCCGCGTTGGGCCACACCGGAAGCCAGCGCGGTCGAGCATCGACCCGAACCAATTGAAAACATTGACCTTCATGCCGATCGCTCCGCGGCACCAGGGAAGTCTTGGAGGCACGTCCACCGCGGAGATGGGCACCACCCATCTTTTCGTGGAGGCA
>NZ_JEMA01000789.1 GCF_001589285.1 Sorangium cellulosum | reverse complement strand
CGCTTCGCGGCGCGCCGCCCTGCTGGCCGCGCTCGACGAGGTGCGCGCGCGGTGCGCCGTCGCGGAGCGCCGCGCGCAGGACCCCGTCTCCTTCGTGCATCGCTACACGAACCCGGCCGACCAGGAGCTCGTGGCGGTCATCGCCGCGTCGCTCGCCTTCGGCAACGTGAAGGCGCTGCGCGCCAAGATCGCCGAGGCGCTCGAGCGGCTCGGGCCGGACATCGCCCTCACGGCGGACGACCCCCGGACCGTCTCGGCGCGGCTGCGCGGCTTCCGGCACCGGGTCTACCGCGATCGCGACGTCGCCGCGCTCCTCGTCGGCGCGCGGCGGGTGCAGCGCGCCTCGGGCTCGCTCGGCGCCGCGTTCGCGGCCGAGCTCTCGCGCACGGGCGAGCTGCGCCAGGCCCTGAGCGCGTGGGTGCGCGCGATCCGGCGCGCGGGCGGCCTCGACCGCCGCCCGGGCGACCGCGGGGCAGCGCACATCCTCCCGGACCCCGAGAAGGGCAGCGCCGCCAAGCGGCTCATGCTCCTGCTGCGCTGGATGATCCGCCCCGCCGACGGCGTGGATCTCGGCCTGTGGCCGGTACCCCCCTCCGCCCTCCTGATCCCTGTCGACACCCACATCGAGAAGCTCGGCTACAACATCGGCCTCACCGACCGCCGGGGAGCCACCTGGAAGACAGCCGAGGAGATCACCGCCGCGCTCCGCGGCTTCGATCCGGCGGACCCGGTCAAGTACGACTTCGCCCTCTGCCACCTCGGCATGCTCCAGCAGTGCCCGTCGCGGCGCGATCCGGTCCGCTGCGAGGGGTGCGGCGTGAAGGCCGTCTGCCGGTACTGGGAAGAGTGAGCACGTCGTGCACGGCCGCGTTCGTCCAGGACAGCCGTCAAGCTCGTCCGACTGGAACGAAACAGCCTTCGGATCTGCATCCGATTTCAAAATTGATTTTCAAGGATGCAATGGGCGCTGGGTCGCTGGGCGATAACTATATGAAATCTTGTTTCAGATAGTTCGGCACAAAGCCTGCTCTACTGGCCATCGAGCGCCGTCNAGCCTGCTCTACTGGCCATCGAGCGCCGTCGCGGAGACCTTCCCCCCCCAGGTCCGCGAGGCGCTTTTTTCATTTTGTCTCCGTTGCCTCGCCTGCCTCGCGCGAGCGCGCCTGCGTGCGTCCGTCCGGCGCGGCACACCCGGCGGCACAAAAAGAGCGCCGCAGCGGAGCCCCCCCGAGCTCCGCCGCGGCGCCCTGGTGTGCGTGCCCCGGGGTCACCGGGGTTCTTGCGGGATCCTCACCGCTTCTCTCGGCGACCTCGATGCGACCCGCATGCCACGTCGCCCGCGTCGCCCGGTGGAACCTTTATGCACGCCCCTGCTGAAGGCTTCCCTCCTCGCGCCGCAGTGGGCCTGGTCACACGGCAATGTCGCGGCCAGACGCGGCGCGGGTAAAAAGGAGCCGGCGCCGACATGCGTGTCCGTCAACGGCAGTTCCCGAGGCGCGAAGTCCTGTGCGTGAGGGCGGTGTTCTTTCCGGGCGCAGTGTTCCTTTCTCGCGCGCTCGTGGAAATGATCGCGAAACTTGCTGTTTGCATTCTTCGCATCATTGATGATCACCCGGGCGAGCGAGCCGGGAAGCGGTCTCAGCGGTAACTGGCCCTCGCTCCGTCCCCGCGCCATGATGTCGAGACTGCTCGCGTGCGGAAACGGCACCGGCGGGTAGATTGGGCGTATGGTCTGGACATTCGGGGCTTACCTCCTGGTCGCGCTGGCGCTCGCGGTGCTGGCCGCGATCGGGCTGTGGGCGCACCTCTTTTACTGGGTCAAACGGCTGACCCTGCCGCTCGAGTACAGCGTGGAAGAGGCGCTGCGGACCGAGGACGGCGCGCAGATCGAGATCCGCCGCGTCCCGTGCCCGCCCGGAGCGTCCGCGCAGCCGGACCTGCCGCCGATCGTCCTGGTCCACGGGATCGCCGCGAACCATAGAAACCAGGACATCCACCCCGATTACTCGCTGGCGCGCCACCTCGCCGCGCTCGGACGCGACGTGTGGCTGCTGACGTTGCGGAGCGGCCGCCTCCTCACCCGCCTGGAGCGCCGCAGCGTCCGGTTCTCGGCCATGGTCCGGTACGATCTCCCCTGCGCCTTCGGGGCGATCCTGAACCGCACCGGCGCCCGATCGCTCGATTATGTCGGCTTCTCCATGGGCGGCATGCTCCTCTATGCGGCGCTGGGGCGGAGCGTGCCGGAGCATCAGGTTCGCCGCGTCGTCGTCGTCGGCTCCCCCGGCCGCTTCACCTTGCCCGCGCGCCTCATGCGGTTCCTGCCGGGCCGGCTGCTCCCCGGCGTGCCGTTGCGCCTCATGGCGCGCAGCGTCGCGTTCGCCTCGGAGTGGCTGCCCACGCCGATCCATCACGCGGTGGCCAACCCGCGCAACGTGCCTCCGGGCGTCACGCGGCTCGCGCTCGTCAACTGCATCGAGGACATCCCCGCTGCGCTCAACGCAGACTTCGCCGCGTGGATGACGAGCGACGGTGAGATCCGCGTGGACGGAGAGAGGGTCCTCGACGGCCTCGCCTCCGTCTCGGCGCCGGCCCTGTTCATCGCGGGCAGCGCCGACAGGATAGCCCCCGTCCCGTCGGTGCGCGCGGCGTTCGACGCGTGGGGGCGCGATCACCCCGAGACCCCGAAGCGCTTTCTCGTCCTCGGGCGCGACTTCGGGGCGCGGGAAGATTACGGCCACGGCGATCTGGCGGTCGGCGCGTATACCGGCGCCGAGCTCTTCGAGCCGATCGCTCGCTTCCTCGGCCCGGATCCGCAGCCCGAGGGCGCGCCGGGGCCCGAGACGGGCGCTCCGGCGCTCGAGGCTATCCAGGCGCGTCAGCCCACCTCGGAGGAGGTCGATCCGCTGCCGGATCTCCCCGTCGCCTGACCGACGCTCGCGCGCTCGGCTCACCGATGCTTCGTCCGGGCCGCCCCCGCGGCGCCAGGCTCCACGCGTTCCATCTCATCCAGACTCATCGCGTACGTGGAAGTGGAGGTGGAAGTGAAAGCCGCAACGAAATCGGACGATCCACGGCGCGGCGCGCGGGTCCGCGATTGCGGAGCGAAAGCGAACAGGCGTACTCTCGCGGACGGGTTTCTCGCGCCACACGGCGGCCACCGTGTCCGCCAAAGGATGTTCATGAGTCAACCCGGATTGCGCTCCACATTCGACCTGCCGTCGCCTCTGTCGTCGCCTCTGTCGTCGACGGCGCGCTGGCTGACGGCAGCGGCCCTCCTCGTCTCCTGCGCGTCCTGCGCGCACGGCGACGACTCCGGCGTGACGTGCGGTGAAGGCCTGTCGCCGTGCGCGGGCGCGTGCGTCGACACGCAGGCCGACGCCGACCACTGCGGCGCGTGCGGCGGCGTCTGCGCGAGCGGGCAGCGCTGCGAGGCGGGCGAGTGCGTCAGCGACCGCGGCGGACCGGGCGGCGATGACGGAGCGAGCCAGGAGGGCGGCGGCGCCGGCGGCGCGGCCTGCGCCCCCGGGCTCGAGGCGTGCGATGGCGGCTGCGTCGATCTCGACGCCAACCGCCGCCATTGCGGGGGCTGCGGCAACGTGTGCGCGGCCGAGGAGCGCTGCGAGGACGGCGCCTGCGTCTGCGACGGCGGCCTCGAGGCGTGCGGCGGCGCCTGCGTCGACCTCACGAGCGATCCACTGCACTGCGGGAGCTGCGACGCCCGGTGCGCCCCCAACCAGACGTGCACGGACGGGGCGTGCGTCTGCAACGAGGGCCTCACCGACTGCGGCGGAAAGTGCGCCGATCTGATGCACAGCCCGGCGCATTGCGGCGAATGCGGCGCGGCGTGCGGCCCGGGGCTTGTCTGCCAGGAGGGCACGTGCGCCTGCATCGTCGGCGACTACGAGGACATCGGCGGGGCGGCGCCGCAGGTCGTGACGGGCACCACGCTCGGCGCAGAGACGTATTTCGGGCTCGCCTGCGTGGCGGTCGGCTCGACCGAGGTCGTCTACAGGTTCACGGCGGACGAGGCAGGCACCTACAGGTTCGATACCGAGGGATCGAGCTACGACACCGCCGTCGGCCTCCTCGGCTTCGACCTGTGCGACGAGCGCGCGTGCAATGACGACCGCGGGGGGCCCGAGGCGAGCGCCTCGGTGCTCCTCGAGGAGGGCGAGGCGATCCTCGTCGTCGTGTCGGGCTACAACGGCGCGCAAGGCGACTTCGTCCTGAGCATCGACAAGACGGCGCCGCCCATGTGCCCGACGGGCACCATCGAGCCGACGCTCCCGCAGCGCATCACCGGCGACACGACGCTCCTCGGCGACGCCGTCGCGCCGCGCTGCGGGTCGATTGATACCCCCGACGCGAGCTACACGTTCACCGCGCCGCGCGCCGGCAGGTACATCTTCGATACGGCCGGCTCCTCGTTCAACACCGTCCTCGAGCTGCGCAACGGCACGTGCGCTGGCTCGATGATCGCCTGCAGCGACAACAACGCGGACACGGAGCAGTCCCGCGTCGTCACGAGCCTCTCCGCGGGCCAGACGGTGGTCGCCATCGTCGACGGCTTCGACGGCGACTCCGGGCCATTCACGCTCGAGGTCACCGAGTACGTGCCGCCGCCCTGCCCGGAGCACACGCTCGGCTCGACCTTCCCGCAAACGGTGACGGGCACGACCGCGATCATGGATCGCATGAGCGCGATCTCGGCGCCCTGCGCGGGTGGCAGCGGCCCTGAGGCCACCTATGCGTTCACCGCGCCCGCGGAGGCGCTCTATACCTTCGACACCTTCGGCACCAGCTTCGACACGGTCCTCCATGTCCACGACGCGACGTGCGGCGGACCGAACCTGGGGTGCAACGACGACACGTCCGGCGTCCAATCGCAGGTGAAGGTGCGGCTCGAGGAGGGACAGACGGTGGTCGTCGTCGTGGACGGCTACACCACATCGAGCTCCGGCGCCTACACGCTCAACGTCAAGCAGACCTTCATCCCCCCGTGCCCGGAGATCGATCTCGGATCGACGGTGCCTCAGACGGTGACCGGGACGACAGCGGGCGCGGTCGACATCCTGAGCTCGACCTGCGGCGGCATCGGCGGCAACGAGGCGACCTACAGCTTCACCGCGCCCGCCCTCGGTACGTACATCTTCGATACGTTCGGCTCGAGCTTCAACACGGTCCTCTCCGCGCGCGACGGCGGCTGCTCCGGGGCCGTGCTCAAATGCAACGGCGACGCGGCCGGAGGCGTGCAGTCGCGGCTGACGATGGACCTCGACGAGGGCCAGAAGATCCTCCTGGTCGTGGACGGCAGCTCCGCGACCGCGTCGGGCGAGTTCACGCTCAACGTCCAGCAGTACGAAGGCGGCGGGACCTGCCCGAGGCCGATCGATCTCGGCTCCACCGTCCCGCAGGTCGTCACGGGGAGCACCGCCGATCAGCCCGAGTCCGTCACCCCGAAGTGCGGATCCTCCAGCGCTCCCGACATGATCTACAGCTTCACCGCGTCGGACGACGGAACTTACATCTTCAACACGCTGGGATCGAGCTTCGACACGATCCTCCAGATCTTCGATGGCAGCTGCGCGGGGACGCCGCTCCGGTGCAACGATGATGCGGGCGGCCCGCAGTCGCGCCTCACCATCGACCTGGTGGCCGGTCAGACCGTGCTCGTCGCCGTCGACGGCCGCAACACGAGCCGCGGCGACTACGTGCTCCAGGTCGACAAGTTCGACGGCGAGGGGAGCTGCTCGACGGCGATCGATCTCGGCTCGGAGCTGCCGCTCACCAGGACCGGCACCACGACGGGGCAACCCGACTCCGTCACGCCGAGCTGCGCCTCCTCGTCGACCGCCTCGGAGATGGTGTTCACCTACACCGCGCCGATCGTCGGCCGCTACGTCATCGACACGGTCGGCTCGTCCTACGATACCGTCCTTCACGTCCACAGGGGCGGCTGCAGCGGCACCTCGATCGCTTGCAACGACGATACGGCCGGCTCGACGTCGCGGACGACGGTGAGGCTCACCGCCGGTCAGGTCATCACCATCGTTGTCGACGGCTACGGTGGCGCGTCGGGCGACTTCACCCTGAACATCGCCCCTCTCTGAGCCCGCGCCGCGTGCGCCCTGGAGTCCGGCCGATGATGCTGCGATTCGCTCTGCGGAGGGCGCTGGCGACGCCCTCGCGAGGCGCCGCCTGCGCCGTCCTGGCTGCGGCTCTGCGCGCGTTGCCTGGGCGAACCCGGCACACCTCCAGCGTCCCCGCCGGTTGCGATACCCTCGGACGTGCGCGTATCCTGGCGCGCGACTCGTTATCCGCTCCGCCTCAAACGGCCAGGTACCCCCAAGGATGGCTATGAACAAATCCGGATTGCGCCTCAGGCCCACCCTCTCGTCCGCTGCGCTGCTCCTCGTCGCGGGGGTTGTCCTCGCGGCGTCCTGCGCCGAGGGCGACAGCCAGCCGAGCGCGTGCACGGGCGGGCAGTCGCAGTGTGATGGCCAGTGCGTCGATATCCAGACGAGCGCCGAGCACTGCGGCGCGTGCGGCGACGCCTGCGGGGAGGGGCAGCAATGCACGGACGGCCGCTGCGAGCGGGGCGGCGAGGGCGGCAGCGGCGGTGCGGGGGGCGGCGGCGGCGAGGGCGGCGATGACGAGGAGTGCGACGAGGAGGAGACCGCCTGCGGCGCGCGCTGCGTGAACGTCCAGACCGACGCGCGGAACTGCGGCGACTGCGACGTCCAGTGCGATGCGGGGGAGCTCTGCGTGGAGGGGGCCTGCGCCTGCGCCGACGGGCTGATGGAGTGCGACGGCGCGTGCGTCGACGTGCAGAGCGACAGGGCGCACTGCGGCAGCTGCGGGTCTTCCTGCGCGCCCAACCAGCTCTGCGTCGAGGGCGCCTGCTCCTGCTCCGCCGAGCTCACGGACTGCGACGGCGCGTGCGCCAACCTGCAGACGAGCGAGCTCCACTGCGGTAGCTGCGGGAACGCGTGCGAGCGGGGGGCGTTCTGCCAGGCCGGCGCGTGCACCTGCGTCGTCGGCACCCACGAGGAGCTCGGCGACACGTTCCCGCAGGTCGTGACAGGGACGACGGTGGGGGGCGAGACGAACTACGGTCTCGCGTGCGTGGCCGCCGGCGGGTCGGAGCGGGTCTATCGCTTCACGCCCTCCGAGGCGGGGACTTACACGATGGACACCTCCGGGTCCACGTTCGATACGGCCCTTGGCGTGGTGGGGGCGACCACCTGCGGTCAGCTCGCTTGCAACGACGACATCGACACAGACACCGCGCAATCCAAGGTCCGCGCGGTCATCGATGCAGACCAGTCGGTCCTCATCGTCGTGACCGGCTTCGCCGGCGCGGAAGGCGACTTCACGCTCAACCTGTCGAAGGCCGGGCCGCCCATCTGCCCCTCGGGCGACGTCGGCGACACGCTTCCGAAGGTTTTCACCGGCGACACAGCGCTGCTCGGCGACGCGATCACGCCGAGCTGCGGCCAGCCGGGCGGGCCGGACGCGAGCTACACCTTCACGGCCCCGGCGGACGGGAAGTATGTCTTCGACACGTTCGACTCCGGGTACAACACCGTCCTCGAGCTGCGGGACGGCGACTGCAACGGCGGCGTGATCGCCTGCAACAACGACTCGCGCGGAGGAGCGCAGTCGCGCATCGCGGCCGAGCTCCGCGCCGGTCAGACGGTCGTCGTCATCGTCGACGGCTTCGAGGGCGCGGGCGGGCCCTACACGCTTCACGTCTCCGAGTGGGCCCCGCCCGAGTGCCCCACGATGGATCTCGGCTCCACCTACCCGCAGACGGTGACGGGCAACACGTCGGGCCTCGACAACTACCTCGTGGCGCCCTGCGCCACGGACAACGCCCCCGAGGTCACCTACAGCTTCACGGCGCCTGTCGCCGGCCGCTACACCTTCGACACGATCGGCTCGGCCTTCGACACGGTGCTCCACGTCCACGAGGGGAGCTGCGACGGCCCGTCGCTGGCCTGCGACGACAACGGGGCGCCCTCGTCCAAGTCGAAGGTCGTCACGCCGCTCGCGGAGGGGCAGACGGTGTACGTGGCCGTGGACGGCGCGTACTCGGCCTCGGGCGCCTACACGCTCAACGTGAGCGGCATCGCCGCGCCCGCCTGCCCGGCGAACACCCTCGAGGCGGCCGTCCCGCAGGCGGTGACGGGGACGACGGCCGACCTCGGCGACTTCGTGGGCGCGCCGTGCGGCGCGGCCGGCGGCGCGGAGCAGACCTACGGCTTCACGGCGCCTTCCGACGGCGTGTACATCTTCGACACGTTCGGATCGAGCTTCGACACGGTGGTTCACGTGCACGACGGCACCTGCGGCGGCGCGTCGCTCGGCTGCAACGACAACACCGCCGGCCTCCAGTCGCGGGTCGCGGTGCCGCTCGTCGCGGGGCAGGCGGTCGTCGCCGTGGTCGACGGCTCCGGCCCCGCCGCCTCGGGCGCGTTCCACCTCAACATCACCCTGTTCGAGGGCAACGCCACCTGCGACAACCCCATCGACCTCGGCTCGACGGTCCCGCAGACGGCGACGGGCCCCACGCTGCTCCAGCCGAACTCGGGCGCGCCGAGCTGCACGGCGTCGAGCGGCAACGACAGGGTCTATCGCTTCACCGCGCCGGCGGACGGGACCTACATCATCGACACGGTGTCCTCGACCTTCGACACGGTCCTCCACGTGCACGACGGCGAGAGCTGCGCCGGCGCCGAGCTCGCGTGCAACGACAACACGAGCGGCGTCGCCTCGCGGGTGAGCGTCACCCTCACCGCAGGGCAGGTGATCACGATCGTCGGCGACAGCCGCCCCTCCTCCTCCGGCAACCTCACCCTCCACATCACCGCGGCGCCGTAACGTAGAGCGGCGCGCAGAAGGGCGGCCGGTCTGGTGCACGTGTAGAAGTGCGGCGCTGCTGCGCGCGTCGCGACAGCGCCGGCGGGCCGGCGGCTCGGTCCTGGGCGCGCGGCGCGCCGGGCTGTGCCGGGTCGGCCGCTGCGGCGTCGGCGGGGTGCGTGGGGGCAGGTGGACGAGCGTGGCGCGATGGATGGCGGGCGGCGCCAGGGGATGGCCGGCGCGCTCGATCATCGACGCGCGCAGGATAGGAGTTTTCTTGAGGGCGGCGCGCGCCCGTGCGAGTCTCGCACCCCCTGGGCTACGCGTCCTTCCTCCGGGACGCGGCCCTGTGATCCGGGTCGAACCATGCCAAAGGAACGCGTGTTCTCCCTCGATGCCGTCCGGACCGACGGCTGGTTCGAGCGCATAGGCGACGGCATCGGCAGCTTCCAGGCGCTCTGCGAGATCGTGGGCGAGGCGTTCTTTGCCTTCTCGATGATTACGGGCGCCCGCATCACGGCGCTCACCGTCGACCGCCGCAACCCGGACAACACGCTGGTCGACTTCGTTATCGCGCCGCCGGGCGAGGAGGAGATCGACGGCGACGTCCAGCGCCTCACGCTCGCGGATTTCCGCCACCGGCTCGTCGGGGCGCTCCTTACCGAGGACGCGACGCCCACGGCCCCCGAGCGCGACACCGATCTCGAGGGCATCCAGCTCCACATCGGCGTCCGCTACCTGCTGCTCGCCCCGCTCTACGGCTACAGCCTCCGCAAGCTCTCCATCGAGGGGAAGACCTCGCGCCTCCTTCTCCTGCGCGACGGCATCGAGGAGACCCACGAGCTCAACGAGTTCCGCGCCCGCATCCGCTCGCACGTGCGCGACGAGCTCGAGCGCGCCTCCGCCGGCGCGCGCTCCGCCATCGACCTCACCAAGGTCGCCGAGGCCGAGGTCGCCTCGCAGCGCGGCGACTACCCCAAGGTGATCCAGCTCCTCGGCACCTGGCCGGCGCCGCTCGCGATCTTCCTGCGCACGCCCGAGGGGCAGATGCTCACCCCGGACGCCCGCAGCCTGATCGCCAAGGGGCTCGGCCTGCTCGGCACCGCCTGCGTCAAGCTCGGCGAGGAGCACCAGGGCGAGGAGGTCATGCGCCTCGCGGTCCAGTACGCGCACGACGGGGCCGCGGCCGGCGACATCTTCCGCCGGCTGGGCGAGGCCATGCTCGAAGACGGGCGGTCGGGCGAGGCCATCGGCCCCCTCCGGCGCGCCGCCAACCTCGGCGCCCCGCCGAAGCAGATCTGGCCGCTCCTCGCGCGGGCGTTCGTGCATCGCAGGAAGTTCGTCGCCGCGCTCGCCTGCATCCGCGAGGCGCGGAGCGCCGGCGTGCCGGACGTCGAGATGGTGGAGGAGATCCGGGAGATCGAGGCCAGCCTGGGGACGGCGCTCACCGCGTGGCGAGGGCTGGTCCTCGCGGCGAACCGCTCCTAGGATTGCGGCCCGCTGGTTGCCCGCCGGTTGACGGACCGCCTCCATTGACACCCCCGCGGCGGCCGACTAGATCCGGCGCGGATTAAGCCGGGATCGCTCGGATTTTTGCTGTTTCAACCCAGCATCGCCGCGTCGCTCTCACCTTTTTGGACTGCATGGTTCGGGGCCGCGGGCCCTGAGGTCTCGCCCGAGAAGCCGCGCGCTGCGGCGAGACGGTCGACCCTCCAGGGGTCCGACCCGTAGGAGTGCTCTCTCGATGGCCACCTACATCCCCTTGTTCCTGCTGTTTCTCGTGGCCGCGGTCATCGCGCTCGCCATGTTCACGCTGACGTCGCTGCTCGGCCCGAGGAACCCGACGGTCGAGAAGATGATGCCCTACGAGTGCGGCAGCGACTCGACGGGCGGGCGGTTCGTCAAGCCGAGCGTGAAGTTCTACCTGACGGCGATCCTCTTTGTCGTGTTCGACATCGAGGCGGTCCTCATCTACCCGTGGACGGTCCAGTTCCGGTCCCTCGGGTGGACGGGCCTCGCGACGATGAGCTCGTTCATCGCGCTGCTCGTCGTCGCGCTCGTGTACGTGTGGAAGAAGGGAGCTCTGGAATGGGAGAAATGAACGGCGGAGGCCCCTCGACGCGGGTGCTGGAGGGCTCCGAGCACGGGTTCGCGACCACGCGCTTCGACGCGCTGCTCAACTGGGCGAAGAAGTACTCCCTGTTCCAGTACCCGTTCGTGACGGCCTGCTGCGGCATGGAATACATGGCCATGGCGAGCCCGCGCTACGACATGGCGCGGTTCGGCGCCGAGGTGCCGCGCTTCTCGCCGCGCCAGGCCGACCTGCTCTGGGTCGTGGGGACCATCAGCCAGCGCCAGGCGCCCGCGCTCCGGCGCATCTACGAGCAGATGGCGGACCCGAAGTGGGTGCTCGCCTTCGGCACGTGCGCCTCGTGCGGCGGCTTCTACGACAACTACACGACCGTCGCCGGCATCGACAAGATCATCCCCTGCGACGTCTACGTGCCCGGCTGTCCGCCGCGCCCCGAGGCGGTGCTCGACGGCCTCATGCTGCTCCAGGACAAGATCGCGCGCGGCGACCGCACACCGGCGATCGTCAAGCCGCGCGAGGACCCCGCGCAGACAGCGGAGCGCCTCGTCACCCTCCAGCGCAAGGAGCGGAGCCAGCCATGAGCAAGAAGGTCCTCGAGATCCTCACGGCGCAGTTCCCGGGCGCCGTCCTGGAGACGCACTCGCAGTTCGGCGACGACACGGCGGTGATCGACCCGGCCGCGTGGCGCGACGTCGCCCTGTTCCTCCGCAACGACCCGCGGACGCTGATGAACATGTTCGTCGACCTCACGGCGGTCGACTACCTCTGGCGCGGCGACGTGCCCCGCTTCGAGGTCGTCTGCCACCTGCGCTCGTTCGAGCGGAACCACCGTATCCGCATCAAGGCGCGCGTGGGCGACGAGGAGGGCAACGGCGCCGAGATCGACTCGATCGTCCCGGTGTGGAAGGGCGCGGACTGGTTCGAGCGCGAGTGTTACGACCTGCTCGGCATCGTCTTCCGCGGGCACCCCGACCTCCGGCGCATCCTGATGTACCCGGAGTTCGAGGGGCACCCGCTGCGAAAGGACTACCCGGCCAACCGGATCCAGCCGCTCATCCCGTTCCGGGAGGTGCCGAACATCGGCAAGCTGCCGCCGTTCGGCCCCGACGAGGGCATGAGCTTCGGCCGCCAGACCCACGACTTCGCGCTGCACAACCCCGGCACGGGGACGTCGCTCGAGTCGACCGGCGGGGACGAGGCCTCGGACAAGGGCAAACCGCAGGGCATCGGCGTGGGTGCGCTGCAGGAGCGAAGCTGAACGATGGAACCCCTGGATCGCGATCTCGACGAGGCCCACCTCGATCTGCCGAGCGAGCCGATGCTCCTCAACATGGGGCCCTCGCACCCGGCGATGCACGGCACGGTGCGGATCGTGCTCGAGCTCTCGGGCGAGACGATCAACAAGGCCGACGTGCAGATCGGCTACCTGCACCGCGGCTTCGAGAAGATGTGCGAGCGCGGCACGTGGACGCAGGTCTTCCCGTACGTCGACCGGCTCAACTACGTCTCGCCGATGCTCAACAACGTCGGCTTCGCGCTGGCGGTCGAGAAGATGCTCGGCGTCACGGTGCCCGAGCGCTGCCAGTACTACCGCGTGATCCTCGGCGAGATGGCGCGGATCTGCGATCACATGATCTGCAGCGGCGCCATGAGCATGGAGCTCGGCGCGTTCACGCCGTTCCTCTACCTGTGCCGCGCGCGAGAGATCTTCTGGGAGATCTTCGAGGAGGAGACCGGCGCGCGCCTGACGCACAGCTTCGGCCGCGTCGGCGGCATGGCGCGGCCGCCCACGCCCGACTTCAAGTCGATGGTGCGGTCGGGCCTCGCGCGCGTGCTCACGCTCGTGAGCGACTCCGAGAAGCTCATCCTCAAGAACCGCATCTTCCTCGATCGCCTCGACGGCATCGGCGTGATCTCGAAGGAGGACGCGCTCGCGCTCGGCTGGACCGGCGTCGTCCTCCGGGCCACCGGCGTGCCGTACGACGTGCGCCGCGCGAACCCGTACATGGTCTACGACCGGTTCGAGTTCGACGTGCCGGTCGGCACGCGGGGCGACAACTACGATCGGTTCATGTGCCGCCAGGAGGAGATCCGCCAGGCGGCGAGGATCATCGAGCAGGCGCTCGACCAGATGCCCGACGAGGGGCCGATCAACATCGACGATCCGCGCGTCGTGCTGCCGCCGAAGGAGGAGGTCTACACGACCATCGAGGCGACCATCCAGCACTTCAAGATCGTCATGGAGGGCATCAAGGTGCCCGCCGGCGAGTGCTACTCGTACACCGAGGCCGGCAACGGCGAGCTCGGCTTCTACCTGGTGTCCGACGGCAGCGGCACGCCCTACCGCGTCCGCATCCGCCCGCCGTGCTTCGCCACCACGCAGGGGCTCTCCCAGCTCATCACCGGGCTGATGATCCCGGACGTCGTGCCGACGTTCGGCTCGCTCAACATGATCGGCGGGGAGTGCGACCACTAGCGACGGCGAGAGGAGCGCTCCCGTCATCGAGCTAAGGAAGCGGGGGCCCTGCGCGGCCCCGCCTGGAATCGAGATCACGATGCCTACGATCAAGATCGACGGAAGGGAGATCCCCTTCGAGAGCGGTGACACGATCATCCGGGCGGCGCACCGCGCCGGGATCGACATCCCCCACTACTGCTGGCACCCCGGCCTCAGCGTCGCCGCCAACTGCCGGATGTGCCTGGTCGAGGTGCTCCCGCCGCCGGGTCGCCCGGCGATGAGCCTCGACATCCTCCGCTGGGACCCGGCCAAGCAGGACTACGTGCCGGCGGCGAAGCCGAAGCTCCAGCCGGCCTGCCAGATGGCGTGCGCGACCGGCATGGAGGTGCTGTCCGAGAGCAGCGACCACGTGTCCGAGGCGCGCTCGGCGGTGCAGGAGCTCCTGCTCCTGAACCACCCGGTCGACTGCCCGATCTGCGACCAGGCCGGCGAGTGCCGCCTCCAGGACTACTGGCTCGAGCACCAGCGCAAGGGCAAGCGCATGCAGCAGGAGCCGGTGCACAAGCCGAAGGCGGTCACCTTCGGGCCGACCATCGTCTACGACGCCGAGCGCTGCATCGTCTGCACGCGCTGCATCCGCGTCTGCAACGAGCTCGCCCGCGACCCGGTGCTCTCCGTCCGCGAGCGCGGCAACCTCGGGGAGATCACTGTCTCGCCGGGGCGCGAGCTCGACCACAACTACACGCTGATGACCGAGCACGTCTGCCCGGTCGGCGCGCTCACCTCGCGCGACTTCCGGTTCAAGGCGCGCGTCTGGTTCCTCCGCAGCGCCCGCACGGTCTGCCAGGGCTGCGCGACGGGGTGCAACGCGTACCTCGACTACGATCCGCGCAACAACACGCCGTACCGGCACCGCCCGCGCGAGAACATGGCGGTCAACACGTACTGGATGTGCGACGAGGGGATGCTCTCGTACCGGCACGCGGTCGAGGGGCGGCTGCTCACGGCGCTCGTCGGCAACGACGACGCGAGCATCGAGGACGCGCTCGCCGCGGCCAAGGAGCAGCTCAGCGGCCACGCCGACGACCCGGCGAAGGTGGCGATCGTCCTGTCGGCCCAGCACTCGAACGAGGACAACTTCGCGCTCTACCACCTCGCGACGACGTACCTCGGCGCGACCGACTTCTTCGTGTCGGGCAAGCCGCTCGGCCAGGGCGACGACATCCTGATCAGCGAGGACAAGAACCCGAACACCCGCGGCGCCGTGCAGATCGCGGCGGCGACCCCGCCGCGCCCGGTCGCGGAGCTGCTCCAGGGGATCGCGTCGGGGCAGTACGCGTACGTCGTCGCGCTCGGGTCGGACCTCGAGGTCGACGCTGTCGAGGCGCAGCGGGCGCTGTCGCGGCTCAAGGGGGTGGTGACGATCACCGCCCACGAGGGGCCGCTGGCGAAGGCGGCGCGCGTGTCGCTGCCGGCGTGCTCGTGGGCCGAGGCCGAGGGGACGTACGTGAACCGGAAGGGCCTGGCGCAGCGGAGCGAGCGGGCGCTGCTCCCGCACGGCGACGCGCGTCCGGCCTGGGAGCTCATCGGTCGGCTCGGGCGCACGCTCGGGTACGCGACCGGGTGGAAGACCCTCGCCGAGCTCCGCCGCGCGATGCCGCCCGGCGCTGTCGCCGGCGGGGCAGCCGCGCCCGAGGCGGTGATCGGCGCCGCGCCGCCCGCGCACGCCGCGGCGGCGGCGACAGCGATCGCCGACGGGTCGCGGGTTGAGCCGAAGAAGACGGAGGCCACGGCATGACACTCGTCGAGCTCGTTCTCGCGATCGTGAAGATCCTCATCGTCGTCATGTTCCTGCTGAACATGGCGGCGATCGCGACCTGGGCCGACCGGCGCCAGGGCGCGATGGTGCAGGACCGCGTCGGCCCGAACCGCGCGGTCGTCTACCTGCCGTCGATGCTCGCGCGCGGCGTCGTGTTCCTGCCTCCGGCGGCGCTCGGCGCGCTCGCCGTGTTCACGGCGACGCGCCCGATGTCGGTGCCCGGCGCCGTCGAGACGCTGGTGATCGCCGCGCAGTTCGCCGTCTTCGTGGCCTGGCTCAGCCTGCTCGTGATCTGCGCGTCGGCCCGCCGC
The DNA here is from genome assembly GCF_001589285.1 of Sorangium cellulosum. Lineage (GTDB taxonomy): Bacteria > Myxococcota_A > Polyangia > Polyangiales > Polyangiaceae > Sorangium > Sorangium cellulosum_G. Next base: position 39,526 of record NZ_JEMA01000789.1, on the reverse strand, counting down.
GGCGGCCCGAGCAACGCGCTCGAGGAGCTGCTCGCCAGGTTCGACCCCCGCAACGTCTTCTACGCCGGCGTCATGGCCCACGTGCTCGCCTTCTTCGTCACGCAGGCGGTCCCGCTCTCGGCGGCGCCGACCGCCGCGCGGGTCGCGTGCGTGCTGCTCGGCGCGCTGCTCGTCCTGGCGGGCGGCACCACGGCGCTGCGCGTGCCCGACGGCACGGTGCCGCTGCGCCTCCTCGGCACGCTCCACGCGGCCGCGGACGCGATCAAGATGATCTGGAAGGAGGACTTCATCCCGAAGAACGCCGACCGGCTCCTCCACTCGCTCGCGCCGCTGCTCGCGATGTTCCCGGCGCTGGTGACGTTCGCGGTCATCCCCTTCGGCGACAAGCTCTGCTTCGAGGACAACGGCGACCGGGTCTTCGGCTTCGGCGACCTCCCGCTCCTCAAGCGCACGGTGGACCAGGCGTTCACGTGCAACGGCCACGTCGTGAACCTGCAGGTCGCCGACCTCAACGTCGGCATCCTCTACATCTTCGCGATGGCGGGCACGGGCATCATCGGCGCCGCGCTCGCGGGCTGGGCGAGCGACAACAAGTTCTCGCTGCTCGGCGGCCTGCGCGCCGCGAGCCAGATGGTCAGCTACGAGGTCGCGATGGGCCTCAGCGTCGTCGGGCTCTTCATGATCTACAGCAGCGTCCGGCTCGGCGACATGGTGCAGTGGCAGGCCGAGCACGCGTGGGGGATCTTCGTCCAGCCGGTCGCGTTCTTCCTGTTCCTCGCGGCGCTCGCGGCCGAGACGAAGCGCATCCCGTTCGATCAGCCCGAGGGGGAGAGCGAGATCGTCGCCGGCTACTTCGTCGAGTACTCCGGGATGAAGTTCGGCATGTTCATGACGGGCGAGTACGTGGAGCTCATCACGTCGAGCGCGCTCCTCGTGACGCTCTTCTTCGGCGGCTACCACCTGCCGTTCCTGGACCGCGACGGCATCAACATCGTCATCGGCGAGACGACGCTGTTCCAGTACAAGATGACCCACTTCGCCGTGAGCCTGACGTACTTCCTCGCGTTCTTCGGGAAGACGATCCTCATGACGTGGGTGCAGGTCTTCTTCCGCTGGACGCTGCCGCGCTTCCGGTACGACCAGGTGATGCGGCTCGGGTGGACGAAGCTCCTGCCGCTCACGATCGTCAACATGATGGTGACCGGCGTGGTGATCCTGGCGGTCGACTCGGCGCCCGCGGGGGTCCGCGGCGGCCTCCAGGTCGTGGCCGACATCACCCACGGCGTCGTGGCCCTCGGCGGGTTCGCCGCGGTCGTGGCGATGATCGCCGGGCTCCTCGAGCCGGTCGAGCGACACCGTATCCTCAATTCCACCTCGGCCCGCTTCGCCGCTGCGGCGGGGGGCACCAAGGCCACGCCGCAGCAGGCGTGAGCAGGCGAAGAGAGAGTCCCATGGCGAGAGCTACCCCCAGCAACCCCTGGACGAAGCCGGCAGGCCGGCCCGTCGTCGGCAAGCCGATCCCGCGCCCCTCCCGGAGCGTCGACGTGCAGGCCTACATCCCCGAGATGGTCAAGGGGCTGGGCATCACGATGAGGCACTTCTTCAAGAACACGAAGGAGATGGTGCTCGGCCAGAAGCCGGACCCGGTGCTCGACTCGCTCGGGCCCGGCGTCACGACGATCAGCTACCCGGAGGAGAAGCGCCCCTACCCGGAGCGCTTCCGGGGCATCCACCGGCTCACGCTGCGCGAGGACGGCTCGCCCCGCTGCGTCGCGTGCCTCTGCTGCTCGACGGCGTGCCCGGCGCAGTGCATCGCGATCGATCCGGCCGAGTACCCCGAGGGCGATCGGCGGCACGGCTACGAGCGGTACCCGAGCAGCTTCGTCATCGACGAGCTCCGCTGCGTGTTCTGCGGTTACTGCGTCGAGGCGTGCCCCGTCGACGCCATCCGGATGGACACGGGCCTGCACGCGGTGCCCTACGACTCCCGCGAGCAGTTCATCTACCGGCGCGACCTCCTCATGCGCCTCACCGATCGCACGGGCTCGCGCCTGACCGCGAACAAGCGCCACGAGCCGGGCGATCCGACGCACCCCGGCCTGACCCGCGATCACGCCGATCACTGAGCCGGCTCGCCCGGCGCGCCCCCTGGCCCGCCGCCGGCGGAGCCGGGGGCCTCTCGCCCGGGCGAGGTTCTGCTAGAAGAGCCTGCCATGGCGACGACGTACGGCCCCTTCGAGGCGGTCATCGGGCTCGAGGTCCACGCGCAGCTCCTCACCCGCACCAAGGCGTTCTGCGGCTGCGCGACCAGCTTCGGCGACCCGCCGAACACGCACACGTGCCCGGTGTGCCTCGGGCTCCCGGGGGCGCTCCCGGTGCTGAACCGCGAGGCGGTCCGGATGGCGGTGAGCGCCGCGCTCGCGCTCGGCTGCGCCATCCAGGAGAGCAGCATCTTCGCGCGGAAGAACTACTTCTATCCGGACCTGCCGAAGGGCTTCCAGCTCAGCCAGTACGACCGGCCGCTCGCCCTGAAGGGCGCGCTCGAGATCGAGACCGAGGCGGGGAAGAAGCGGGCGGGGATCACGCGCGTCCACATGGAGGAGGACGCCGGCAAGAACCTCCACGGCGTCGGGGGCCTGTCGGTCGTCGATCTCAACCGCGCCGGCACCCCGCTCATCGAGATCGTCGGCGAGCCCGACCTGAGCTCGGGCGCCGAGGCGGCCGAGTACCTGAAGCGGCTGCGCGAGATCCTGATGTTCATCGGCGTGAACGACGGCAACCTCGAGCAGGGCAGCTTCCGCTGCGACGCCAACGTCTCGGTCCGAAGGGCGGGCCAGACGAAGCTCGGCACGCGGACGGAGCTCAAGAACATCAACTCGTTCCGCTTCGTCGCCGAGGCGATCGACCTCGAGATCCGGCGGCAGATCGCGCTCATCGAGCAGGGCGGCCGGGTGCGCCAGCAGACGCGCGGGTACAACGCGGAGAAGAAGGAGACGTACCTCCTCCGCGACAAGGAGAACGAGTCCGGCTACCGCTACTTCCCCGAGCCGGACCTGCCGCCGCTCGTCGTCGACGAGGCGTTCCTCGCCGGGGTGCGCGCCGCGCTCCCGGAGCCGCCGGTCGACAAGCGGCGCCGCCTCACCGAGTCGCTCGGGCTCACGCCGTACGCGGCGTCGGTAATGACGGGCCACCCGCAGATCGCGGCGTTCTTCGAGGAGGCGGCGCGCCTGCACGGCGACGCGGTCAAGGTCGCGAACTTCGTCCAGGGCGAGGTGCTGCGCGACACCCGCACGACGGGCCTGTCGGCGACGTTCCCTGTCTCCCCGGCGCAGGTGGCCGCGCTGCTCCGCCTCGTCGACGAGGGCGCGATCAGCGGCAAGCAGGCCAAGGAGGTGTACACGGAGATGGCCGGCACCGACCGGGCGCCCGGCGACATCGTCCGCGACAAGGGGATGGCCGTCATGAGCGACGCGTCCGCGATCGAGGCGATCGCCGCGTCGGTCATCGCCGCGAACGCGAAGCAGGCGGCGGCGTACCGCGCCGGCAAGACCGCGCTGCTCGGCTACTTCGTCGGGCAGATCATGAAGCAGACGGGGGGCAGCGCGAACCCGGCGGTCGTGAACGAGGTGCTCAAGCGGCTGCTCGATGGTGCCCCTGTCGCGGGCGCGTGAAGGCGCTTTCTCCGAGCCCGAGCGTGAAATAGGGTAGCCGCTCAGCGAGCATGGCCAGCGCTCACCCCCTCGACGTCCTCCGCTTCCCCCTTCGCGCCGCCGGCTTCGTCGGCCTCACCTTCGGCATGTACGGCCTGCTCGAGGTCGACACGGCGATCTCCAGCGCGGCCGATCGCGAGGTGGTCCTGCATACATGGATGCGCCGGTACGGTCGCGCGCTCCTCAAGCTGTACGGCCTCGACGTGCGCGTGGGCGGCCTCGTCCACGGCGAGCCCGCGCCAGGGCCCGGCGCAGCCGGCCGCGATCGACCCGCCGCGGCGTACTACCCCGGCCGCGATCCCTCCGGCGTCGGGCGCGTGTTCGTGATGAACCACCGCTCCGCGCTCGACATCATGGTGACGCTCGCATTTTTCGAGGCGACGGTCGTCAGCCGCGCCGACCTCGCCGGCTGGCCGGTTGTCGGCATGGCGGCGCGCCGCGTCGGCACGCTCTTCGTCGACCGGTCGAGCAAGCGCAGCGGGTCTGCGGTCGTGCAGGCGATGTGCGCCGCGCTCAAGGGTGGCCGTGGTGTGATGGTTTACCCCGAGGGGACGACGTTCTCGGGGGACGAGGTGCGGCCGTTCCGCGCGGGCGCATTCACCGCGGCGTGCCGCGTCGGCGCGGAGATCGTCCCCGTCGGCCTCGTGTACGGCGGCGCTGAATCTTCCTACGTGGACGAGTCGTTCGCGGCGCACATGGCCCGGGTGAGCCGTGCGCGACGTATCCCCGTCGCGCTCGAGGTAGGCGAGCCCATCGCCACGGCCGGCCAGAACGTCGACGCGGTCCGCGACGAGGCGCATCTGGCCGTCCAGGCGTTGGTCCGGCGCGCCCGCGCGCGGCTCGGCTCCGACGCGTCCGACGCATAAGCGCGCCGCGCGCCGAGCGCGCGCCTGCGCCGCTGGCTTCTGCGATAGCGCCTCGCTACCATGCGGCCGGTCGTCGACCATCATGGAGCGTGAAGGCAACCCGAGCGAGGCCGCCACGGTGTGGCAGGTCCTGAAGCAGCCCCGCGGTGGAGCGATCCATAATGAGCTGATGTTCCTGGCGGACGCGAGCGAGCAGCTCACCGGATCCCTCGATCCGCACACGATCCTCGAGCGGCTCGCGCGCTTGTCGGTGCCGTTCCTCGCGGACTGGTGCACGGTCGACCTGATCGAGCGCGGCGCCGCGGACACGATGGGCCTCGTCGGCTCCGTGCCGCCGCCGTCGGACGGCGACGCGCTGCCGTTCGCGCCCGGGGCGCACGCGAGCGACGCGGCGCCCCCGCAGGGCATCTACGCCGCGCGGCGCCAGCGCGCTGCGGTCGAGGCCGCGGGCTCCGATCGCCCGGGCCCGCCGGGCGGGTCGAAGAGCCGGTTCTGCCGGGTCGCGGCGAGGCACGTGAACCCCGAGCGCGAGGGGCTCCTGCGCGCGATCGCGCCCGACGCCGAGGAGCGCCTCGGCATCGCGAAGGTGCTGCACAGCGGCGAGTCCGAGCTGCTCCACGAGCTCGACGGCGGGCAGAGCGAGGAGGCCGCCGAGCGCGCCGCCGCGCTGGAGCAGCTCGGCACGCGCTCCGCGATGGCGGTGCCGCTCATCGCGCGCGGCCGCAAGCTCGGCGTGCTCTCGTTCGGCGTCTCCGAGTCGAACCGCGTCTACTCCGCCGACGACCTCGTGCTCGCGGCCGAGCTCGCGCACCGCGTGGCGCTGGCGCTCGACAACGCCTACCTCTACCGGAAGGCGGAGGAGGCGCGGCAGTCGGCGGAGCGGAGCGCCGACCGGGCCGCGTGGCTCTTCGCTGTCACGGCCGCGCTGTCCGACGCGATCACGCCGCCCGCGGTGCTCCGCGTGCTCGCGAGCGACGTCGTCGCGGCGGCCGGCGCGATGACGGGCATGGTGGCGCTGCGCGCCGGGCTCGGCGGCGAGCTCGAGACGGTGCGCTCGACGGGCTACCTCGAGGCGCAGGTCGCGCGCTTCAAGAGCTACGATCTCAACGCGGAGCTGCCGCTCGCGCGCGCCGTCCGGGAGCGGCAGCCGATCTTCCTCGGCTCGGACGGGCGCTTCGGCGAGTTCGATCCCGGCTTCGCGGCGTGCTGCGCCACGACGGGCGAGCACGCGTACGCCGCGATCCCGCTCTTCCTCGAGGGGCGCGTGCTCGGCGCGGTGGGCTTCGGCTTCGCGACGCCGCAGTCGTTCACCGAGGACGACCGGGCGTTCATGCTCGCGCTGGTCCAGCAGAGCGCGCAGGCGCTCGAGCGGGCGCGCCTCTCCGCGCTGCAGACGGAGGAGGCGATGCACCTCTCGCACGAGGTGCTCAAGCAGATGCCCGAGGCGATCCTGGTGACGGACGTCGAGGGCAACATCCGCTACTGGATGGGCGAGGCCGAGTCGATCTTCGGCTACCTCTCCGAGGAGATCGTCGGCAAGGGCATGGCGCTCCTCCACCGCGAGGACGTCCGGGAGGAGACCACGGGCCGGATCCTCCAGCAGATCGAGGACTCGCGCACGTTCGTCGGCGAGGTCCCGTGCGTGCGGCGGGACGGCTCCGAGGTGCCGATCGAGGTCACGGCCTACGCGGTGCACGATCAGGAGGGCCGGCCGCTGTTCCTTGTCGGCATCCACCGCGACATCACCGATCGCAAGCGGGCCGAGGAGGAGCGCGCGCGGCTCATCCGCGTGCAGGCGGCGCGGGCCGAGGCCGAGGAGGCGGCGCGCCGCTTCGCGTTCCTCGCGGAGGTCAGCACGGCGCTCGCCGCGTCGCTGGACTTCACGGCCACGCTCCAGTCGCTCGCGCGGCTCGTGCTCCCGATGCTGGCCGACTTCTGCCTCGTCGACATCGACGACGGCCTCGGCCTGCGCCACGTCGCGGTCGCGCACGTGAGCCCGCTGAAGGAGCCGCTGCTCCGGTACTTCCACCCGAGCCGCGTCGACGGCGAGCCCGGCCCGGTGGCCCGCGTGCTGCGCACCGGCCGGTCGGAGCTCTACGCGGACGTGCGCGGCGACGTGCTGCTGCACGAGGCGCTGACGACGGAGGAGGCCGCGGCGAACCGCGCGCTCGCGCCGCTCTCGTACCTCGTGGTGGCGCTCCGGGCGCGCGGGCGCATCCTCGGGGCGATCTCGCTCGTGTCGTCCGAGTCGGGCCGGTTCTTCGAGCGGGCGGACGTCGCGTTCGCGGAGGAGGTCGCGCACCGCGCCGCGCTCGCGCTCGACAACGCGCGTCTTTACCGCGAGGTGCAGGACGCCAACCGGCTGAAGGACGAGTTCCTCGGGACCGTGTCGCACGAGCTGCGCACGCCGCTCAACGCGATCCTCGGCTGGGCGAGGATGATGCAGGCGGGCTCGCTCGACCGGGTGGCGGAGACGCGGGCGCTGTCGGCGATCGAGCGCAACGCCGAGCACCAGGTGACGCTCATCGACGAGCTGCTCGACGCCTCGCAGGTGGTGACGGGCACGCTGAAGATCGAGCGGCTGGCGGTGGAGCTGACGTTGCCAGTGCAGACAGCGGTCGAGTCGATCTTGCCCTCGGCGGCGGGCAAGGGGGTGGCGATCGAGACGCGGCTCGACCCGGAGGGCGTGTTCGTGGAGGGCGATCCAGCGCGGCTCCAGCAGGTGGTGTGGCACCTGCTCTCGAACGCGGTGAAGTTCGCGCGGCCGGGCGGCCTGGTTCAGGTGCAGCTCTCGCAGGACGAGCGCTTCGCCGAGGTCAAGGTGATCGACGACGGGGAGGGCATCTCGGCGGATCAGCTCCCGCATGTCTTCGAGCGCTTCCGGCACGAGGACAACCCCGGCGGCCGCCGGCACGGCGGTCTCGGGCTGGGGCTGTCGATCGTGCGGCACGTCGTCGGGCTGCACGGCGGCACGGTGCGCATGACGAGCGCCGGCCCCGGGCGCGGGACGACGTGCACGGTGCAGCTCCCGCTGTCGACGGGCGCGACGGCGACGGCGCTGACGAGCGCCGGCATCGCGCCCGACCCGCGCAACCCGTTCCCGCGGCTCACCGGCGTGCGGGTGCTCATCGCGGACGACGATCCCGACACGCTGGCGATGCTCTCGTCGGTGCTGCGGCGCTGCGGGGCCGAGGTCAGCACGGCGACCTCGAGCGCCGAGGCGCTGAAGCTGCTGGAGACGTCGGAGCCGGCGCTGCTCGTGGTCGACATCGGGATGCCCGGGGAGGACGGGTACTCGCTGATCCGGAAGGTGCGGGACCTCTTGCCGCGCAAGGTGGGGCGCACGCCGGCCTTGGCGCTGACGCCGTACGCGCGGACCGAGGACCGGGTGCGGGCGCTCGCGGCCGGCTACCAGATGCACGTGCCCAAGCCGATCGAGCCGATCGAGCTGGCGGCGGCGGTGAAGAGCCTGGCGACCGGGTTCTTGCCGTGGTCCCGGGAGGAGTGACGGAGGTTCCAGGGGGCACGCGCCGGGGTGGGGCTGTGCGCGGCAGCGCGCGGGGGGCGCTGGCCATCCGCCAAGACGGGCGGCGGGAGAGCTTGCGCATGGGAACACCGCCCGGCATGTCTCACTTCGGGCCATGCCTGCTGGGACGTTTCGTTGCGCGCCACACAAGGCGCGCCTGAGACGTGGAGCCCACTGAGACCTTATGGCACCTCGTTCGGTGCTCCAGCGCGCCCCCCGCGCGCTGCCGCGCACAGCCCCACCCCGGCGCTCACGCCTGGACGTCCGTTGAAGAGATGAATGGGGGGATCCGGCGGCAGCGGTGGGCTGGCAAGGGGCGCGGTGGAAGACGGCGGGCGATAGGCCGGGGGCCATCGCCGAACAGGGCTTGAACGAGGGGGGACCACCCGGGGCTTGAGGCGGCAAGGGCTCCAGACCCGGGGGGGACCGGGGGTACGCGGCACCAAGGGCAGCGTTGGAGCGGTTCAGGGCAACCGTGAAGCGGTTCGGGGCAACCGTGAAGCGGTTCGGGGCAGCCGTGGAGCGGTTCGGGGCAACCGTGAAGCGGTTCGGGGCAGCCGTGGAGCGGTTTGGCGCGACCGCGGAGCGGTACGAGAGGAGCCCTGGTAACACGTCAGATCGAGAGCTGCGGTGACACCTCCTTGAACTACGCGCCCGGGCGCGGCGAGGCCGCTTCGACCAGGTTCGTGGCCGGCGCGACCAAGCCGATCCGAGGCGACACCCTCATACCTCCTTGCACGCGGTCAACCGGTAGTGGTCGACGCGTTCCATCACGACGCCTGGAGGTACCTCATGATTCATCGAATGCGACCCTCGCGGAACCCGATCGGCCGGAGCGCCGCCTTGCTCATCACAACGGCCCTCACCGTCGCGGGGTGCTGCGAAAACCCGGGAGACGACGGCCTCGAAGGGAGCGGCGGCGCGCCAACGAGCGCGGGCTCGGGCGGCGCCGGCACCTCGGGGGGCGACGGGGGCGCAGGCAGCGGCGTCGCCCCGACCCACGGCGGCCTCATCTCCATCCAGGATATCTCGATCGCCGGTGCGCCGCAGGCAGGTCACGGCCTCTCGGTACAGGTCCTGTTCACCGCGGCGAAGCCCCCAAGTTACGAGGAATCGCCCGGCCAGCCCACCGGATGCAAGGGATGGGTCTACGACGCGCAGGACAATCCGCCGCCGCCGCTCACCGACCAAGGCGTCGTCACGATCTCCGGGCTCGCGGACGGACCTATCGAATGCCGGTTCCAGGGCAGCAGCTATGTCTGCCCGATCCACGATGGATCGGGCCAGGCGAGCGTGACAGCCGGGGAGACGGGAACCGCAGCGTACTCGGTCGGAGGCGCGATGTTCTCCGCGGCCGACGTGGGTCGCACCCTGCGCGTGGACGGCGCGGCGATGGGCGGAAACAACGGGGCGTTCCCCATCGTTGCCGTCGAGTCGAGCGAGGTGGCGGTCGTGGTCAATCCGAACGCGACCGATGAAGCGTTCGCGGCCAGCTATGCCGTGCTCGCCGGCGCGGGACCCGTGCCCGGCAACCCCAGCGATCCGATCGCGCGCGGCGATGAGATCGTCGTGGGCATCGAGCCCGGCGGCTCGATGGCCTTCGAGGTCCCCGATCTGGGGCCCGTCGTGGCGGGGGAGGCGTTCGCGCTCGACGAGGCGTCGCTGGCCCTCCTCGGCGCGGTGCCGCTCGATGGCGCGACGATGACCCTCGGCTGCGGCGGCCAGGGCGAGCGCTGCGGAGCCGCGCAGGGCACGATCGTGCGTATCACAAGCACCGACGGCGACGTCGAGGGAACATCGCCGTTCGCGATGCCGCCTCCCGCCGACAAGCAGGTCGAGATCCAGTGCATCGCGCTGGGAGGGGACGGCTCGATCACGGTCCCGGCCGAGGCGATGCGGCTGCTCCAGGAGGCGCATCGGGCGTCCTCCATCACACGCATCCGGACCGCGTTCATGCGCGAGGGCGTGGCGAGCGCCACGAACACCGCGCCAGACCCCCCGAACACCGTCCACGCGCTGGTCGGGCACGGGATCCTGGGCTTCACGAGCCCCTGAGCCCGCACGACGGTCATGCTCCCCTGATCGCAGCGTCATGCCCGACGCGCCAAGAAAGCTGCCCGCTGCGCCGATTGCCGTCCACGGCGAGCGCCGGGCGCTGGCATGCGGAATGCTGGCGCCGAGCGCATGGTGCGACCCCGACCGACCGTCGTGGCGGGCGTGGTTCAGCGTGTCGTGGACCACGCGCTGCGGGCCGGCGTGCGGCCGGACGCCATGCGCCGCGCGACCGGCGTCCCGCTGGCGCTCGCCGAGGACGCGGCGAGGCGCGTCGTTTTCGATCACCTGCTCGACCTGTGGACGTATCTGGGTCAGACGCTCGATGATCCGTCGTTGCCGATCCGGGTCGCGCAACAGGCGGTCATCGAGGATCTGCACGTGCTCGGCTTCGCGATGATGACAGCGCCTTCCGTGCGCGACGCGCTCGACACCGTCGCTCGCTACGGCGCGCTGCTCACCGACTCGGGCCGCTGGGAGGTGACGGAGGCCGCCAGACGCGTCCACGTCCGGTGGTACCGCACGGGGCCTCTCACCCTCGGACACCGGCTGTCCAACGAGACGGCCGTCGCGCAGGGCCTCGGCGGCCTGCGGCGGATCGCCGGCGCTGATCTCACGCCCGTCGAGGTGACCTTCCGCCACCCCGCGCCGCCTCGCCGGGCCGGGCACAGCGCGTTCTTCGGTTGCGCCGTGCGCTTTGACGCCCCGCACGACGGGTTCTCCTTCCGTCGCGAGATCCTCGACGCGGCGCCCCCCTCTGCAAACCGGGTGCTCTGGGAATACCTGTGCAGGTCCGCCGAGGCGCTGTCGGAGCCGCTCACGCCGCGCTCGATCGTTGACGCCGTCCGGCACCAGATCGTCCGCGAGCTGTCGCGCGTCGACGGCGGCATCCCGTCGCTCTCGCTCGTTGCGTGCGCCCTCGGCACGACGGAGCGGACCTTGCGCCGGCGCCTGGACGCCGAGGGGACGAGCTTCCGGCGCCTCGTCGAGGAGGTGCGCCGCGAGCGCGCCAGCGACTTGCTCCGGGGGGCGACGGCCAGCGTGACAGAGATCGCGCTGCAGCTCGGCTTCGCGGACACGACAGCGTTCAGCCACGCCTGCCAGCGGTGGTTCGGCCGCGCCCCGCGGGAGCTGCGGAGCTGCCTCCGCGCCACGCCGGAGCCGCGTCCTCCCTCGCCACGCGGGTGACCTCAGCGCCCCTCTCAGCGCCGCCTCGCGCACGCCGGGCACGCGATCCTGCCCTGCGCGTTCGGCGCGCACGGCTCGCAGAGCAGATGCATCCGATCGTCGCAGGCCGCCGGCCTCGACGTCGCCGCGCCGCACGCCTCGCACGTGAGCCTGTCCAGGCTCGACGCGCCCGCCGGGAGCCGGACGACGAGCTCCCGCGCCTCCTTGCGGCGCCGGAGACGCAGGCTCACGAGCGCCGCCGGGATCTCGGCGCTCACGAGCGCCGCGACCGAGCAGGTCACCTTCGCCGCGAACCGCCCGGGCAAGGCCTCGAGCTTCCTCTCGCTGGCCCATCCGGTGCAGCCGCCCGATCCGCTGCTCGATGAGCATGGGATTGTAGGGGAGATCGAAGTTCACGAGGACATGGCAGTGATGGAGGTTGTGCCCCTCGCCGCCGGCGTCGGTGGAGACGAGCACGCGCGCGCCCTTCGCGGAACGCCGACAGGGCCGCGCGCTTGTCCGCGGCGGAGAGGCCGCCGTGGAACGCGGCGGACGCGACGCCGGCGTCGCGGAGCACGGCCTCGATGTCCGAGAGCGTGTCGCGGAACCGGGTGAAGACGAGGATCTGCTCGTCGTGAGCGCGCGCGAGGTCGACGAGCGCGCCGCCCTTCCGGGACGCGCGGACCGAGGCCGCGAGCGTCGCGAGCTCGGCCAGCGCGGCGCGCAGCGCGGGCGCCCGCCTGTCGCTCGCGCTCATGCGCTCCAGGCTCCCGCGCACAGCGGCGGGGCTCGAGCCGGCGCCGCGCAGGAGCGTCGACGCCACCAGCCGTGCGCCCGCGTCGGCCCCGCGCGCGCGTACGAGCTCGAGGACGCGCTCGTAGAGCGCGCGCTCCTCCGGCAACGGATCGACAATCACCGTGCTCACATAGCGGGGCGGCAGCGCGAGGCCGCTGTCGGCGCGGGTGTTGCGCACCATCACCTCGGCGAGCAGGGCGCGCAGCCGCTCCCGGTTCTTCGGCGACAGCGGGTCCTTCGGGTCGACGAACTGCGCGCGGAAGGCGGCCGGGGTCGCGAACTGCCCGGGCTTGAGCAGCGTCACGAGGTTGTAGAGCTCCTCGAGATCGGTCTCGATGGGCGTCGCCGTGAGCATCAGGAGGAACCGGCTGTGCAGGCCGTCGACCAGCTTGAAGCTGGCGGTGGTGCGGCTCTTGACGTGATGGGCCTCGTCGACGATCACGAGGTCCCACGAGGCGGCCTGGACGAGCGGCGCGTGCTTCGAGCTCCTCGCGAGGGCGAGCGACGCGACGACGACGCCCTCGTCGCGCCAGAAGGCGTCTGGATCCGCGGTGCGCGCGGCGTCGTCGGTCGTCCGCGCCGCGATCCCGGCCTTCTCCGCGAGCTCGCCCGTCCACTGGCCGACGAGCGCCGGGGGGACGAGGACGAGCGCCCGCCGGACCATCCCGCGGAGCTGGTACTCGCGCAGGATCATGAGCGCCTCGACGGTCTTGCCGAGCCCGACCTCGTCGGCGAGCAGCGCGCGCCCGCGGAACACGCGGAGGACGCGGCGCGCTGTCTCGATCTGGTAGCGGTGCGGCTCGACGCCGGCGAGCGCGGCGAGCGCGAGCAGCTCCTCGAACTGCTCGGCCGAGGCGAGCAGGTGGGCGCGCAGCGCGTGGCTCACCGCCGCGAGCGAGGACGGCGGGCCCTGGAGCTTCCGGAGCAGCTCGGACCGGTCGAGGCCGGAGATCAGGAGCGGCGCCGGCTTCCTGGGCGGCGGGGGCGGCACCGGTGGAGCGGGCCCGGACGGGCGCTCCGGGGTCGGCGCGGTGGGAGGCCGTCGAGTCGGCGCAGCGGGCGCGTCGGTCCGCCGAGCCCGCGCTGGAGGGCGGGCGGCAGGGCGCTCCAGCGGCGGCGGCTCCGCGCGGTGCGCCCGGAGGAGCTGCTGGACGTCGTGCCGGAGGACGAGCTGGCCGAGCCGGCGCGAGAGACCGACCTTGCGGTCGAGGCAGAACGTCGTCGTGTTGTAGACCAGGAACGCCGGATCCGCGCTCGTCGATTCGCGCATCCGCTCGATGAGCTCATCCCCCGCGAGCGCCTGCGGAAGGCCGTTTGCCAACAGCAGGTCACGCGCCTCATCGAGCGTCAGCGGCTGCCTGTGCGACCGGCCCGAGAGCGCGAATGCCAGGGTGAAGAGATCAGCGCCGGAGAGCAGCCCGCCGCGGGCGCTCGCGGCGAGCAGCCCTCTCACGTCACTCGCGGTGATGCCCGTGATGGGCGCTGTGGAGACCTGCATGCCTCCGCCGCCTGTATCCCGCGGGCACGGGGATGTCGAGGTGTCATGAGCGGGCGGGCGGCGGAGCGCAGGATGATTATTGTTGATAATATACGCTTCCCGAACGGAATGCGTTGTTCTCCGCGTCGCGCCACATGGAGGCTGTCGTTGATGGAAGGTGTGCGCTCGTGGCCGAGGGGGTTCGAAGCCGATCGGGTTGACCTTCGTCGATGAGCGGACTGAGCGTCTCGTTTCGGAGCGGGGGTGCCGCATCGCGTCGCGAACGAGCACGGTGGTCTTGCCTCGCCGTGTGCGCCCGGGCAGGCTTGGACCATGGGCCAGTCTGCCGCGAAGACGTGCCGCGCCACCTGCGCCGACCTCGAGGCCGTCCCGCCGAAATGTACGCACGCGAAGGCGTGCGGCACGCCTGGCTCGTCGAGCCCGTCAAGCGCACGCTCGAGGCCTTCTCGCTCGTCCCTGGTCCGGGGTGGGAGCGCGGCCCGGTCGATCGCGACGCCGCGTGCGTCCGCCTCGTGCCCTTCGAGGCCATCGAGCTCGACCTCTCCGTGCTCTGGGCGACGTAGCACGGCGATCACGGCGGCTCTGGCCGCATGCTTCACGGGGCTGCGGCGGGGATCCCCCGGCGCAGCAAGGCGCGATCGCGGATCTCCTGCTCATGTCGCCTGCAGGTGCTCGATCAGGATCTTCACGCCAAGGCCGATGAGCACGACGCCGCCGGCCGCGTCGAGCCGCTTGCCGAGCATCGCGCCGAAGCGCCTGCCGGCGAAGAGGCCGATCGCGCTCAGGACCGCTGTCGTGATCCCGATGGTGACGAGGGAGAGCACGAGCGGTGCATTCAACATCGGAAGGGTGAAGCCGACAGCGAGCGCGTCGATGCTGGTCGCGACGGCCAGGACGAACATGACGTTCAAGGCGAACAGGTCCTTCGGGGCGTCGTCGTCATCGTCAGCGCTCCCCCGCGCCTCCCACAGCATCTTGCCGCCGATGGCTGCGAGGAGCCCGAAGGCGATCCAGTGATCCCACGCCTGCACGAGGGGCCCGACACGCGCACCGAGGAACCACCCGATCAAGGGCATGAGCGCCTGGAACCCGCCGAAGAAACCCGCGACGAGCGCAACGTGCCGGGCGCGAATCTCGGGGACTGCCAGCCCCCGCGCGGCCGAGACCGCCGTCGCATCCATGGCCAGGCCGAGAGCGAGGAGCAAGATGGCGCCGAAGCTCACGATATCCCCGCCGGCGGACCATCGGTGTCCAGGGCGGGCGAGCTCGAGCTCGGCGCGCATGCAACGGTGAGCTCGACGACTGTCATCACGAATGTGAGCGCGACGTCCCAGCGCGTCTTCGCCTCGGGGCAGGCCATCTCGGTGCCGCGATCGCGGGAGTGCCTCTTGTCGAGCAGCTCGGCCGTTGCGTTGCTTGTCATGACGTCTCTCAAGTAACATGGGTGCGCGCGATCTGGACCAGCTCTCGACGGCTTCGCGCTGCGATGCCGTCCCGGGGTCCGGGGCCATGACGTGGGGCCGGATTTGGCCCCGATGAGCTCGCCCGCGACGCGCCGGGCTCGGCGAGCGGCCCGAGCCAGCCGGCGAGCTCCGCGACCGCGGCGACCAGGGCGCGCGCGCTCCAGGTGGGGGGCCACCCGGGGTCAACGGCCGAGGAGAAAGCGCAGCCTGCGTCGAGCTCGGCCGATCTCTCGCGCCGCCGTCGAGCTCGGCATGCCGAGTGTGCGCGCGACCTCGCGGACGCCGTGGCCGGCCGCGCAGAGGGCGAGCATCTGCCGATCGCGCTGCGGCAGCCTGGAGAGGGCGAGGCGCACGGCGAGGAGGCGCTCGCGCGCCGCGACGAGGAACTCGTCGTCCCGCGGCGGCTCCGGATGCACGCGCCACGGATCCGCCACCGGGATCTCCCGGCGGACGCAGGCGCGCTGGCCGTGGTGCCCCACCTTGCGCCAGACGATGCCATGGAGCCAGCCGCGGAGCGCTCGCCGGGGATCGACGGACGGGTCCGGGCGGTATCGGCCCTCCTCGACAGCCATCCATGCAGCCATGAGCACGGCCTGGACCACATCCTCACGGTCGCGGGGCGATACGCCGGCGGTGACGAGCGCGTGGATCCAGCGGCGCTCGGCGATGATGCGCTCCACAGGAATGCGGATCGCGGGGTGGCTGGCGAACAACGGACGGTGGCGCCGGGGAGCGCTGCGCTCGTGGACAGCGGTGGTCGTGCGGCGTCGAGTCTGCATACCGGACCTCGGCGAGACGTGTCTGTCGAGAAGCCCTCGGCGCCATCGCGCGCCCGTGAAAACCACGCGCCGGCCGTGCGCGCAGGCCGACATCGCAGCTCGCCGGTCGAACCGGACAACACCGAGGCCCTCGGGCGACGATGCTCGTGAGTCGTCGCGGTGGAGGCGCTTGTCTTCAGCGAACGCGCGCTGCGGGGGTCGCGAAAGCCTGGGACTCGCCGCGGTCGGACCCGGGAGCGACACCCGGCACATCGTGGCGGCGCCGCTCCAGCAGCGTACGTGCCAGCGCGTCGTTCCCGATGGCGCGCGCGGCGGCGGCCATCCTCAGGCGCTCCTGCTCGTCGCCCTGCGCGACGGGCCAGCGCTGCGGCGGGCGCGACATGTCTCGAGGACGACGAGGCGCGCTGTCGTCGATGTTCGAGGCCGCCATGGATCCTGGCGAAGTTAGCTTGTTGTTCGCGGATGGATACGATAGCTCGCGCGCTTCCACCTCCGGCGCCGCGCTCGATGAGGCGTGAGCACGCGCAGCGAGAGAAGCGCCCGACAGCGCCGCGCCTCCGGAGCGAAGACCGCCGTGCCCGGCGAGCAGGAGCCCTGCTGCCAGGACGACGCTCCAGGCGCTCACCGCGAGCGAGGCGCAGGCGTGAGCGGCTATCCGTGCCTGCGGTGCCCTCGCGCCGCGCGCCGCACCACGGAGCGCGCGCCGCGCGCGATACAGCAGGTGCTCCCGCGATGCGGCGCGGCGGGAACGCTCCCGCGAGCAGCCGGCCGCGCGCATCGGCAGCAGCGCGGCGAGGCGGCGGTGATGGCGCGCCTGCCAGCGGCGCGCGGCCGCCTTGAGCTCCTCGCGGCCGTGACGGACCCGGCTCTTCGCGGTGGTGGCGGGTATCGAGAGCAGGTCCGCGACGTGACCGATGCCCGCCTCGTCCAGCTCGTGGGCAATCACCGCCTGGCGCCGCTCCGGCGTCAGCTCGAGCAGCAGCGCCGACAGGAGCTGCCGCCGCTCGTGCTCCATCTGGCGCTCCTCGGAGCTCGGCGCCTCGTCGGCGACCTCCAGCGGCCCGTCCGGCCACGGCTGCTCGCGCCGCCGGTAGGCGCGGCGCCGGTAGTTGGACGCATGGTTGTGGACGATGGCCTTCAGCCAGGCACGCAGCTCGCCCCGCGCCGGATCAAAGGTGGTCAGAGCCCGCGAGATGCTGTGCAGCACCTCCTGAAGCACATCCTCCCTGTCGGCCTCCGGGATCCTCTCCGATGCCACGCAGCCGCGCAGGTAACGGAGGTGCTCGCGGACGACGGTTTCCCAGGTGGGCGGCGCTCCGGCGGGCAGACCGCGCGGATCCTTTGCATCCATGCCCGTTCCATTAGCCGCCGGTTACCGGATGGTGCTCGAAATCGTTCCCGCGCCGCCGGGCTGCCGAGGTTGCGTTCCTGGTGGATTCCGGATCCCCTCAGGCGCTGAACCGACGTGGCGAGGTGCGACGGCAGGGCGGTTTCTCGCTGCGTTACCTGGACGTCTTCCGATTCGCCACGAAAAATCAGGCACGCTCGGCGCCCGGGATGCGTGCTTGCGGGCGAGCGGTGAGCTGAATAGGCTCGCCGCCCATGCGCTGGACGAGGTGCCTGGGGCTTGCGCTCGTGTTGTGCGCTTCAGGCTGGAGCCGCGGCGCGCTGGCCGAGTCGCCGTCATCGCCTGGAATGGGGGCGGGAGCTTCGCCCTCGGTGGGCTCGTCCTCAGAAGCCGCGCGTGCGACAGCTTCGCCACCGGGCGTCTCGCCCGCGGCCATCGCGGAGACGCTCCGCCGCGCGGCGCAGGCGCAGCGCGCCGGGCGATGGGAGGACGCGACGGCCGCGTATCGCGCGGCATGGGAGGCGACCGGCGACGCTCGGTGGGCCGGGGAGCTCGGGCTGGCGGAGCTCTCGCTGCGCCGCTACCGCGACGCCGCGGAGCACCTGCGCCGGGCGCTCGACGCGGCGGACGCGCTCGCGCCCGGCGCGAGGGCCCGGTTCCGGCAGGGGCTGCAGCGGGCCGCGCAGCAGGTCGCCGCGGTCGCGATCGTGGTGGGCGAGCCCGAGGCCGAGGTGTTCATGGACGGGCGGCGCGTCGGCCAGGGGCTCGCCACGTACGTCGTCTATGTCGAGCCCGGCAGCCATGAGGCGCGGGCGACGCTCGAAGGCCACGAGGATGGCGTGGGGCGCTTCGAGGCGCAGCGCGGGGACACGCCGGCGATCGGGCTGGCGTTGAAGGAGAAGCCGCCGGGGCCAGTGCCGGCGGTACCGCCGCGCGCCGCGGCGGCCGCGCCGTCGCTGGGGGCGCTGCGGCCCGCGGCGGAGGGGCCGGCGATCGGCCCGGCGATCCGGGTGGGGGGGCTCGCGCTCGCATCGGCGGGGCTCGTTGTCGGCGCGGGGTTCGCGATCGCGTGGGCGGTCAAGGACGGCGAGGTCGGGACGCTGCGCGAGCAGATGCTCAGCGAGATCGGCGACCACGCATGCAGCCCGAAGAAAGTGGCCGTCGACGACCGGTGCGCCCCTCTCCGGGACGCGGCCGATGCCCGCGACGACCTGGGCCTGGTCATGGTCGCGAGCGTCGTGGCGAGCGGTGTGATCGGCGCGGTGGCGCTCTCGTCGTTCTGGTGGGCGCCCTCGCCGGAGCAGGGCGGCGTCCGCGTGGTCCCGCTGGCGACGGCGCGCGGCGGCGGCGTCCGGATCGAAGGGACGTGGTGAGGACCCGGCGTGAAGGAGGAGCGGCGATGAGGCGATGGGCGATCGGGCGGGTCCTGGCGGCGCTCGCGAGCATGAGCGGCGCGGCGGTCGCCGTGGCGAGCGGCTGCGGGGCCACGGACGGGTACGACTGCCGCGACCTGCTGGAGTGCGACGTCATGAACGAGGACGGCACAAGCAACGGGGGCTGCGAGGGGACCTGTGTCGTCGCCAGGCTCCCCGGCTTTCTGCCGGGCGTGTTCCTGGTGCGGGAGAACGCAGGCCTCGAGGACCTCGAGTGCGACGACGCCGTGCTAATGAAACCACACTGGACCGAGGAGCAACGCAAGAACGCGATTCCGCCGTCGTACAGCAAGTTCTTCGTCGCGCCGGGAGCGCATCCGGGGTGCGACCCGTGCGCGTGCACCGCGCCCGCGTGCGTCTTCCCGGCCGGCCTCACGGTGAGCTCCGGCTGGATGTGCGACGACGGCCCCGGCGCGACGTTGACCCCGTTCGACGCGCCGGCCGGCTGGGACGGCGCGTGCGTCGCGCCCGGCGCGGTCGGGGCCGAGGCGTTCGGTTCGTTCCGGATCGCGCCCGTCACCGCGCGCCCCTGTGAGGTCGTTGCGTCTCCGGTGCCGCGCGCCGGCGATGCGCCCGCGGGAGGGCGGGGCGTGATCGCCTGCGACGCGAACCGAGAGGCCATGTGCCCGAACCGTGGGCACCTCTGTGTCGTTGGTGCTGCGGATATGCTCCCGGGCTGGCGCCGGTGTCTCCTCTCGGAGGAGGACGAGGACGTCGAATGTCCCCCCGGCGAGGAGACCTTGGGCCTCCACTTCTCGGAGCAGCTCACGTTCTGGGGCGAGGTCGAGGACAGCCGCGCGTGCTCGCCGTGCTCGTGCACCGAGACCGCGCCGAGCACGTGCGAGGCGCTCGTGTCGACGTTCGAGGACGCGGCGTGCGGCGATCTCGTCGCCGCCGCCGTTGTCGCCGAGAACGGCGTCTGCCACGACGCCGAGCCCGGCTCGACGCTCGGGAGCGTGCGCGCCGAATGGCGGGTCAACGCGCCGGGGAGCTGCGCGCCGAGCGGCCGGGAGCTCGTGGGGGAGCTGAGCTTGCGCAAGAAGACAACAGCCTGTTGCTTGCCGGAGGGAACATGACGCGCGCGATCAGGACGACGAGAATGCGGACGGCATCGATGGGGGCGGCGATCCTCGCGCTCTGCGCCGGAGCGGCGCTGCTCGGGGCGTCGTGCAAGGCCGGCCCGTGCCGCCCCGGCCCGGACTGCCCTGATCCGTACGCCGGCACCTGTCCCTGGATCTGCGCGGAGCCCGTGTGGGACGGCACTTACGCCGTCGAGGGCTTCAACAACAGTGGTGTCGTCGCCGTGTGGGTCGGGCGCCCGAGCGAGGCGCCGGACTGTACGGCGTCCAACTACTTCCACATGACAGACCTCTATCTGGAACCGAAGACCATCGACCGCTGTCCCCGCTGTATCATCGAGCCGGTGCGGGAACGACGGTACGAGAGTGTCATTCTCTTCAACAGCGGCCGCTGCACCGATAGCAATTACACCGATGCCCTCGTCGCCGGCGAGTTCGTCCTGCCGGCAGGCTGGGACGGGAGCTGCGCGTCCCAGAGGTTGGACGTGGTGCCCGCACCGGAAGACGTCGACTTCGCCCTGGGCCTCGAGGCGATAATCCCGCCGTGCCGGCTGTCGCGCTCCCTGGAGGATCTGGACGCCCTCTGGGGGAAGATGTTCCGGGTGTGTCGCCGCACCTGGCCGATCGACCAGTACTGCGATGGCCTCGGCACCCAATGTATCCCGAGGATGCCGCCAGGCTTCCGTGAATGCCTCGAGTACCGCGGCGATGAGTCGCTTCAGGCGTGTCCCCGCAGCCACCCGGAGCTCATCCGGGCCCACGTCGGCGTGGACGGGTGCCCCGCGTGCAGTTTTCGCTTCTCGGGCCATGGGCGGACACAGTCGCTCACCTTCTATGCCGACGAGCACTGTACGGAGCCGATTCCCAGCACCGACGCCTGGGATGACGGTGGCTGCTACGACATGCCGCCCGGCGCTTCTCCGCGGAGCGTCCGCGCGACGTACACCGTCGAGAGCGTCGGCGAATGCCATCTTGACATCGACGGCGAGCAGGAGGCCGAGCTCAGGCCGGATGGCTGGGTGCCCTTCTGCTGCCGGCCGGCCGCGTGACCTCGCGGCGCTCGCGAGCCGCTGTACCTCGGGTGTGTGGCTGTTCAGTCTATTTCTTGAAGCGGTTGTCGTTGAGTAGCTTCCATGCCTTCTTATAGTCCCATGTCTTCCCTCTTCGGATATCTTCGATCTTTGTGAGTAGTAGATGCGTTGGAAATACGCGAAGGATGCTGCCCTTGCAGCACCGTCCAATGAATGACATGGCTGTTTCTTCTGGGTTTCTTCGCGCGTTGCAGCTTTGTGCCAGCGCGATCGACGGGCTGGCGAGGGGAGAGGCAGGCCTGAAGATCCCGAGCAGACTTGAGAGCACGATCCCGGCAATGAGAGCCGTGCGCATATTCCATCCTCCCCCTGGGCGTCGACGATCGTTCAGTCGAGCGTACCGCCGAGTAGCGGTTCAAACGCATGGTATGCGTCGTAGTTCGTGAAGTGCCGCGCGTAGAGCTCTGCGCCGTCATCCATCGTGTCCGACAGGATGCGGCTCACGTCCACGACGCGCTTTAGCTTCCAGTGGATCTCCTGTCCCGTGGTGTTGGTGTAGCACGTTTCTTGAGCCTTGCTGCGCTGCTCGGCGCGTGCGAGGGCCTGCTCGTCACTGTCGGCGCGCAGGAGCACGAAGCACTCTTCAAACATGGGTTCGAAGGACGGGTCCGGTGACCATGCCTCGTAGAGAATGATCGCGATATAGAGACCGTTGGTCGTGCTGGATTCCATGGTTGTTCTCGATTCCGTGATGGCGGATGGCCTCGGTCCTGCCTGTTGGTTCGACCGAGGGGGGCCTCGGCTGGATCGAGCCCATTTGTGGCTGCGCCTTCGGAAGGATGCACGGCCGGCCGCTGCTGAGCCGGTACGCTTCGACATCGGCGAGCTCGGCGCCGCGCTCCGGCGTCGGCGCGGCGGCGGCTCCGGCGGAGGTCGAGGCGCACGCTGGCGAGCTTGGCGCCTTCGTGGTCCACGTGGCCGAGCCCGTGTCTGTCGCCAGCGACGGAGGATCAAGGGCGCTCGGCCCCGTCCCGTCGCGGACGCAGCGGCGGACCTGGAGCCGCGTCGGCGGTCGGTCTTCGCCGTGCGGGGGGGCCGTGCGGGGGGCGATGGTTCGAGCGCTGGCGCTGTTTTCCGTGGGCTTCCGGTTCATCCTCGCGTGCGCGGGGACGACGGTCGTCGGGGCGGTCGATCGGGGGGGGCTGATCCGCGACGCGGGCAGGGCGGTGGGCTCGAGGAGCGCCCGGTGGGACTCGTGCTCCCAGAGGAGGGGGTCGTCGGCGACGCCGTCGGGATCCGTGTACTCGACGGGCGGCACATGCTTCCGCCCCCGCCCCGAGCTGCGCCTGGGGCTCCAAGGGGGGGTCCCCCCGGGGTCCGAGGCGAAATTGGCAGCCGCGAGGCGGTTCGGGGCAGTCGCGAGGCGGTTCGGGGCAGCCGCGAGGCGGTTCGGGGCAGCCGCGAGGCGGTTCGGGGCAGCCGCGAGGCGGTTCGGGGCAGCCGCGAGGCGGTTCGGGGCAGCCGCGAGGCGGTTCGGGGCAGCCGCGAGGCGGTTCGGGGCAGCCGCGAGGCGGTTCGGGGCAGCCGCGAGGCGGTTCGGGGCAGCCGCGAGGCGGTTCGGGGCAGCCGCGAGGCGGTTCGGGGCAGCCGCGAGGCGGTTCGGGGCAGCCGCGAGGCGGTTCGGGGCAGCCGCGAGGCGGTTCGGGGCAGCCGCGAGGCGGTTCGGGGCAGCCGCGAGGCGGTTCGGGGCAGCCGCGAGGCGGTTCGGGGCAGCCGCGAGGCGGTTCGGGGCAGCCGCGAGGCGGTTCGGGGCAGCCGCGAGGCGGTTCGGGGCAGCCGCGAGGCGGTTCGGGGCAGCCGCGAGGCGGTTCGGGGCAGCCGCGAGGCGGTTCGGGGCAGCCGCGAGGCGGTGGTTCCTTTTTTCTCGTGGCGTACCTGGAACCCTTCGTCCTGCGATCGAGCTGCGCCTTGCGGGGTTCACCGCGCTCTCCTGAAGCGTGGTGTTCGTGCTCTCGCGGACAGGCATGCTTGCGAGCGCCTACATGGGATCTTACCGTACGCGCTCGCAACCGCATCACGGGAGGAGAAATCAATGCCCTCGAAGAAGAAGGATTCGAACTGGACCACGTGGGAAGACATGCCGATCGACGAGTTTCGCGCGCGCGCCGAGAAGGCCAAGGCCCTGGCTGTGGAGTTCGTCGAGGAGCTCGACGGCCTCTTCCCCGGGCTCGTGACGCTGACGAAGGAGCAGCGGCAGACCGCGCCCAGGCTGCGTGACGGCGAGCATGCGATGCTGACCAAGGTGCTCGACGTGGTGGAGATGAAGCCGGTCCTGTTCGAGTCGCTCGCGGACCAGGACGAAGGCATGGATCCGAAGCGCTTCGAGACCGCGCTGCTCCGGGAGCGGATCGAGAAGCACCTGCTCTTCATCAAGGTGGCGGAGAGCTTGGCGCCCATCGGTGGAGAGCTCGGCGACTCGGCGCTCTACGCCGCCGCCAAGTTCCGCGAGACGCTCTATGCGGCCTACCGGATCGCCAAGGCACACGCGCAGACGGACCGGAAGGTGATGGACGTCCTGGCGCCGGTCATCGACTTCATGCGCAAGAACACCGCCGCGGGGGCCGCGACGAGGAAGGGCCGCAAGCCGGCGGCGACCCCGAGCCCGCAACCCGTCGCCGACGAAGCGTAACCTCGGAGAGGGCGGGGGATCCCGCCGCGCGTCTCTCGCCTCCTCGGCCCATTCGCGGCCGAGGAGGCGAGGCAGCTCATGGCATCGGTTCGAGCCATGACGGTTCACCCCTGCGTGCGCGGGACGACCCGACCTGCGCCCCCCGGGGCGGCACAACCAAGCAGCCGTCAGCGTCAACGCCGCCTCGCGCCCGAGAACCTCACGGCGGCGACGCTGAAGACTTCGCTGGCGAGGTCGTCGAGCCCCATCACGGCCGACACGCACCTCGATCGAGCAGTCCTGCACCTCAGCGATGCGCGCCGAGCCTCCACCCCTTGCCTGAGACCAGGCGATGGTCGCGTAGGGTGTTGCGTACGGACATAAATTGTGGCCTTGATCACTATTGACGCCGCGCTTCAATGAGAAGACTATCGTCATCCCCGGAATGCTAAGACCATGCGGCTGATTGTGTAATATAAGCTACCATGCGCCCTCCGCGTGACGCTGTGCGCTAGCAGAGCGCGCGTCGGGTTTGGACGTGGCGCCGCGCCCCTGGAAGCCAGCGACTCGGGCAAGGTCTTGACCGCCCAAGGAGACCGGATGAAACGATTCGTTTCGCGTACAGTGGTGCTTGTGTTTGCTCTCTGTTCACTCGGAGCGAAGAAATGTACTCCTGTCAGTAGCCAGCCCGCGCAAGGTTCGGGCCTGCCTTTCTGCTATACCGATCCGCCGGTCTTCTGCGCCGCATACTGTTCGGGTGTTCGTCAGGTTACATTCACGACTGCGTGCAGCGACATCGGTGCCGACAAGCTAGAGATCCTGTTTGAGCTGCAAGTGATGGAAGGGGTGAGACAGCTGGAGGCCCAGGGAACTCAGGTATGCCCCGCGGCCGATCCGACATCGTTCGTCACACCTTGTTCATTCGACATCAATCCTCAGGAATGGCCGAATCAGGACCATGCTTTTTGTCAGCCTGTACCTCCAGGTTGTCCGATGTTCTAACGAGACAAGTGATGACGTTGCGCAACTGTCTGGCCCTAGCGCTGATTGCTAGCATAGCGGGTGCCTTCATCGGCCGCGCCGCACCGGGGGATGCTCGGAGCGCTCCACCGGCTCGAAGCGCGTCACCCGCGCCCGCAGCCGCTGTACGCGCCGGCAATGGCTGCGAGGAAGAGCGCACCGATCTGAGAGCGGTCAAGGTGCAACTGGCTGTGTGCACGATGTTGAACTCGCGAGGGCTCGAAGCCGAACCGTCCGACGCCTCCGACGCGCCTGACGCAACTCACCCTGTAGAGCCCATGGCCCGGCCGAGCGTGCCAGACACGGCAGAGATCCGGAGGAACCGTAAGCTCCTGGACCGCTACCCCGAGGCCGTGATCGTCAGGCACCACGATGGAAGCACCGGCATCTACAGACCAGACGAATGGC
Organism: Sorangium cellulosum; assembly: GCF_001589285.1. Classification (GTDB taxonomy): domain Bacteria; phylum Myxococcota_A; class Polyangia; order Polyangiales; family Polyangiaceae; genus Sorangium; species Sorangium cellulosum_G. The sequence goes on along the minus strand of NZ_JEMA01000789.1, from coordinate 14,683 downwards.
CGATCGATGGTGATGGCGAGATCGTGGCACGAAAACTGCCCGGCGGAGAGATCGGATGGTACGCCGGGCCTGATGCTGGACCTCGTTCGGATCCTGCCGCGTTCCGTCCTTCCGAGCCAGCGAGGACTCCACCGATCACCTGGGGGCGTACGCCAGATGGTACCGTCACGATCGACGGTAAGCCTGCGCCGGCTGAGCTGCAGCGCATGTTCGACGGAAACGTCGATGGATCGGCCAAGCCGTAGCAGCGAGATGAACCCGTGATGATTCATCGATTCATCGCATCCCTGATCATCGTCGGCGCAGGCGTCGCCGGCGCCCTCATCGGGCGCGCCGTGCCACACGGCGAGCCAAGGGCCCGAGCGGTAGCTGGCGCATCTCTGCCTCGTTCGGGGACGACGGCAGCCGCCGACGGATGTGAGGCTGAGCGCCGCGAGCTCGGTTCAGCCAGGGTGCAACTGGCCCTCTGCATGTCCCTCGGCAAACGCGATCCAGAGAGCTCGACGTCCGAAGCCTCCGAGGGAGCAGAGTCCGTTCCTCCGCCTGGTTTCGAGTCCGTGGTTCTCGCAGAGATGAGGCGCGAGCGCGAACGGTTGGATAGCTTGCGGGAGGCCGTGATCGTTCAGCACGCGGATGGCACGATCGGCATCTATAAGCCAGAGGACTGGCCGATCGACGGTGATGGCCTGATTGTTGGGCGAAAGCTGCCCAGCGGGCAGATCGGTTGGTATGCCGGTCCAGATGCCGGATCACGTCTGGACCCCGCCGCTTTCCGACGGCCGGATTCCACTGTCGTCCTTGGACCCAACGTTGTGCGTGAGGCAGACGGAACGATAAGGGTGCGTCGAGATGCGTCGCCGGCAGTGAAGCGGATGTTCGGCGTAACGGGTGATGAACCGGCGAGGCCGTAGCCTGTTGAGAGCCCCGCGCAAGCTGGGCATCGTGGCGGCGATGATGCGAGTGTCGGTTCACTCCCGCGTACGCGGGGACGACGGCTCCGGCCGTGCCGTCCGGAGCGGGCATACCCGTTCACCGCCGCGTGCGCGGGGACGACGACTGCCGCCTAATCATCCTCCGGCCAGCACTCGGTTCACCCCCGCGTGCGCGGGGACGACGCGCGTGTACCAGATCGCGACCCTGATCGAGCACGGTTCACCCCCGCGTGCGCGGGTCGACCCAGGCGCAAGGGCGGCGGCCTCTGCCCGTAGGGGTTCACCCCCGCGTGCGCGGGACGACGGGGCGCTTCGCGAAGGCATGGCAGAGGTCGTCGGGCTCACCCCCGCGTGAGCGGGGACGACCAGCACGTTGCTCGCGACGACCTCGGTCTTCCACGGTTCACCCCCGCGTGCGCGGGGACGACGGCTTCGGCCCACGGCCACCTGCTCCGCCGGCGGTTCACCCCCGCGTGCGCGGGGACGACGAGCCCGCCGCCATTCCACCGCTTCGCCTTCGGCGGTTCACCCCCGCGTGCGCGGGGACGACGGCCACGGCGACCCGCCTCGCGCTGCCCGCGCTCGGTTCACCCCCGCGTGCGCGGGGACGACGGCTGGCGTAGGTTCACCCCCGCGTGCGCGGGGACGACGATCACCACGCGCCACGTCCCGCGGCGCCCCGCCGGTTCACCCCCGCGTGCGCGGGGACGACGCGAGCGGACGTCCCGCATCGCTCACAGCGCCCCGGTTCACCCTCGCGTGCGCGGGGACGACGGTTCAGGGCCAGGCGACGACCGTGGAGGCGTTCGGTTCACCCCCGCGTGCGCGGGGACGACGCCGCGCCCCACAACCTCCCCGCGTCGGGGACCGGTTCACCCCCGCGTGCGCGGGGACGACCGCCCTCTGTCCGCCCCGCCAGCGGGCGCCGGCGGTTCACCCCCGCATGCGCGGGGACGACGGAACCGCATGTTCCTCAACTGGATCTTGGGAACGGTTCACCCCCGCGTGCGCGGGGACGACGCCGAAGTCGATGAAGAACGCCTCGTCGTACACCGGTTCACCCCCGCGTGCGCGGGGACGACGGGTCCGCTCCACCCGGGCAGGCTCAAGGCCTTCGGTTCACCCCCGCGTGCGCGGGGACGACGCGGTTCAGGCCGGCTGTCTCCGCTGCCGCCCACGGTTCACCCCCGCGTGCGCGGGGACGACGCGCGCTCTGGGGTGATGTCGCTCAGGATCTCCGGTTCACCCCCGCGTGCGCGGGGACGACCAGCCATTCCGTGCCAGCGTCGTCGCCGTCTGCGGTTCACCCCCGCGTGCGCGGGGACGACTGGCGCGGCGTCCTCGCGGCCCTGCCGGTACGCGGTTCACCCCCGCGTGCGCGGGGACGACGGCCGTTTGCGTGCTGCGCCTGGCTGTCGAGCACGGTTCACCCCCGCATGCGCGGGGACGACCGCGGAAAGCGCGTAGATGCCGAGGACGACGACCGGTTCACCCCCGCGTGCGCGGGGACGACTGGCGCATCGCGCGACCGCCTCGCTCGTGTCGGCGGTTCACCCCCGCGTGCGCGGGGACGACCGAGTGGAGGAAACTCAGCGCCGCCCCGGAGCGCGGTTCACCCCCGCGTGCGCGGGGACGACCTCATCAGCGCGCTCCTTCAGAGCCCGACGAGCCGGTTCACCCCCGCGTGCGCGGGGACGACTAGGGCGCGCTGCTGGAGCCGCGTGTTGGGGAGCGGTTCACCCCCGCGTGCGCGGGGACGACGGGTGATGGTGATCGAGCTGTGGCCGAGATGCTCCGGTTCACCCCCGCGTGCGCGGGGACGACCGGTACGCCGCTCCACCAGTCCAGCGCCACCGGCGGTTCACCCCCGCGTGCGCGGGGACGACTCGTGCAGCATCACGCCCTCGGCGCGCGCGTCCGGTTCACCCCCGCGTGCGCGGGGACGACGGCAAGACCTAACGGTCATCCTTCTGGAGACCGGACGCGCTGGAGGCAGCGCTAGCTTGCGGCACCTGGGCCTCGAAGCGGCGACCCACGCCAACGGCGGGCAACCCGGGGGCGGCGCCCGCCAGGTACGGCCCCCGCCAGGGTGCGGCGGGAGGAGTCGCGGAGCGTCTCGTGACGCTGCTGACGCCCATTCAGGGACCGTCTCACCCAGGGCTTCAAAGGTGGGGCCCCCCGGGGGACGAGGCGGTTCAGGGCAGCAGCGAGGCGGTTCAGGGCAGCAGCGAGGCGGTTCAGGGCAGCAGCGAGGCGGTTCAGGGCAGCAGCGAGGCGGTTCAGGGCAGCAGCGAGGCGGTTCAGGGCAGCAGCGAGGCGGTTCAGGGCAGCAGCGAGGCGGTTCAGGGCAGCAGCGAGGCGGTTCAGGGCAGCAGCGAGGCGGTTCAGGGCAGCAGCGAGGCGGTTCAGGGCAGCAGCGAGGCGGTTCAGGGCAGCAGCGAGGCGGTTCAGGGCAGCAGCGAGGCGGTTCAGGGCAGCAGCGAGGCGGTTCAGGGCAGCAGCGAGGCGGTTCAGGGCAGCAGCGAGGCGGTTCAGGGCAGCAGCGAGGCGGTTCAGGGCAGCAGCGAGGCGGTTCAGGGCAGCAGCGAGGCGGTTCAGGGCAGCAGCGAGGCGGTTCAGGGCAGCAGCGAGGCGGTTCAGGGCAGCAGCGAGGCGGTTCAGGGCAGCAGCGAGGCGGTTCAGGGCAGCAGCGAGGCGGTTCAGGGCAGCAGCGAGGGGGTCAGCGCTTGACCGTCCTTCGAGAAGGCAGCTAGCTGGCGCGAATGTCGCAGAGCGCAACTGGCATGCGAAGCACGTGCATGGTTGCAGGTCTGACAGTGTGCCTCTCTGCATGTGTGGTTGCCTCGAGCGAGGAAACGGACGCAGCCGACCCAAGCGAAGGAGCGACCGTGGCCTTGATGTCCACCTCCGCGGAATCGCCTGACGGTGAGCGCGGCGCCTTGGAACGCTGCAAGGCGCTCGCGCTCGCATCGCACGAAGCCAGGGAGGATTTCTGCCGAGCGCAGCCACGGGAAAGGCGCCGCCGGTGTTGGGAGAATGTGCATGCCAGCTCCCTTGGTTGGCTCGTGTATTGCGCGACGGAATTCTCGTACTAGCTTCGTCGCATGAGTGAAGAATATACGCCGATCGCGGTGCGTCGCTACAGCGTGGAAGGTCAACCCGAACGCGAAATAGTGTTGAAGATCGGGCAGCCATTCCAGGTAAGTCCTCCAGGTGTGGATTGGGCGTGTCCAGTCGTCCTCGAAGGACTAGGCGATGGACACAGTAAGTGCGTGTACGGGATCGATGGCGTGCAGGCGATACAGCTCGCAATACAATACGCGCGTATCCAACTGGAGGCTTCCGGGCTGCCGCTTCTCTGGATGAGCGAGGAGCCGGGCGATCTGGGCCTTCCGCGCGCGATCGAGAGCACGGTTGGATTGTGGTTTCAGCGCGAGCTGGAGAAGATCGTGGAGAAAGAGCAGCGCAGGATGCACGAGATCGTGATCGAGCTCGGCAAAGTGCGTGAGAGGCGCCGGGGCTCAACCGGACCCTAGTCGTCGATGGTGTGCTCGTTCCCTCCCATGCGATCCCGCCCCGCGTCCCGCTCCTCCTCGGCCCATCCGCCGTCGAGGAGGCCCCCCATCACATCGATTCGACCGACTTGAGCATCTCCGGGACGAAGTGGAGCCTCGGTCGAAGCAGCCTGTCGCGACGCCCGGGCTGACGGACCTGGAGCACGGCGCCCCCCGCGTCGCGATTCGACGCATCCAGAAGGTCGTCCACGAACGTATAGCTGTAATTATCGTCCTTGGTCGAGGTCCTGTCCTGCGCAGCGGCCTCCGGGATCGAGACGCAGAGGACCAGCAGCGCGGCCTTGGCCGAAAAGAGCGATCGCGATTTCATCAAGCCTCCTCGCTCTCATCGGACACGAGCGGGAACCGCGCATTGGGCGTCTTTTGCTGGCTCGATGACGGAGCCCGGCGCGCGCCTGCGCGGTCGCTGCGATCCGAGCGCCCCTCTCCAGCCGCCCGCGTCGGGGGCCCGCGCTGTCCGCTCCCAGGAGGGGAGCGACGCGCTCCTGGGCGGACAGCCGCGCTCGATGTCGTCGCGAGGCGCCCCTGGACGGAGCGCCGGATCGCGCGACAACGCGGGTGACATCCCCCACATTCCGCGTAGAATCACCCCCCGATGCTCATCCGCGGTCGAAGGAGCATGGCTGGCAGCCTCATCGTCGTGGTCGTCGCGGCGCTCGCCGCCCTCGTCCCCGGCGGAGCGGCGGAGGCGGCCGACGAGGCGCCGGCGTCCGACGAGGCGCCCTCCAACGTGTCGACCGACATCGCCGTCGGCGTTCGGCTGGAGGCGGTCGCGGACGTCAAGGTCGCTCGGGCCGAGCTCGCCCGGGGCGCCACGGTGAGCGTCGCGCGGCTCATCGAGCGGCAGGGCCGGGTCACGGCCGTCGACGTCGAGCTCGCCGACGGCCACATCGCGCGCGTGGCCATGGCGACCGTCCGCGCGTCGTTCCGCGTCCTCTCCGAGTAGCCGATCGCCGCTTCTTCGCCCCCGCGCCCGAACGCGGCTAGGGTGCCGCCCCATGCGGAACTCCGCGAAGGTGCGCGTCGCCGTGCTGTTCGGCGGGCGCTCGGCCGAGCACGAGATCTCCCTCCTGTCCGCGCGCTTCGTCGTCGAGGCGCTCGACCGCGACCGCTTCGAGCCGGTGCTCATCGGCATCGACAAGGCCGGCCGCTGGCTGCTCCAGGACGAGGCGCTGCTCCTCGGCGCCGCCCGCGACCCCCGCCTCGCCCGGCTGAACGACGCGATGCCGGAGATCGCGCTCGACGCCCACCCGGGCCCCGCCGGCGAGGCCACGCTGACCGTGCCCGGCGGCGCGCGCTCCCCGATCGACGTCGTTTTCCCCGTCCTGCACGGGCCCACGGGCGAGGACGGGTGCGTCCAGGGCCTGCTCGAGCTCGCCGGCGTCCCGTACGTCGGCTCCGGCGTGCTCGGCTCCGCCGTCGGGATGGACAAGGACGTCATGAAGCGCCTGCTCCGCGAGGCGGAGATCCCCCTCGTGCCCCACGTCACGCTCCGCCGGGCCGCGTGGGACCGCGACAGCGGCGCATGCCTCGAGCAGATCGCCGCCCTGTCCCCGGCCGGGAGCGGCTTCGGGCCGATCTTCGTCAAGCCCGCGAACCTCGGATCGTCCGTCGGGGTCCGGCGCGTGACGGCGCGCGCCGAGCTCGAGGCGGCCGTCGAGCACGCCTTCGAGTTCGACCTGAAGATCGTCTGCGAGCAGGGCATCGAGGGCGTGCGCGAGATCGAGTGCGCCGTGCTCGGCGACGACGACCCCATCGCCTCGGTGCCCGGCGAGATCGTCGTGGGGCACGCCGACGGCTTCTATTCCTATGCCGCGAAGTACATCGACGCCGAGGGCGCCACGATCCGCATCCCGGCCGACCTCTCCCCGGCCGAGGCGAACGCCGTGCAGCTCCTCGCGCTCCGCACCTTCCGCGCGCTGGAGGCGTCCGGGATGGCCCGCGTCGACCTCTTCCTCGCCCCGGACCGCTCGCTCTACGTGAACGAGATCAACACAATCCCGGGCTTCACGGCGATCTCGATGTACCCGAAGCTCTGGGAGGCGAGCGGCATCCCTGCGCGCGAGCTCATCGCGCGGCTGATCGCGCTCGCGCTCGCCCGGGGCGCGCGCAAGTCCCGCCTCCGGACGAGCGCCTAGCGCCGCGTCGTCCAGGGGCGACCCACGCCGCGCGCACGTCGCCGGCCCCGCCCTCCGCGCCGGCGCGCAGCGGGGTCTGCTGGCGCCGGCGCGGCGCGACGAGCCTGCGGGTCAGGGCCGGCGGGCCCTCAGAGGCAATCGACGAGGCCGTCGTAGAGCGACCTGTCCGTTCCCGGGAGCGCGGCGTCGATCGCCCGATCCGCCGGCGCCGAGAGCGCCTCGACGAGGTCGACAACGGCGGTGCCCGGGGCGATGGGCATCTCGCAGAGGAAGGTCCTGGCGTCCACCTCCACGGCGCCCGTGGAGGGCAGGATCTCCTCGCTGCTCGCGGCGAAGACCCAGACGCAGCGGCCTATCGTCCCTGTGTGCTCCTCGACGGAGCAGCGGAATCGAAGCGGCTCGTAGTTGCTGTAATCGCCTTCGCAGAACGTGTCGCCGCACACGGCGTCGAAGTCGTCGTCCAGCGCGCGAAGCAGCCCGTACCAGGCCTCGATCGCGTCCGAGCTCGTGAAGTACGACCCGGCATCGACGAAGCTCCTGGCGCCGGTCGAGCCGACCGGGGCCGCTGCGTCGCCGTGCTGCGGAGCGGTGCTATCCGGTCGCTCAGGGGCGGCGCCTTGCGGGGCAGAGCAGGCGAGCGCGAGGACAGGGAGAATCATGGACATGGAATGATGAACCGACATACGTGCCTCCATCCGAGCGCGGCGCGCGGCGCCGGCTCGATCCAGCGCGCCGCGTCCGGGTCCCCGCGCTGCCCCGCAACGGCGAGGTCAGCGCGAGGTCGGACCTCGCGGCGCTCCGGTGGACACGCATTGCGAGCGGTGTGCCGGGGCGCTTTTGCCGGGTTTTATGAACCTCCCCGCGCTCCGGGACCTGGCGGCCGCCAGGCGGAGCCAGACCCGCCACCCCGGGGCCATCGCGCCCGGCACGGCGCGCGTCGAGGCAGGCCTCTTCCGCCCTCAGGCGGGCTCGAGCCGCACCCCGGGCGCGCCGAGTGACGGCCGCCGCACGACGCAGGGGCCGAGCGCGTCGAGCAGGCGCGCGTGGCGCTCGGGGGGCGCCCACACGAGGAGGTGCCCGCCCCCGCCCGCGCCGCACATCCGGAGCACCTCGACCCCGATCCCGTCGAGCCGCTGCTTCATGGAGACAGCGATGGCGCTCGCCGCCTCCGAGAGCCGCACCTTGGCAGCCGCCCCGCGGCGCATGCCCGAGAGCACCAGCGCGAGCGAGCCGATCTCGAAGCCGCGCGCCACGTCGCCGGCCGCGGCCACGAGCTCGCCCTTGGCCTCGCACGCCGCGCCCGCGTCCACCCGGTCCAGCACCTCGCCGGACACGCGCCGCACCGCCGTGTCCACCAGCAAGAGCCCCGCCGAGAGCGCCGGCACGAGCCCCGGGCTGCCGATCGCGAGCGGCCGCACCCCCGAGCAGCCCCGCGCGTCGAAGGCGAGATCGAGCAGCCCGCCGAAGGCCGCGAACACCTGATCCTGCGCGCCGCACGCGTTGCCCAGGCGCTCGCGCTCGATCGCGACCGCCTCGCGCGAGAGCTCCTCCGGCGAGGCGGCCTCGCCCACCGAGGCGCGCAGCGCGAACAGCGCCGCCACCGCCGCGGACGCGCTGCCGCCGAGCCCGGCGCCGGGCGACGTCTCGGCCTCGACCCGCAGCGCGACCCCGTCGCCCACGCCCGTCGCGGCGAGCGTCGCCTCGATCAGCCGGAACGCGAGCTCGTCGCGCGGCGGATCCCCGCGGCGCCGCGTGAGCACGCGCGGCACGCTGGCCTCGGCGGCCTCGGAGCCCCCGCCCGGCTGCTCCCGACCGCACCCGCGCGGGGCGAGCTCCATCCGCACCCAGCCCCGATCGAAAGGCTCCACGACAACGCGGATGCGCAGATCGATCGCCGCGCCCACGACGCGCCCGCCGTCCTGCCGGGCGACGCCGGGCAGGTCGCTGCCTCCTCCGGCGAAGGAGACGCGCATCGGGGCGCTCGCGGCCGCGCGCCAGAGCGGGGTTCGCAGCGCACGCGGCGCGAGGAGGGAGCCGGCGCAGGGGGTGCTCATGTCGTCTTCAACGCTTCAACGCTTCAACGCTCGCGCGCGGGCGCGACCGGCCGGCAGAGGGGGAGTCCCAGGGATCGACGCGGAGCGCCCGCGGCCGCACCTCGTGCAGGGAGCGAGCCAGTCATGGAGCGCCCGGCGTGCACGCACGCCCGCCCCCGAACAGCGCCCGATCCGCGACTCCCCAGCGCCGTCCTCCGGAGGTGCATGCGCGCCGCGCGTCCTTCCTTGCAGTTGAGTTGCGGACGGAGATCACGGGCTCGCGCCCGCCGCGCGGCGCGGGCTCCGCGCCGCCCGCGGGTCGAGCTCAGTTCAGGTCCTTGCTCGCCGGCTCGTTCCGCGGCGCGGGCTGCGCGCGCGCCGCGTCGAGGATCCTGTCGATCACCCTGAGCCCGGCCGCGAGCATGTCCCGCTCAGCGCGCTCGCCCCCCGCGTGCACCTCGGCCGCCTTCTCGCGGAGCGTGAGCGCGTCGCGGCGGACGACAGGGAGCCGGGCGGCGGCCGCCGCCTCGGCGATGCACCCGGCGAGATCGTAGACGAGGAACGCATCCTCCTCGCTGATCCGGGGCTCCGCGCGGCGCCCGCGGCGCGCCCCGGCGCGCGCCGGGGACCCGCCGGCGCCTTCCTCACGGAGGAGCGCGGCGACCTCGCGCTCGTCGTCACCTTCTCCGACGTCTCCGATCGATCCGGAAGAGACGCGGTCGAGCAAGCTGGTGAGCTCGACGCGGTAGGTCGCGAGCACCAGCGCGCAGAGCGCCCCGCGATCGCGCAGCGAGAAGAGGATCAGCTCGAGGAGCCGGTCGGACCGGGTCGCGCAATTTTGCATCGCCGCCTTTTACGGCGTTCCTCCACGGGACCTCAATCCAGAACGCCACCGCCCGCGGCGGATCGACCGGCGAGCGCGGGGCGCGTTACGCATCGAGGGCGCCCGCGTGGCGCCTCGCTCCGTCGAGGCGCCGGCGAGGTGGGGGACCCCACGCGGCGGTTGCGGAGCCGTGCGGGATCGGTCAATAGGTCCGACCCTCCTGCGCCGGCGGGCCGCGACGGATGTCGGGCGCGCCGGTGCTCCCTGATCGGCCTGTCACCTGATCATCGTATCGGCATTCCCGTGACCGCGAATCGTCCCACGAGCCCCACGCCCTCCGAAGAGCAGTCCACCGAGCCGACCTCGGCCACCGTCGCGAGCGCCGCCGCGATCAGCCAGGTCAGCCCACCTGCGCCCACGGACGGCGCGCCCGGCGCCGGGCTGAGCGAGCAAGGCGAGGCGATCACGCGCGAGGAAGAGGCCCTGCTCGCCCGCGTGTCCGCGCACCTCGCCGCCGCGGCGAACAAGCCGTCGCGGCCGCCGCCCATCGAGAACCACGAGGAGCAGCTCCTCTCGCTGCGCGACCAGATCGCGGCGGCGCGGCTCGAGGACGTGCCGGCGCTCGTGCAGCAGATGGAGCGCCTGCAGGGGATCGCCGCGCGGCGGAGCGAGAACGTCGTCGAGCCCGTCGATCCGAAGTCGCCCTACTTCGGCCACCTGCGCCTGCGGGAGAAGGGCCGTCCAGAGCGCGACGTGCTCATCGGCCGCACGACGCTCGTCGACGCGAGCGCGGGCGTGCGCATCGTCGACTGGCGCCACGCGCCCGTCAGCCAGATCTACTACCGCTACGAGGAAGGCGCGGAGTACGAGGAGACCTTCGGCGAGCGCGAGGTCGAGGGCACTGTGCTCGTGCGGCGCACAGTCACCATCGACGACGGCGAGCTCTACCGTATCTCGGCGCCGCAGGGGACGTTCGTGCGCGCGCCCTCGGGGGGCTTCCGCGAGATCGCGACGCGGGCCACCGAGCTCTCCGGCGGCCAGGGCAGCGCCGTCCGACCCGAGGACATGCGCGACATCGCGCTCGCGGGCGCGGCGGCCGCGCGCGGCGGGCTCGGGACCGGGGCGACATTCCACGCGCGCGAGGACCGGCACCTGCCCGAGATCGCCGCGCTGCTCGACCCGCGGCAGTTCGAGCTCATCTCGAAGCCGGACTCGGGCATCGTGGTCATCCAGGGCGGCGCCGGCAGCGGCAAGACGACGATCGGCGTCCACCGGCTCGCCTTCCTCGCCTACAACGGCGGCCGCCGCTTCACGGCCGACAAGATGCTCGTCATCGTCGGCAGCCCCGCGCTCCGCGCGTACATCGGCGAGGCGCTCCCCGCGCTCGGCCTGGCCGGGATCGCGGTGGAGACGTTCTCCGAGTGGGCGCGCGCGGCCCGCAAGCGCGCGTTCCCGTGGCTCGAGGCGCCGGTCGAGGAGAACACGCCCTCGGTGGTGACCCGCTACAAGACCCACCCGGCGATGCTCCACCTGCTCGAGCAGCGCGCGGCGGAGCTCAAGGACGACGCGCGGGCGCGGCGCGACTCGCGCGGCACGCTCGCCTTCTGGGCGGACGTGCTCACCGATCTCGAGCGGGTCACGGCCGCCTTCGCGGCCGCGGGCGACCCCGAGTTCGGCCCCGAGCAGGTGAAGCGGGCGTGGCGCTGGTGCGCGGACCGCTGCCCCGCGGTGCTCGATCTCGACCCGGGCGATCGCGCCGAGCGCAGGGCGGCGATGGGCGACGAGCCCGCGGACGACGACGAGCGCGGCGCGGACAGGGCCGAGGTCTCGAACGACGACCGCGCGGTGCTCGACCCCGAGGACGACGCGCTCCTCCTGCGGGCGTACCAGCTCCTCCGGGGCGAGCTCCGCAAGGGGAAGAACGTGCTCGTCTACGAGCACCTCTTCGTGGACGAGGCGCAGGATCTCGCGCCGATCGACCTGGCGGTGCTGCTCGGCGTGGTGGCCGAGCCGCGCAGCGTGACGCTGGCGGGCGACACGGCGCAGCGGCTCTTCATGGACTCCGGCTTCCGCGACTGGCGCGCGACGCTCGATGACCTCGGCCTGTCGCGGGTCGACGTCGAGCCGCTGCGCATCGCGTACCGCTCGACGCGCGAGGTGCTCGCGTTCGCCCGCGCGGTGCTGGGCCCGCTGGCCGATCCGACGCCGCCGCTCGCGCCGCGCAGCGGCGCGCCGGTCGAGCACCACCATTTCCCGAGCGCCGGCGCCGCGGTCGCGTTCCTGGCCGACGCGATCCGCCCGCTGTTCGCCCGCGAGCCCCGCGCCACGCTGGCGATCCTGGCGCGCCACCCCGAGCAGGCGGACGTGTACTACGACGCCCTGAAGATGGCGGAGATCCCGAACCTCCGGCGCATCCGCGCCTACGAGTTCGCGTTCCGCCCGGGCGTCGAGGTGACGGAGATCCGGCAGGTGAAGGGCCTGGAGTACGACTACGTGGTGCTGGTCGACGTGAACGCGTCGACGTACTCGGCGGACGACGAGTCGCGGCACCTGCTCCACATCGGCGCGACGCGCGCCGCGCACCAGCTCTGGGTGATCTCGACGTCGGCGCCGTCGCCGCTCGTGCCGGACTGGCTGGGCTGAAGGCCGGGCGAGGGCGGCGGCCGGGCTGAAGCCAGGCCCGCCGCCCTCGGCAGGCGCTCGGCAAGCTCGGCGAGGCAGATGGGACACAATCGACAGGGGGCCCTGAGAGAATCCTTGACCAACCGGGGGCCGTGAGTAGATTCCCTCTCGCGCGGTGGAGCAGCCTGGTAGCTCGTCGGGCTCATAACCCGAAGGTCGTGGGTTCAAATCCCGCCCGCGCAACCACGATCCAAGCAGCAATGAGGACGCGAGGACCGGCCGAATCTGGCCACCTCGCGTTTTTCGTTTCTGGTCTCTGGTCTCTGGCCGGGGCACGAGGCTCCGGAGTTGCGGAGCGCGGTGCGGAAGGCTGACCTTGCCGAGCTGCACCGGCAGGTCGTGTGAGCTCGGAGCAGCGCTGGCCCCGATGACGCTTCCGCGGGCCATGGTCCACGATCGTGAACCATGCGCCGGTGCCGGGGGGCATGGTCAAGGAAACCGGCCTGTCGCTTCACCATGGCAGCGGGCGCGACGTCCTTTGCAGGGATGCTCGAGCGCGGCGCCGACCGCTTCTCCCGTCGGCATCCTCACCTGCGCGCCGCGGGGGGCCTCCGCGCAGGAAGTCACCCTCTGCGGAGATGGGAAGAAGAGGAGAGGTCACCCGCTCTCCGTCATCGAACACGCCTGCTGCGTGGGCGTGGCGCAATCACCTGGGTGAGGGCGAGCTCTCGGTAGAGCAGGCCAATCACCGCGAGGGGAATGCGGCGGCTCACCTCGATAGGGGTCATGGCTCGCGCTCTCTGGAGCGGCGTCGCGCCGGGGACCCCCGGGAATCAGTTCCACGGAACCCTCGGCGGACGCGCCACCCGCCGCCTCGAGCGCCGTGGCCGGAGCCGCCGCGCGGGTGACGGTTGCATAAGTGAAGCTTGCCAGGCCAGCGTCGCCCGGGAAGCGCGCGCCGCGCCACCGCCGGCGCGGGGGCCGCTTGGGACGCACGACATCCCCGGCGCGCTGACGCTCGCCGTGCTGCTGCCGCGCACCGGTCAGGTCGCCGCTGTGTGCTCGCCTCCGCCGGGCGTCTGCCTACGCCGCGACCCGATCGCCGCGCCGTAGGCAGACGCCCGTTCCCTGATGTAGGATGGATGTAGCGGCGGCTCCTGTGCTCTGAACACGCGCCTCACGGCGCGCACCTCACCGAAGCAATCCCGGAAACCTCCAGCGGACAACCCACGATGGCCAAACCGAACGATCCCTTTGCGCCCCCCACCCATACGCGCAGCTCCGCGACCCCGGGGGACGCAGCGCGGCCGCAGCGCGGCATCAGCGCGCCTGCGCCCGCGCGCGCGGTGCCGGCCACGGCGGGGCCCGCCACCCAGCGAGGGCCGGGGGCGTACGGCGCGCCCGACTTCCTGAGCAAGGCCGCGCGCGCACAGCCGCCCGACCTCGTGAGCCCGCGGACGATCGAGCTCGTCCAGTCGTCCTGGGCCAAGGTGATGCCCATCTCGGACGCCGCGTCGGCGCTCTTCTATGAGCGGCTGTTCACGATCGACCCGTCGGTGCGGCCGCTCTTCAAGAACGATATCGCCGAGCAGAAGAGGAAGCTCATGCAGATGCTCTCCGTCGCCGTCGACGGGCTGAGCAACCTGCCCAAGCTCGTGCCCGTGCTCCAGTCGCTCGGCGCGCGACACCAGGGCTATATGGTGGCCGAGCACCATTACGATCTCGTGGGCGAGGCGCTGCTCTGGACGCTGCGCGAGGGGCTCGGCGAGGCCTTCACGAGCGACGTCGAGGCCGCGTGGAAAGAGGTCTACGGCGTGATCGCCGACGTCATGAAGAAGGCCGCCGCGGCGCACGCGGCCGTGGGCACCACGCAGGCGCTCCCCCCGGCCGCGGCGCAGCCGGCGCTCGGCGCCAGGTCGAGCCCCCCGCAGCCGGCGCATGGCCCCGCCGCCCGCCCGGGCGCCGCCGAGCGGCCCAAGTCGGTGCCGCCGCCGTCCTCCGCCCACCAGGTCGCCGCGCGGACGCTCGTCGGGGTCGTCCCCCCCTGGCAGCAGAACGAGCCGCCTTCGCCGCCCGCGAACGCGGGCGCGCCGATCAGCCCGCGCACCATCGAGCTCGTGCAGCGCTCGTGGGCGAAGGTGATGCCCATCTCGGACGCCGCGTCGGCGCTCTTCTATCAACGCCTCTTCGAGATCGATCCGTCGACGCGGCCGCTCTTCAAGAACGACATGAACGAGCAGAAGCGGAAGCTCATGCAGACGCTCGCCGTGGCCGTCGACGGGCTGAACAACCTGCAGAAGCTCGTGCCCGTGCTCCAGTCGCTCGGCGTGCGCCACCACGGCTACATGGTCGAGGACCGCCACTACGACGTGGTGGGCGAGGCGCTGCTCTGGACGCTGCGCGAGGGGCTGGGCGACGGCTTCACGCGCGACGTGGAGACGGCGTGGAAAGAGGTCTACGGGCTCGTCGCCGACGTCATGAAGAAGGCGGCCGCCGAGCACGTCGGCCGCTCGGGCGCCGCGGCCGACGCGCCGCCGCCCGCGCGCGAGCGCCCGCAGCG